>CAZPSP010000133.1:0-6960 GCA_964589285.1 uncultured Dehalococcoidaceae bacterium | reverse complement strand
TCCAGCATTTTGGCCTTGAGAAATTCACGGGCTACTTCCTGGACGAGCTTTATCCCGAAGGCGCTGTGCGGACCGATACCATGAATGGCGGAGAGTTCTTCCGGACTCGCTTCCAGCACGCCGCGCAGCGTCTTGAACCGCTTCAGGGCTTCCTTGGCCGCCGGTTTGCAGTCCCGGCGCGGTGTTCCCAGGCTGAGCAGCAGTTCCACGATCTCATAATCGTGGAAACCCTCGATACCGGACTTGAGGAAACGTTCCCGCAGCCGCTTGCGGTGGCCTTCTTCCGGATTTCCTTCAGGCGCCATCTTTCCTACCCGGCGGACAGTATCTTCACGTTCGCCGGGCCTCCGGCGAAATCATACCTCTTTTGGCAAGCTGGAGACAAGTCCGGATTGGTTCGGCAAGAGATGGGGAAGTTCCGGCGAGTGGTCGGCTCTGCTCGCTCAGTGGTACAATCCGGGCTTTAAGGCCTCATCCCGAGTTCCTGGCTGAACTGCAGGTAACGCAGGATGTCCGCCCGGCTCAGCATACCGGCGCACCGCTCCCCGTCCTTGACGATGACCTGGTTGATGTCGTGACTGGCGATCAGTTTCAGCACGAAAGCCAGGTCGTCATCGGGCTGGACCGTGTACAACGGGTCGGACTTCATGATCTGGGACACAGGTGTCATCGGCCATTTGTCCTGCGGCACCTCGCGGATGTCTGAGATAGTGACGATACCGGCCACGCGCTCGCCGTTGCAGACAGGTACCGCTCGTTCATGCTTCTTGGCAAAGATGTTGGCGACGAGTTCATTCACCATGGTGGACGGAGCAATGGATTCGACCGGACTGATGACGTCTCTCACTTTGACCCTACCGAGCCTTTCCTTGATGACCAGTTCCCGCCGGCTGGCATCGGCGGCGCTGTTGAGGAACCAGCCGATGAACGCCAGCCAGATGCCGCTGAAAATGCTGACGGTGAAAACAAGGATCACGCCAAGGATGATAAAGCCCCAGCCGAAGAACTTGCCCACCCCGGCGGCGATGTTCGTCGCTCTTGTCAGGTTGCCGGTGTTATGCCAGATTATCGAGCGCAGCACGCGGCCGCCGTCGAGCGGGAAGCCCGGCAGCAGATTGAAGACGCCGAGAAAGAGATTGATGATTCCCAGGTAACCGATGACGGCTTCCACGGGGGTGTTGAGGACCGTGCCGGAGGTAATATCGTTATAGGTGAGGGGAGCGCCGGCCATGGCGCTGGCGATGCCCCAGAAAATGATCGCCAGGAGGAGGCTGGTGCCGGGGCCTACGATGGCCATGGCAAATTCTACGCCCGGCTGCTCCGGTTCCTCTTCCAGATTGCTGACGCCGCCGAGGATGAACAGCGTGATGCTGTTCACCGGGAGGCCCCGGGAACGGGCAACCAGCGAGTGCGCCATCTCATGCAGCAGCACCGAGACGAATATGGCCAGCGAGCCTATGATCCCGGAAATCCAGAGCGTGGCAAGGCTCCAATCCGGATACAGGAACGAAAAATATTGCTGAAGAGACCAGCTGAAAAAGATAAAGATCAGTATCCAGGAATAATGAATGCCGATGTCGATACCGGCTATCCGGAACAGCTTGAACGAACTTTTCATGAATACCTCCAGACTATACTTGCCGGACGGTGAGATTATCTTCCCCTACGATTGCGGTAAGACGTTTTTTCAGTTCTATATTATAACCCGTTTTGAACGGCAATGTAAGGTAAGTAGGACTTTCGCCATTCTGCACGATCAGTCTGACGGTGTCCTGTCCGGAGTATTCTCTGAGGAGGGCATCGACCTGTTTCAGTTTTGTCAGGTCTCCGTCCACGTTCTCAGTGGCATGCATGGTGATCGTTAACCGGTACGTCTGCCGGGGGTTATCTTCAACCGCGGAGTTGTTTTTTGCCGGCGCTGCTTGTTTTGAAGGAGAGGCAGACTGTAGAGGCGGAACTGCCTTCGCGGCGGGAGACGGCACGGATGACGGAGCGGCAGGCTCCTCCTCGGCAGCCGGCGCCGGCGCGATTTCATCGGGAGCGGGCGGTTCATACAAGCGGGCGCTGTCGCAGACCAGACTGACTTCATCGTCCCGCGCCCGTACCTTGCCCTGCACGACGACCTCTTTACCTTCGTCCCAGAGCGTCGAGGTTTTCTGGAAGACCCGGGGCCAGACGAGAACTTCTATCTGACCGCTGATATCTTCGATGACGACCACGGCGAACAGTTCGTTTTTCTTTGTTAAATTGGTTCTCGCTGAAATGATCCTGCCGGCGGTGACAATCTCCTCTTTATCCTGTTCAGCCGTAATATTGCCGCAGAAGTACGTGGAAGCTTCGGTGGATTTGAAGACGGGGCTGAACGGTTTCTCGGAGAAACTCACCCCCATCAGTTCTTTTTCCCAGACGCCTTTTTCCCGGTCGGTGACCTCGGAAGGCGTCATTTCCAGGTCCGCCAGCGGGACCGGCGCGCTTTCCCCGAAGAGATCGAACATCGAGGTCTGGCCGCTGTCCTTCAGCTTCTGTTCGCGCTGGGCCAGGGCGATGATCCGTTCCACGTTGGCCAGCAGCGTGCCGCGCTCGTGGAGGCTGTCGAAGGCGCCGGCCTTGATGAGGCTTTCCATGACCCGCCGGTTCAAAGACTGGACATCGCAGCGGCGGCAGAGGTCTTCGATTGACTTGAACTCACCGTTCCGGTTGCGCTCGGCGACGATGGATTCGAGGGCCGCATTACCGACGTTCTTGACCGCGGAAAGTCCGAAGCGAATGGCCGGCTTGCCGTCCGGCTGGTTTTCAACTGAGAACTCGGTGCGGCTGCGGTTGATGTCCGGCAGGAGGATATCGATGCCGAGCCGGCGGCATTCCGCGGCGGCATTGGCTACTTTTTCCGCCTCTCCCGCATGGACGGTCAGGAAGGCGGCGCAGTATTCCGCCGGGTAATTGGCCTTGAGATAGGCGGTCTGGTAGGCGACCAGAGCGTAGCTGGCGCTGTGGGCCTTGTTGAAAGCGTATCCGGCGAACGGCTCGATGAGGGCGAAAACGGCGTTTGCCATCTCTTCCGTATAGTTCAGCTTCTTGGCGCCCTCGATGAAATTGACCTTTTCCTTCTGGATGACCGAGGCGATCTTCTTACCCATGGCCTTGCGGAAAATGTCCGCCTGCCCGAGGCTGTAACCGGCGAATTCCCTGACGATGAAGAGCACCTGGTCCTGGTAGACGATGACGCCATAGGTCTCCTTCAGGATGTTCTCCAGGGCCGGGTGAGGGTAGGTGATCGGCGTTTTGCCATGCTTGGAATCGATAAACCGGGGGATGTGCTCCATGGGGCCGGGGCGGTACAGCGCCACCATGGCGGAAATATCGCTGAAGACGCTGGGTTCGAGGTCCCTGATGTAACGCCGCATACCGGAGCCTTCGAGCTGGAAAACGCCGGTCGTGTCACCGGCGGAGAGGAGCTTGAAGGTCTTTTCATCGTCCATGGGCAGGTTGTAGAGGTCTATCTCCTCACCGCGGGTCTCCTTGATGATCTCGCGCACCTTGCCCAGCATGGTCAGGTTGATGAGTCCGAGGAAATCCATCTTGAGCAGGCCGATGCGGGCAATATCGCCCATCGGGTACTGCGTCATGACGGCTTCCTGGCCTTCAGCGCCTTTCGAGGCCCGCTGGAGCGGCACGTGCCGGGTCAGCGGTTCGCTGGATATGACGACCCCGGCGGCATGGGTGCTGGCGTGACGGGCGATGCCTTCAACACTTTTGGCCTGCCTGACGAGGTCGTGGACGATCTGGTCGTTCTCATACAGGCTTTTCAGTTCCGCGTTTTCTTCCATGGCCTTATCAAGCGTCATGTGCGGCATGGCCGGGACCAGGCGGGCAACGCGGTCGACGTCCCCGTAGGCCATGCCGAGCGCACGCCCGACGTCCCGGATGGCCGCCCGCGCGCCGAGCGTCCCGAAGGTGATGATCTGGGCTACGTGGTCCTGCCCATACTTCTCTGTGACGTAGCGGATGACTTCTTCACGGCGGTCGTCCTGGAAGTCCATATCGATATCCGGCATTTCCTTGCGTTCGATGTTGAGGAAGCGCTCGAAGACGAGGCCGTGCTCGATGGGATCGAGAAAGGTGATGCCGAGACAGTAGAGCACGATGCTGGAGGCGGCGCTGCCGCGGATACCGAACAGGATGCCCCGTTCCCGTACGAACCGGATAATGTCCCAGCAGACGAGGAAGTAGTTGGCGAACTGCGTTGTTTTGATGACGTCCAGTTCGTATTCCAGCCGTTTCTCGATTTCCGGAGTGGGATTGGGGTACTTGTTGCGGAAGTCTTTGTAGCAGAGCTCAGCGAGGTATTCATCAGGAGTCTTGCCCTCGGGTCGTTCTATTTCCGGCAGGTGCAGGCGTCCGAAGTCCAGTTCCAGGTTGCATTTTTCCGCGATGGCGGCGGTATTCTCGATGGCGTCCGGGATGTCCTGGTATCTTTCTTCCATCTCCTGCGGCGTCTTGAGATAAAAGTAATCGCCGTCCATCTTGAGGCGTTTTTCATCGTTAACGGTAGCGTTGGTGCCGATGCAAAGGAGCAGGTCGTGGGCGGAGGCGTCTTCCTTCATGATGTAGTGCGTATCGTTGGTGGCCACAAGGGGAATATCCAGTTCCCTCGCCAGCGGGATAAGCTTTGAATTGACGGACTCCATTTCCGCCATCGGGTGGCGCATAATCTCGATATAGAAATCCTCAAATGTGTCCCGGTACCAGCAGGCGGCTTCCCGTGCATCGTCACGGCGTCCGTTCAACAACAGGGAGGATATTTCGCCGGAGAGACAGGCGCTCATGGCAACAAGACCTTCGCGGTATCGCAGGAGTTGTTCCTTGTCAACGCGCGGTTTATAGTAGAAGCCTTCCAGGTGGGCGAGGGATGTCAGTTGCATGAGGTTGACATAACCTTGCCTGTTCTTGGCCAGCAGGACGAGGTGGTAGCTTGACTTATCAGCGGCGGTGCGGGAAAGATGGCCGTTGGGAGCGATATAAATCTCACAGCCGATGATCGGTTTTATGCCCGCGGCACGTGCGGCTTGATAGAACTCGATGGCCCCGTACATGACGCCGTGATCGGTGATCGCCAGGGCGTCCATGCCAAGCTCCTTGACACGGGCGACCAGCGGTTCGATACGGCACATCCCGTCAAGGAGACTGTATTCAGTGTGAACATGAAGATGAGTAAACATGGATTTTCCCGGAAAATGATATTAGTCATTATAGCACAGGGGTCGGATTTCATGCAGGTGACCAGCACCGGCGGGAACGCCGTTCTTCGATAGGAATTGTCTGTCATAGCTCTTTTTTCATATGTTTTTTCACCGGGTGATGTGATAGAATACGGGCAAGTTCAAGGCGGGTCTCACGGAGGTTTTTTTCGCATGAAGGTAGCGCAGGGATTGGCGACGGCAATAATATGCCTGCTGCTGTTTATTTGCCTGTCCGTCTTCGGTGTGGGACTCATTATCGATGCCACGGTACTCAACGAGAGCTTCATGACCGGCCAGGTCCAGAAGATAGACCTGGCTGAGGTAACAAGGGATGTCATCGAGCGGGAAGACCTGCTCGATCTGCCGCCCGAAGTGGAATTCGCCAGGCCGTATGTCTATGAGGTCATCGACGACTACGAACCCTGGCTCCAGGAACAGGCGGAAAATATCATTCAAGTCGCTTACGGTTATCTCAAAGGAGATCGTGAATCTTTCTACATCGTTATTCCGGTGTCCCAGGTCAAAGCGACGATCAAACCAAAATTATGGGAGGAAGTCGAGGCGAACCTGGCGGCGGTCGTGCCGGAAATCCTCCGCAGCAACCTTTCTTCCACGGTCGAAGATTACATCGAGCAATATATTCATCTCGTACCGCCGGAGCTGCTGCCGCCCGGTACATTGGACATGGCGCCCCGGCAGATCGTCGCCTTCCTCCGCGGTTATCTCAACGAGACCAATCTTACCATCATGATGCTGGCGGTACCTCAATTGAGAGATCTGCTGGAAGACGCGGTGCGGCCGTACTTCGATGAATACATCGACGAGTTTCTCGACGATGTTCCGGACAATTACGTCATCGATGATGGAGAAATCGGTCCTGAAGCGGTGCAGGACCTGGAAACGGCACGGCGTTACATCGGCTATTTCCGGACCGGATATTACGCACTTATCGGCGTCGCGGTATTGCTGGTGATCGGGGTTGTGCTGATCTACCGGAGGATGGTGGAGATATTCCTGTCCCTCGGCATCACGTTCTCGCTCTTCGGTATCATGACGGTAGCCGCGGCATTGTTCGGGCGTACGCTGAGTCTTATCACCTACGTACCGGCTAACGTACCAGACGCTGTGCGGACCGGTTTGGCCGGTACCTTCGCTGATGCCTTGATGCCGCTGCTGTGGTTCGGTATCGGCATACTCGTCATCGGTATTATCATGATAGTTGTGGCGGTCGTAGCCCGCCAGCGGGAAGCCGAAGACTAGTATGGACCTCAGTCCGTCCGAAAGGCATCGGCCCGGCTCTCCCGCCCGGCATTTTCCCTGAGTAGCAACCAGCCGGTCAGACCGGTATTGATGGCTCCGGCCAGCGCTGCCAGTGCGATGTAGAGCGCGGCGTCGAACCAGAACCCCTGCGGGAACATCATGATAAGGTAATCATGAGACGGATCGAGCTGCCATAGATCATTGGCAAAGCTAAGCATATGGAACCGGAGGAAGAAGCCATTAAAGTCCACCGCGATAGTTATGCCCAGCGCCAGCATGACGGCCAGCGATAATCCGCCGCCCCAGAGCAGTCCCAGCCCGATATTGCGCCGGTCTTTCCACCAGAAAACGCTCGCCAGGATAAAAAAGACGCCGTAGAGGAACGTCCCGAGCAGTACCCTGTAACCGAGTTGGAACAACGACTTGACGTCCTCCAGGTGGCCGACCTCTCTCTCGTTGA
>CAZPSP010000132.1:0-7027 GCA_964589285.1 uncultured Dehalococcoidaceae bacterium | reverse complement strand
TGGATTGTCCGCTTTCGCAGAGAGGGATAAGGATAGATTTTCGCCAACTCGAATACCAGGGAGTTAGAACTATGATCCTCGTCACAGACCAGCCCCTTTCCCCGGAACAGGCTGTGCGGGAAGCCAAAACGACCGGCAGCGGTTGCGTGGTCACCTATGTCGGCCTCATCCGCGATAACGCCCGGAACAAAGCGGTTGTCTCCGTGGAATACCGGGATGACGGCGGCCGCGCCGCCGGGCAACTGGAAGAGATCGCCGGGGAGATAAAAAAACGCTGGCCTGTGGAGAATGTCGTGATACATCATCGGACCGGCGTCCTCCAGGTCGGTGACATAAACCTCATCATCGCCATTGCGGCGGGCCACCGGGGTGAAGGGTTCGAGGCAGCAGCTTATGCCGTGGACCGCTTCAAGGAAAAACTGCCGACGTCCAAGAAAGAGACCTACACGGACGGTACGGTCTTCACCGTGGCCTGATTACGAACGGCCCTGGTTGATGATGTACTCGCCGAGCAGTTCGAGCGAGCGGCGGCTGGGACTCGCCGGTATCGAGGTCAACCCCCGGCATGCTCTGTCACGGTATTCCCGGGCTACCGCGTAACAGTCTTTGATGATCGAAGAGTTCAGGATAAGTTCCACCGCCTGCTGTGTGTACTGTTCTTCACGGGTTTCGAAGTATTTTTTCACCGGATTATCAGCCGGATATTGCTCCAGTACCATCATCGACGGCAACGTCAGCGTGCCTTGCCTGAGGTCCGAGCCGACCGGTTTGCCCAGCTTTTCCGGCGTGCTCGTGAAATCCAGGATGTCATCGACGATCTGGAACGCGATCCCCAGGTTGTCCCCGTAGTTCTTCATAATGGAGATGTCCGCTTCAGACCCGCCGCCGAGAATCGCCCCGGACTGCGTGGAGAGGGAAAACAGCGATCCCGTTTTGCCGTAGATACGCCGGAAATAATCCTCCCGTGTCTGGTCGGTCTTATAGGAACACCGGAACTGGTTTATCTCCCCGCTGGAGATGATGCCGAGTGTGTGGGAGAACAGCTTGATGGCGCGCGGCGTCTGCGTGTCCGCGGAAAATTCGCCGGCCCGCGCAAAAAGATAGTCTCCCATCAATATGGCGATCTCATCCCCCCAGATGGCGTTGACGGTCGCCTGTCCACGCCGGGTGGCGGCCTTGTCGATGGCATCATCGTGGACCAGCGTGGCGGTATGCATCAGTTCCACGGCTACCGCCATCGGCATCAGGTGGGTGAGGTTGTACTCGAACGTCTTGCCGGAGAGCAGCGTCAGCGCCGGGCGGATGATCTTGCCCGTTCCCCGCACGATGTGCCCGAGCTGCTGCGCCAGCCATTCGTATTCGACGTCCTTGATGCTTTTGAGAATGGCCGTGACCGCCTCGAGGTCGTCTTCCACCGGCGCGTATATCTCTTTAAGTTCCAATCCGGCTGGTCTCCTCGTCGATGATGCTTTCATCCAGCTTGGTGAACAACGGCGCGGGCTTCTGCAACGCCTGTCCCGCCGGAACTTCCTGCCGTTTCCAGCCGGACGCCTCCACGCTGCTGCTGAAACCCAGGTATTCATGCACTTTCCGGGAACTGAACGGTAGGAACGGGTAGAAGACCGTTTTCAGACCGGAAATGACATTGATGACGGTGTAGAGGGACGTCGCCGCCGCGGCGCGGTCCGTCTTGATCGCTTTCCATGGCGCTTTATCGTCCAGGTACCGGTTGGCTTCCCTCGCGGCAGCCATGGCGGTCTGCACCGCGGCCCTGAAATGACAGCCGGCCAGTTGTTCTCCGGCCTCGTCGATGGCTGTATCCACAACCTTCAGCAGCGCTTTGTCATCGGCCTGGAGTTCGCTGGGTTCCGGTACCTTGCCTTCGAAGTTCTTGTAGACGAACGTCAGCACCCGGTTGACCAGGTTGCCGTAGGCGGCCACCAGTTCATCATTGTTCCGCCGCACGAATTCCCGCCAGGAGAAATCGGTATCGCTCGTCTCCGGCATGTTGACGGAGAGGAGATAGCGGACGGGATCGGCGTCGTACCGGGTGAGGTAGTCCGGTACCCAGACCGCCCAGTTGCGGCTCTTGGAACCTTTCTTGCTCTCGAAGGTCAGCCACTCGTTAGCGGGCACGTCGTACGGCAACGCCAGTCCACCGTAGCCCATGAGTTCCGCCGGCCAGAACAGCGTATGGAAGGGAATATTGTCCTTCCCGATGAAATAATAGCTCTTCACGCCGTTTTCCCAGAAGGGCTTCCAGGCGTCCGGGTCTCCCCGGCGCTGCGCCCATTCCTTGGAGGCGGAGAGGTAGCCGATGACCGCCTCGAACCAGACATAAATGCGTTTCTCATCGTAGCCTTCCAGCGGGATCGGAATGCCCCAGGTGATATCGCGGGTAATAGCGCGATCATGTAACCCTTCCTTCAAGTAACGCCGTGTCATGCCGACGACATTTGGGCGGAGGTGGGGCCGTTCTTCCAGCCATTGCTCGATGCGTTCCGCAAATTCCCCGAGCTTGAGGAAGAACTGCTCGGAATCCTTAAGGACCGGGGCGGTGCCGCAGAGCCGGCATCTGGCCTCGATGAGCTCGTCGGGGTTCATCGGGCGGCCGCATTCGTCGCACTGGTCGCCGCGGGCGCCGGCTGTCTTGCAGAACGGACAAACTCCCTCCACATACCGGTCCGGCAGGAAGCGTTCGCAGCTCGGGCAGTAGGTCTGGGGTACGGTCTTCTTGTAGATAAAGTCCCCTTCCAGCAGCTTGAGGAACATGTCCTGTGCCACCGCCGTGTGGTTCTCCGTGCTGGTGGTGGTGAACAGGTCGAAAGAAATGCCCAATCCGTCCCAGCATTCCTGGAACTCTGCCTGGTACCGGTCCGCGATGACGGAAGGACTAACTCCTTCCTGCTCCGCTTTGATGGTGACGGGCGTGCCATGCTGGTCCGAACCGGAAACCATCAGCACCTGGTTGCCCTTCATGCGGTGGTACCGGGCGAAGATGTCCGCCGGCAGATAAGCCCCGGCGATGTGTCCCAGGTGAAGCGAGCCGTTGGCGTACGGCCAGGCGACCCCGATATAAATCCTTTCGCTCATGCGTGTCAGGGGTACGGCGGCCTAGAGGAACGTCAGTACCCGCTCTCCCTTCTCGTCCTTGTAGTAGGCAAGGCCTTTCTGAAGGCAGCATTCCACGCAGTAGCGCATGGTCTCACCATCTTCATCTTCCACGCCGTTAGTCTCATTCATGGCAAGGTAGCGGTCCGGATAGGGGATCGGTTTGCCGCACCCATTGCACGTTATTTCTCCCAGAGAGATACATCCTCGTCTCATATCAATCCTCCCCTTAATCGTTATCTCTGTCCCATGTCTTGTCGAGCTTGAGCCAGGTCCGGTACAGTTCCCGCCGGGACAGGCCGGTGGTCTCCGCCATGGCGGCCACGGCATCCCGCGCCGGTACGCCGGACAGGTATAATTCATGCAGTTTGCTTTCTATATCGCTTTGGGCCGGCGTTTCCTTTTCTCCGCTCTGTCCTTCTATGACGAGCGTAAACTCCCCGCGCGGCAGCTTGAAATGCTCGATCGCCTGGCTGACCGTCCCCCGGAACGTTTCTTCATGCAGCTTGGTGAGTTCCCGGCAGACGGCTATCCGGCGGTCTCCGAGTACTTCCAGGATGTCTTCCAGAGCCGCACCCAGCCGGTGGGGCGCTTCGTAAATGATCAGCGTTCCCGTGGTGTCCTTCTCGTTTTGCAGGGCGCGGCGCCGGGCCGGGCCGCGGTTCGGCAGGAAACCAAGGTACGTAAACCGGTCCGTCGGCAGACCGGATACCGCCAGCGCCGATATAACAGCGGATGCGCCCGGCACCGGCACTACGGGTATGCCTCGCTCCCCGGCGGCGACGATCAGTTCGTAGCCGGGGTCCGATATGCCGGGCATGCCGGCCTCGGATACCAGTGCCACATCTCCCGTTCCCAGCGCGTCCATGATACGGTCCAGCTTTGCCATCTTGTTGTGTTCGTGATAACTGGTCATCGGCGTCTTGATGTCATAGGTGTTAAGCAGCCTTCGCGTCTTGCGGGTGTCCTCCGCCGCGATGAGTTTAACCTCGCGGAGAATACGCAAGGCACGCAAAGTAACATCCTCGAGATTACCAATGGGGGTGGCTACAACGTAAAGGTTCGGCATTCGCTCCGTATCGTCCCTGACGTTGACTATTATACCTGACATAAGGCAAAAGTGTCCACAATCGGAGACAAATGGCAGCGCAGCAGCGGAACGAAGAGGCAAACGATGAGCGGACCGTACGGGCTAATCGAACTCGGTGTTGAAAAGGGCCAGGAAAACGATCAACCCAAGGCCGAAAATGGTAAAGGTTGCGAAGATAATAATGGCTATGACCCAGAGCGGGTCGCTGCTGGCGAGGTTGGCAAACGTATAAAACAGGCCGGCCCCCCCGGCGACCAGGAAAAGCAACCCCATGATCAGTACGAAGAAAAACAAGTCACGCCTCGGACGACACCTATTTTCAGCGATTATAAGCTGAACACAATGGGATGTCAACTGTATCCGGTGCGTGAAAAAATTATTTCCGTCATGGCCTTTTAGTCCCGTGCGTGGCGTGCGTAAAAGCCCGGTTGTATACCTCTGGTTACTTTGATATAATAAAATTTACATATGCAGAACGATAAGTTTTCTTCAAGGCTCAAACAACTCAAACGCTCCTACGGCTTCGATGAAGTCGCCATCGTCCCCGGTGACGTCACCATCAATCCCGACCAGACCAATGTGGATTTCCAGATAGGGGATTTTACTTTTACCATCCCCATCGTCGCCTCGGCTATGGACGGCGTCGTCGATGTCAACATGGCCGTCAAAATGGGTAAACTCGGCGGACTGGCCGTTCTTAACCTCGACGGCGTTCAGGCCCGCTATGAGAACCCGGACGAGGTCCTCAAGGAGATCGCCGCCGCCGATAACAGCAAGGTGACCGGACTTCTCCAGAAAGTCTACACCGAGCCTATCAAGGAAGATATCGTCGCCCGGCGCGTTGAAGCTGTCAAAAAAGCCGGCGTTACCTGCGCCATCTCCCTTATCCCCGCCAACACCAAGCGGCTGGCGCCCGTCGTTCAGGAAGCCGGCTGTGATATCCTTGTCGTGCAGTCGACTGTTACCAGCGCCCGGCACGTTTCCAAGAGTTACAAGGGCCTGATATTCTCCGAAATGGTCAAGCAGTTGAAGATGCCTATCGTCGTCGGTAACTGCGTCAGTTCCACCGCCTGCTACGAGCTCATGGAGACCGGCATCGCCGGCGTCCTCGTCGGGGTGGGTCCCGGCGCCGCCTGCACCAGCCGTGAAGTGCTCGGCATGGGTGTACCACAGATAACCGCAACCATCGACTGTGCCGCCGCCCGCGACGCTTACTTCGAAGAGACCGGTAAGTATATCCCGATTATCACCGACGGCGGCTTTAAGAAGGGCGGCGATGTCTGCAAGGCCTTTGCCGCCGGCGCGGATGCCGTCATGATCGGCTCGCCGTTTGCCCAGGTGGAAGGCGCCCCCGGACGCGGTTACCACTGGGGAATGTCCCACCCGCACCCGGCCCTCCCGCGCGGCACCCGCATCAAGGTCGGCACCACCACGACGCTGGAACAGCTCCTCCTCGGCCCCACGTCCCAGACGCACGGTACCCAGAACCTCGTCGGAGCCCTCCGTATCGCTATGGGATTTTGCGGCGCATCCACCATCAAGGAATTCCACCGGGCGGACATGGTTATTGCTCCCTCCATCGTCAGCGAGGGCAAGAGCTACCAGATGAGCCAGGGCGTCTAACCATAACGCAACTTGAAACAATGAACCCTGCCTTAGCGCGGGGTTTTTCGTTTATATGGGACTATTTGCCTTCGCGCAATTTCAGGAATTCGTCTTCTGTGAGGTCTGCTTGTTTGAGAATGGACTTGAGGGTTTTGGTTGGAAGCGTCTTGTTATGAATGGGAACGGTAACCCGCAGATCGAGTCTTCGGAGCATGAAAGAGGCGGGCATGGCTGCCGGTCTGATGGTGGACATAGAAACCGGTTTTTTACAATATCTTCAGGACTTCGCGACCGCATACCGGTGGCAGTTTCGGCATTATATCTGCACGGCTAGTTGGTCGATAGCAGGTGCTCTGTCCTCGGGAATAGTCTCATTTGCTTCAAGAGCGCTTTCGAGATAGCATCGAAGGGCATCTTCAGCCATCGTTTTAGCTTCTTCAATCGTCTCACCGAACGTACATATCTCCGGAATAGCGGGAAATACTACATTAAAGCCGCCCTCCGCTGTGGGCTCGTAGATGACAGTATAGTTATATAATTTCATAGATGACTTTTATCTCCTGTTCTGATAATAGGCGATATATGCCCGATTGACAAGGCTTGCAGACCTACTTCTTATAATATCTCTCCTCGACGCTTTCTAGATATCTCACCGTCCGCTCGTCCATGTCTTGAGGATAGTCAAACCCCATCTTTTCCCCCACCTCCTTCGCCACGCGCCGGAATAGCACAATGGTATTCCACAAGGACTGCCAGTTTTCCTCTTCGCCTGCGCCGCAGAACGTGCTCTCCAGTTCCTCCCACGTCCGGTCGTCCAGCCGCATCCTTAGTCCTTTATATACTCAGCCGGGTCTGGGGCCAGGAACAACATATCGTACATGCCCTGGATCAAGTACGGTATTAACCTGTGGCGACCTTCATAATCATCCCTGTATCGGCAGCTTACCGTCAGTGTGGCTCCTTTATCATGCTCCCTGACCACCGGTTCTCCTACGTCGTAGATATCCGCCAGCGCAATGTTTTCGGCATCATTGAAGGTGAAGAAAACATAAGATTTCAATCTGGATGACAGATTGTCCCCGTCAGCCTCGGCATCCGCTTTGTTCGAATAATAAAGCGAGACGTCCATAAACCGTTCTTTGCCGTTATCCCGGTAGGCGAGCGCCGCCATCTCGTAAAGGCGGAGCGGTTCCCAATCACGGGCGGCGGGCAGGTTGAAGT
>CAZPSP010000131.1:0-7063 GCA_964589285.1 uncultured Dehalococcoidaceae bacterium | reverse complement strand
GCTGTCCTTCTCCGTATTGATGGTATCGTAGCCCTTGGTCTTGTAACCTTTGGCTTCGATGGTCAGCTTGTAGGCGCCGTCCGGCAGGTCCTTGAACCAGAAATCGCCGAACCCGTCCGTCGTCGCGGTCCATTTGTCGGAACCATTGGTCAGCGTGCAGCTGGCGCCGATGACCACTTCTTTCTCGACGGGATCGTAGATGGTGCCGGCCACGAACTTCTTGGGGATGTTGAGATAGTAGACCCGCGGCTTGGCGTTGAGTTCGGGTTTCAGTACTTCGGCCTTGGCGATGAGGCCCTTCAGGTCCTCTTCTTCACCGAACTTGATGGCCTCGGTCGGGCAGGAGTCCGCACAGCGCGGTATCTTCCACTCGCCGCTGTCCAGCAGGTGGGCGCAGCCGGTGCACTTCTGGGCGATGTTCAGGTCTTCATTGAAGAAGATGGCATCGTACGGGCAGGCGTCCACGCACAGTTTACAGCCCGTGCATTTCTCGGGATCGATGATGACCAGGCCGTCATCCCGCTTGTAGATGGCTTCGACCGGGCAGGCCGGAACGCAGGGAGGCTCGGCGCAGTGCATGCACGGCATGGGTATGTAGTGCATCTTCACCTTGGGTACCGTTCCCTGGATGTGCTCAGTCTGGCGCATCCAGAACTGTCCCGTATCCGGTTCGGGTTTGGCATAAGGCGACCAGTCATTGCCGACGTGTTCGTCCTTGCAGGATATCTGGCAACTGTAGCAACCGTTGCAGATGCCGACGTCGATAACAAACGCTTTCATGTGTCCTATTTTCCTCCTTCGACAACCCAGGCGTCGAACCGCAAGCCGGCTCCCGGGTCATATTTTCTCTTGAATGCTTCGGGATATTTCCTTCTGAGTTCATCAAGATTAGCGGGGCCGACCTCGGCCAGAAAGCCGCTGACGACCATACCCGTAGCATTCTTTGATGTAATGTTGTGGGGGGTGATAGTGTTGATGGCCCCGCCCCTGTCTATTTCACCGGGGACAATGGGATCGTATCTGGCGCCATGGTCGACATACACAACACCGGGCATGACTCTCTCGGTCACATAAGCGCCAACGAGAACAATACCTCTCTCATTGAATATCTGCACCACATCCCCGGTTTTTATTCTTCTGGCATCCGCGTCTTTAGGGTTGATCCAGATAGGTTCGTATTTATAGCCATCCGGTCCTACCACCTTTCCGGTCGGGGTTTCCCGCGTCCAGGAGATATCATCACATTGGGCGTGGCACCGCCAGCGCGGGTGGTTGGACATTACCAGGAGAGGATATTTTTTGGCGCGTTCACTGGAAAGAGATTCATCATGGCTCTCCCCTTTTTCAATCCAGTGCGGGACCGGAGGCCTTTCTTTGTCATCCGGGAAATGCTCGGCCAGGCCGGTAGATTCGTATTCCAGTAAACCGGTAGGCGTTGTTAGAGGATGGTTTTTCGGGTCTTCGTTGAATTCCTGAAGGCCCACCTTGCGGTCTTTCCAATTCAGATCAGTCGGCACGACGAAATAACCCTTCTCGACGAATTCGTCATAAGTCATGAACTTTTGTGCCCCGGAAGTCTCGAAACCGAGTTTAATGTAGTCCTGAACTGACTTGCCCTCGGTCAACTCCTCCAGCAGTCCCAGCCTTTCTGCTATCAAGCAGACAGCATCGTAGTCACTGACGGATTCTCCGATCGGTTCAATGCACTTTTTCTCATGAACCATAACGCGGAACTGCCCGTTGCCTGAGTCCATATTGATATCGTCTTCCTCGAACTTGGTATTGATCGGCAGGATAATGTCAGCAAGCAGGCAGTCATTCTCCAGCCAGGGGTGCTGGGCGAGCACAAATTCTATTTTAGGGCTTCTCAGCGCCTTAACATAGGAATTGGTATCGTTCCAGCAGGTTAACCAACAAGGCGTGTCCGTCCAGATCATATGTACTTCAGGGCACCCCGGCGCGGGATAGGTATACTTGACAAACTGGTCGTCTGTCTCAGCGAGGCACAAAGTCGTGCCGTACCAGCTGATAGGAGGGTTGAGCAGTGCATCAGGTACAAGGTCTTTTGGAATGAATTGCTTGGGATATATGTTTTCAGGAGTCATTCCACGCCCCCAATGGCCGGTTTCCATGTTCTTGATATCCCAAACGACGGGAACCATATATCCCCGGCTGGCTTTACTCGGGAATATAGGGGTTATGCTGTCGGGCATTGGGTTCTGGTGGTGCATGTTCCATTCGATCATCTTGATCTGATGGCGTCCAGGCTTGCCCAAACCCTGCATGCCAAGTAACATCGGCTCGAGCCGTCCATTCTCCGTAGCATACGGTACCCTGATACCGGGGCCCCCGTTACCATGCGGCAGCGTTGTTGGATTGGAGGCCCAGTTACGGGCCAGAGCTTTTATGGTCCATTCGGGAATACCGGTTTTTTCCGCTGCCCAGGCCGGGGTCTTGGGAATTCCGTCTTCTTTACCGAGAACATAATCCTCGAACTTATCGAAGCCGTAAGCGTGAGTAGCGATATACTCTTTGTCGTAAGTCCCTTCGGTCATCCATACATAAGCTACAGCCAGGCGCAGCGCGGCGTCTGTACCGGGCAGGACCGGTATCCACTTGTCAGCATGGACGGCGGCGCCGTAATTCAGGTCCGGGCAAATGTACACCTGTTTGATGCCGAGGTCCGACCACCAGTAGCACAAACGGCTCGACATCTGGCCGTCCAGTCCCCAGGGTGTTGTTTCCGGGTCGCATCCCCAGAACAGGAGCAGCCTGGTGTTCTGGGCGATGTCGTACATGACATTAGCATCCGGCGCCATCTGGCCTACCGGTTCCATTCCCCAGACATGTTTGGCGCCCCAGTACCAGCCTTCCCAGCTGTCCGGATTACGGGTCTGTAAAGTGTATCCACCCAGTAAATCGAGGAGTCTGACTCCGCAACCATGGGAGCAGTGAACAACCTTAAATTCCCCATGGCCATCCATCTGGGCGAAAATGGAATAGGGCCCGTATTCCTCGATGACCCTTCTCATTTCCTTAGCTATGTAATCCAGGGCTTCATCCCAGGAAATCCGGACATACTTGCTTTTGCCCCGGTTTTGCGGGTTTCTTTCTCCATCCGGGTCCCAATCGACCCTTTTCAGCGGATAGAGAACCCGGTTCGGGGAATAGACCCTCTTCTTGTACGCAAGGCTATACGTACCGGGCAGCGCCTTCATCCCTGCTTCCAGGGGCTTGCCACGTACATCCATTACCCAGGGATTGAAACTCTCCTTGTTATATTTCCAGTCGAAATGCAGCGGTCTTACCCTCACTATCCTGCCGTTCTTGACATCCGCCACAGAAGAGTTACCGTTCGGACCGAAGCCAAGCGTGATGGGAATTGATTTTTCACCTGTGACATGGGTTTTGGGTTTTTCTCGGGGTGGCATAATTTAACTCCTTTCTCCGAAGCATGCAATGTCGTCTGAACTCCCGGGGTACCAGAATAAATATTGCGAAACGACTTGTTCTGTCGACTCAATACAACAAGTTCATCGATTAAGACTACAAGATGCCTCTGAGTTTGGGGTCGAGCGCATCCCGCAGTCCGTCACCTACCATGGCAAAGCTAAAGACAGCAAGCATAAGCACAAAACCGGGAGCGAAAGAAAGCAGAGGGGCCATAAGAAGGAAATCCCGGCCTTCACTGATCATGCTTCCCCAGGCAGGAATGGGTGATTCGACGCCTATACCCAGAAAACTAAGGCCGGCTTCAGCTAGTATGGTTTGGCCCAGCATCATCGTCATATAAACGATAACCGGCTGAAAACTGTTCGGCAGTATATGCCGCAACATGATTCGATATTTGTCAGCTCCCAGTGAATGTTCGGCTAAAATGTAATCATTCTCTTTTGTAGAAAGCACCTGACCACACATCAGCCTGGTGTAGCCGGGAATCAAACCCACTGTCAACGCAATGATCACGTTCATTATCCCGGACCCGAGCATGGACGCAACTATAAGCGCCAGTATTATCATGGGGAACGCCATCAGCGCATCCATTAATCTCATGATAATGGTGAAAGCCCATTTACCAAGATATCCGGCAAGCAGACCAAGCGTGCTGCCTATAATTCCGGAGACGAAAATCGCGACCATGCCTATCATCAAGGAGGTGCGTGTGCCATACATGATGCGGGTTAAGATGTCTCTGCCAAGGGTATCTGTGCCCAACAGGTGCTGCCCGCTGGGCGGCAACAATGTTTCTCTCAAGGATGTTTCGTAAGGATCATACGGGGCTATCAAGGGGGAAAATATCGCGATAAATATCAACAGCAAAACGATAACGACACCGAATGCAACCACGCCCCGGCCTAGAAACAACCTGGTGAATCGTCGTACCTCGTTGACGCGTACTGGTGTCTCAGTTATCTCGGCAGCTACATTCAAGATGACACCTTCCTAGTCGTAATGGACTCGCGGGTCGACATAGCCGTAAATTATGTCTACCGCGATATTAATTAAAACGATAGAGACAGCGATTATCATCGTAATTCCCTGGACGTACGGATAATCCTGGTTGCTGACTGATGAGACCAGCAAATAGCCCATACCGGGAATATTGAATACTGTTTCTATCAATACTGAACCGCCGACAATCATGCTGAGATGCATCCCCGCCAGCGTGATGATCGGCATGATGCCGTTTTTCAAGGCATGTTTGGTGACGACAACCTGCTCGCGTAATCCTTTACTCCAGGCGGTGCGTATATAGTCCTGGTGCATGACCTCAATCATACTGGAGCGTATCTGGCGTGCCGTTCCGGAAATGGGGAACACAACCAGACATATTACCGGCATGATCAATTGCTTGCAGTTCAGCCAGAAGTCCTCCGCGGGCGAGGTGTAACCCATGGTCGGCAGCCATGAGAGCTGCAAGCCGAACAAATACACGAGTAAAAAGCCCAACCAGAAGCTGGGCACTGTCATTCCAAGGTTAGCCAGCACCGTCACGATGGTATCTGTCAGTTTTCCACGCCTGACCGCGGCGATGATGCCCATCGGGATGCCTATGAGGTTTCCAATAATGAAGGCGAGCATTCCTATATGCAATGATATGAGAGCACGTCGTAAAATCTCGGTCCTCACGGCCCGATGATTTAATATTGATACTCCAAAGTCCCCAGTCACGAACTTGGAAATCCAGTCTACATACTGGACATACATCGGCCTATCCAGCCCGTATTCGTGTCTTAGCCGTTCCATCTCCTGTTCGGTAAATTCATTCCATTCGCTGGAAGTAACGATCAGGAGAATGGGGTCGCCGGGAAGAAGGCGCATACTGATAAAAACGATCAAGGAAACCAATATCAGAATAATGATGCCCTGTAGTAATCTGCGTACAATAAAGGTGCCCATAGCTATTCTTCAAGACAATAACAATTACTGGGAATAGTATTGTATCTCCTTATCAGCAAAGTACCGAGACATTGTCTCTGGTGCGGGTCGGGCGTTGGTGCCCGACCCGCACTCTCTTTTTCACGAAGATGCCTGTTGGCTGGAAAAGCCGGCAGGCTATTTATCCAACCATACCTCATCGGGATTCCAGTACAGCGGGAAATCACCGCGGGTACAGACGCCGCTGTCTTTGACATACGGGCGTATCGCGTAACTCATGCCTCCCTGATAGACGGGGATGGCCACAGCTTTCTCGTAAACTATATCGGTAATCTCCTGCATGAGTTCTACATCCGGTTCAGGAGAGCTGTAACTTTCCACTATCAATGCGTCTATTTCGTCGTCGTGATACTTACTCACGTACCACGTATTTCCCGGCAGCACGGTGTACCAGCCAGACATGGTGGAGGTAAAACGACCGGAATTCGGCAAGCCGATGAGCACGAGACCGTCCCAGGTCTGGTTATTCATAAACTGGAAGAATTTAGCCGCTTCATAGAACACAATTTCGACATCGATGCCGACCCTGCCAAGGTAGTCCTGTATAGCTACGGAACAGTCTCTCTGGCTCCCTGGCATCGGATAGAGCGTGGTCTTGAAGCCGTCCGGGTAACCCGCTTCCGCTAGCAGATTTTTAGCTTTATCCGGATCGAATCCCCGCCCTCTGAAATCCGGGTCATAGATAGGAACGAAGGGAGCTAACCAGTGATATGCAGGAGTCCACTCGCCGTAACCTTGCCCTTCCGCCAGTGCCTCTACATCGATTGCATAACCTGCCGCCTGGCGTACCTTTTCGTTTACCCACGGAGAGCCTTCAGTACTCCCGGAAGGAAACAATACAAACACACACTCCTTAGCGGAGATAACTTCAAAGCCAGCAGACTTCATATCGTACGTCTCTTTGCCAAGTTCAGTAATGTTCATATCTCCGTCACCGGATATAAAAGCTGCTTTTCTGGCAGACCAGTCCGGTATGTACTTGATTACGATCTTGTCAACATACGGTTTGCCCGGGTTCCAGTAATCAGGGTTCTTGACACCCACGGTTTTTACTCCGTCTTCATATGAATCGAAAACAAAAGCGCCGGTTCCCACCGGATTCAATCGAAGCCAGTCAAGCCCCTTTTCATCATAGCTTTTCTTCGAGTGCATGAAGCAGGTTGTGGTGAATCCTCCCAGAAGGTAATTCCGCCACTCGGTCAATTGCACTTTTATTGTGTAATTGTCCAGGATTTCGATCGATTCCCAATAAGGCGCCTTGCCAAGTTCGATGCGCTGGTCCAGGTTCCATTTGGCGACTTCCGCATTGAAATCAGAGCCGTCATGGAACTTGACACCCTCTCTCAAATGGAAAATAATCGTAGCCGCCTGCCAATCCGTTTCCCAGGAGGTGGCCAGCCAGGGATGCATCTCGCCATCGATGGTATCTTTCACAAGACCTTCGAAGAAGAGTTGCAGGGTGCCATTGATCTCTCCAATGGCTTCCGGCTGCCACCCCAGGTTACCGGCCGCACCACGCCACAATAGAGTTAAAGTACCGCCGGTTTTAGGTCCGGATTGAGGTGAGGTCGTGGGGGTTGTCGTGGAACTTGTCGCTTGCGTAGTGGTTGTCTGGCTCTGTGTC
>CAZPSP010000130.1:0-7164 GCA_964589285.1 uncultured Dehalococcoidaceae bacterium | reverse complement strand
TCGTGGAGACCCTCTCCCGCGGCATGAAGCAGCGGCTCGGTCTGGCGCGGTGCCTCGTGCACGATCCGGACGTCCTGCTCCTTGACGAGCCGGCCTCCGGGCTGGACCCGCGGGCGCGCGTGGAAATGAGGGAGATACTCAAGGAAATCTCCCGCATGAAGAAGACCGTGCTCATCAGTTCTCACATCCTCCCTGAACTCGCCGACCTTTCCACGGAAGTCGGCATCATCCACCGGGGAAAGATGGTAGCTTCCGGCTCCGTTGACAGCATCATCTCTCGCCTCGGGGCCAGCCGCGTGCTGGAAGTGCGCGTCCTTGACAAAACGGATGCGGCCGCGCAGGTGCTGGAAAGCCAGCCCGGAATTACCAACGTGGAAATGGTCGCGGAGGATAAACTCTTACGCGCCGCTTTCTCGGGCGATGCTGTCGGGCAGGCGGGTATATTGAAATCCCTGCATGAAGCTGATGTCCCGGTGGTCAGCTTCAACGCCGTGGGAGGCCTGGAGGAGTTGTTCATGACCCTGACCGAGGAGGAAGCCCAGCCGTGAAAGAGTCATTCATCCGCAACCTGGCGGTGCTCAACAAGGAATTGAAGACGCGGATGCGCGGGCGCCGCGCGGCCGTTACCATCACGGTGTACCTGTTGATCATTACCATCATCGGCGCGGTCATGCTCTACATCCAGCAGCAGCAGTTCCACTACTCGTATAATGTTTCATATGCTGCTGAGCTGGGAGCGCAGTTATTCTCCGTGCTGTCCATATTTCAACTGGTGCTCGTGGTCTTCATAGTGCCCGGACTGACCGGGTCGGCGATCGCCGGGGAGCGGGACCACCAGACGCTGGACCTGCTTCTGGGCACCCAGGTTTCCTCGCTGGGAATCGTCCTGGGAAAGATACTGTCTTCTCTATCATACGTGTTCATGCTGCTGATCGCGGCCCTGCCCGTTTTCAGCCTCGCCTTCCTCTTCGGGGGCGTATCGCCCCGCCAGGTAGGACTATCCTTCGTGGTCGCGCTGGCTTCGGCCCTCACGCTCGGCACGGTCAGTGTGTTCTTCTCCGTTGCAGTCCGGCGCGGCAATATCGCCACGGTCATCGCGTATTCCGTAGCCTTTTTGCTGGTGGTGGGAACGATTATTACCACAGCCTTCATCCAGGCCGGGACCCAGGGTTCGCTGGCCAACAATACCGCCGTCCTGTGGCCGCTGGTATTCAATCCGCTGGCGGCGCAGGCTTCGACCCTGTCCGGCATCATCCCCACTGAACTGCAGATGATTGGAGGCTCCGCCGCCAACCCCGGCAGCGGGATGCCTTTATGGCAGGCAAATCTCATTGCAGACGCGTTCCTGGTGGCGCTGTTCCTCTGGCTTTCAACCTGGCTGCTGCGTCCCGCCAGGCGTTTTCGTGCCAAACCGGAAGCAATGCCGGCAACCGAGGTAACGACATGAACCGGCCGTACTCCATCCGCGACCTCTCCGCCGCTATCGGGCCATGGCGGACGCGGCTGTCGCTGAAGAGGGGACTGCTCTGGGCGCTGCGCGGGCTGGCGGGAGGCACGGCCGCCGGCGTCATCCTGCTGGGGGTATCGTGGTTCGTGCCGTGGTCGGGAGTGGTGCTCTGGGCCGGTATTGCCCTCGCGGCCGGTCTGGCAGCGGGACTCGTTTACGGGCTGGCGCGCCGGCCCACCATGATGGAATCGGCTGTCACGGCGGACCGGCTCACCGGGCTTTCCGACCGTCTCTCTACGGCCTGGGAACTCCGCGATGCGCAAACATCCATCGCCGGCCTTCAGCGCGAGAACGCCCTGAGGTCCGTGAAGGGCCGCCGTCCGGGGGACTTCATCCCGCTGTGGCCGCGCGGAAAGGCGTTCATCCCCTGGCTGGCCTGCCTGGCGGTGGCAACACTCCTGGTGACACTGCCCAATCCCATGGACAGGGTCATCGAAGAGCGGCAGGAGTTCCAGGCGCAGATCGACAAGGCGGCGGAGGAAGTGGATAAGGCCAGGGAGGAACTGCTCAGCGCGGAATCCCTGACCGAAGAAGAACGCGCCGCCCTGGAAGAGGCGCTTGAACAACTGGAAGAAGCATTGAAAAACGCTGAAGACGCCCCCGAGGCCTTAAAGGCCCTCTCCGAGGCGCAGGAAAAGCTGAATGAACTGCAGAAGGACCCGGTTACGGCGGAGGCCCTGCGGGAGATAGGCAACGCCCTTGCCGGTTCGCCCGCCACGGAAGAACTGGGGAAGGCGCTGACCGACGGCGACCTGACCGCGCTGGAAGCCTCGATGAACGCCATCGCCGAACAGCTTGCCGGCATGAGCCAGGAAGAGATAGAGGAACTGGTAGCAGCGCTGCAGCAGGCCGCCAATGCCGCGGCATCGCTGGATGAAGGCCTCGCCGGCGCACTGCGGGACGCGGCCAAAGCCATCGCTTCCGGAGAACCGGGTGAGGGCGCGGCAGCTATCTCCGACCTCGAAAGCCTGCTGGCGGCGCTCCAGAACGATGCCGCTTCACAGGCAGCCCTTGCCAATGCCCTGGCGGACCTGAGGAACGCCCGCTCGTTCGTCAGCGGCATCGCTTCGTCACAGCCGGGACAGAGTTCCGGGGAGGGTTCGGGTGAAGGTTCCGGGGAAGGTTCAGGTGAAGGTTCGGGAAGCGGCTCCGGGTCAGAGAACGGGTCCGGACAGGGTGGCGATACGGGCACAGGCCAGGGAGGCGGGACCGGCGGGAGCGGGGCCGGCAACCAGCCGGGCACGCAGCAGGGAGACGAGACCGGCAGGCTCAACACCGACGGCGAAACGGTGTTCGTTCCCGGCACGGGACCGGATGTCCCCACCGAGATACAGACCGGCTCCGGCGGTGAGGCCGTCCCCGGCGTGCTGCGCCCCTACACGGAAGTCATCGGAGATTACGCGGAACAGGCCGCCGAACACATGGAACGGAACCCACTGCCCGCCGGGTATGAAGACCTCGTGCGGCGCTATTTCTCGGAACTGGAGGAATGAATCAGACCATGGACCAGCCGGATAGGACCACCGCCATCGGAGAAAAGGACATCGCCGCCTTCATCGAGACCGCCCGCCGCATTGAGACGGAGATAGGCCGGGTCGTGGTCGGTCAGCGGGAGGTCGTGCGGGACACCGTCACCGCCCTGCTGTCCGGCGGCCACGTGCTGCTGGAAGGTGTGCCCGGACTCGGCAAAACCCTGCTGGTGAGGACGATGGGAGAGGCGCTGACCCTCTCGTTCTCCCGCATTCAGTTCACCCCGGACCTGATGCCCGCGGACATCGTCGGTACCAACGTCGTCGCCGAGGACGAGCAGGGCCGCCGCGCTCTCCGCTTCCAGGCCGGCCCGATCTTCGCCAACCTGGTGTTGGCGGACGAGATCAACCGCGCCACCCCCAAGACCCAGTCCGCGCTCCTGGAAGCCATGCAGGAACGCACCGTCAGCGTGGGGGACGCCACCCGCAAGCTGCCGCTGCCGTTTTTCGTCCTGGCGACACAGAACCCGCTGGAAATGGAAGGGACCTATCCCCTGCCGGAAGCCCAGCTCGACCGCTTCTTCTTCAAGGTCATGGTGCCGTTCCCGGACCGGGAAGACCTCGGCCTCATCGTACAGCGCACCATCAAGTACGAACCCGACCACGCCGCCGCCGTGGCGGACGGCCCGGCGCTGGAAACAATGATTCGCCTCGCCCGCGAGGTACCCATCGCCGCCCACGTCCACGACCACGCTGTTTCCCTCGTCCTGGCAACGCACCCCGAGCGTGAGGACGCCGCGCCTCTGGTGAAGAAATACGTGCGGTACGGAGCCAGCCCGCGGGGGCTTCAGACACTGGTCATCGCCGGGCAGGTACGGGCGCTGCTGGAAGGCCGGTACAACCTTTCCGTGGACGACCTCCGCGCCGTTATCTACCCCGCCCTGAGGCACCGGCTTATCCTGAACTTCGAAGCCCAGGCGGAAGGAATGACGGCGGACCGGGTCATCGATAACGTCCTCGAAGCCACGGAGCCGAAGAAGTCCTGAGTTTCCCCCGGACGCCGTCGTAACTGATTATGGCAGAAACAACGAACCTGTTTACCCCCGAGTTCCTCCGCAAGCTGGACGCCCTTTCTCTTTCTACCCGGCAGAGCTTCCCCGGCACCGGCGCGGGGCCGCGCCGGGCGCCCCGCCTGGGGGCCTCGGTGGAATTTTCCGATTTCCGCAGCTACACGCCCGGGGACGATTACCGGCGCATCGACTGGAATGCTTACGCCCGGCTGGAGCGGCTGTTCCTGCGGCTCTACCGCGCCGAGGAAAACCTGAACGTCATGCTCCTCCTCGATACCTCCCGCTCCATGGACTGGGGCCAGCCCACCAAGCTGCACCTCGCCCGGCAGATCGCCGGCGCGCTGGCTTACATCGGCCTATCCCATGATGATCGCGTCGGCGTCGCGGCGCTGGGCAATGATATCGGAGCTTACCTGCCGCCGCTCGGCAACCGCGCCAACGTCTGGCAGGTCTGGGAATTCCTGGAGTCCCTGCAATGCCGGGGCGGCACCGATCTGGGCAAGGCGCTGGTATCGCTCCGGCGGCTCCGCCCGTCTCCGGGACTGGCTGTCGTCCTGACCGATCTGCTGACCGAGAGCGACTGGCGCCGCGGACTTTTGGCCCTCCTCGGCCTCCGGCAGGAAGTGGTCCTGGCCCAGGTGCTCGCCCCGGAAGAACTTGAGCCGGGTATTTCCGGTGACTGGCAGCTCGTGGACGATGAGGATGAAAGGCCGTTGGACGTCACTCTCACCCCGCGAGCCGTCAAGATGTACCGGGAACGCCTGGGTTCCTACGTCCGGGAGGTCGCCGAGTTCTGCCACCGGCACACCATCACCTTCATGCAGTTCCCCTCTACCATTTCCATTGAGGACGCCGTCCTGCGCCTGCTCCGTCGGGCCGGGGAAGGGGTTCAGTAACCCGATATGAGCATCCTCTCGCCGCTGGCGCTGGTATTCGGGGTCCTGGCCGTTCCCGTCATCGTCATGTACCTCCTCAAGATGCGCCGGCATGAGCGCCGCGTCTCCAGCATCTTCCTCTGGCGGCAGGTCATCCGGGACCTGGAAGCCAACGCCCCCTGGCAGAAGCTGCGGCCCAACCTCCTGCTGTTTCTCCAGCTGCTGGCGCTCGCCATCCTGGTCTTCTCGCTGGCGCGCCCGGTCTTTTACCGGGACAGTAATGTCCGGGGCGACCTCATCCTGGTCCTCGATGCCTCCGCTAGCATGCAGGCGGAAGATGTTGCCCCTACGCGCTTCGGGGAAGCCCAGCGGAAAGCCGCCGAGATGGTGAACGCCCTTCCGGCAGGACATGTCGCCTCCGTTATCCTGATGGGAGACACGCCGGACGTCCTCGTGGCCCAGAGTTCCGATAAGCAGCAGTTGCGCAAGGCCCTCGACGACGCCCGTCCCGGAGCCGGCGGCGCCAACCTGGACGCCGCCCTTTCCATGGCCGCCTCGCTGGTGCAGTCCGGGGACAGTTCCGAGGTCGTCGTCCTGGGAGACGGGAACGTGGACAGCGTCCGCCCGCCGGAATCCCTGCCCTTCACCCTGCGGCATGAGCTTATCGGTACCGGCGCCGGCAACCTGGCCGTGGAAGCTTTTTCCACCCGCCGCACCGCCGGCGGCCTCGAAGGCCTCGCCCGGATCAGCAACTACGGCCCGGAGTCCGGATCTGCTTCCCTTGAGTTGTACGCCGATGACCTTCTCTACGACGCGCGGCCGGTAGAAGTCCCGCCCGGTGAAGATACCGTCATCTGGTGGCCCGCCCTGCCGGACGCGGCGCTCTTCGAGGTCCGTCTCACCCCCGGCGACTTCTTCCCGATGGACGACCGGGCCTGGACCGCCGGCAATGCCGGCTCCGGGGCGAAGGCGCTTCTCGTGACGGCAGGCAACCGGTTCCTGGAAAAGGCACTTTCACTGCTGCCGGGGCTGGAGTTGACGTCGGCGGTCCCGGAAAATTACGCCGCCCAGGGCGACTATGATATCTGGATCTTCGACGGCTTCCTGCCGGCCGAACTCCCCGAGGGCGCCCTCTTCGCCCTGGACCCTCCTGTTGACAGCATTGCCTGGGCAAACGGCGTGGCGGGACCGGTCGGCGGGCTGCGGCAGGGCGAATCCGACCTGCTCCACTACGTCGACCTCTCGGACATGCTTATCCGTGAAGCCGCCCCGATTTCACCGCCGCCGGATGCGCAACGGCTCCTCGAATCCAGCCAGGGCTGCCTGGCCGCCGTCTGGGAGGAACCGCACCGGCGCATCGCCGCCCTGGCCTTCGACCTTCATGACTCAGACCTGCCGCTCCAGCCGACCTTCCCTATCTTCGTCCGGAACCTCACAGGCTGGCTGGCGCCCGGCTTGGGGACGGGCCTGGACGCCCGGCCCGGCGATACGGTTAACGTACCGGTCTCCCCGGGCGCCGTCGAAGCCTGGCTGGAGGCCCCGGACGGGCAGCGGACGCCGGTCGCGCCGCCTTTCCCGCCCCAGCCGTTGCTGATAGAACAGGTCGGGGCTTACCGGATCGTCCAGGACATGGAGGACCGGGAAATCGTGAACTACCTCACGGTCAACCTTTTCCGGCCGGCTGAGTCGGACCTGGCGCCGGCGGAATTGCCCGTGATAACAACTCAAGTTGCAGCCGTCGGGGACGATCGTAAAGTCCCGTACGACCTGATCTCCTGGCTGGCGCTGGCCGCTCTGGCGGTCCTGATTCTGGAATGGTGGGTGTACGAACGTGGGTATTAGCTTCGCCAACCCATGGGCGCTCCTGCTGCTGTTCCCGCTGGCCGGCTGGCTGGTCTACCACTGGCGGCGCCGCCTGCGGGAACGGGGGGATGCCCGGGGCCGCATCATCGCCGCGGCTCGTACGCTCCTTTTCCTGCTGCTGGTCCTCGTGCTGGCAGCGCCGTCGATAAGGTATTCGGTCGACCGGAAGGCCGTCATCTTCGTCGCGGACCTCTCTGCCAGCATGGAGGAGAACCGCGAACAGGTCGAGGACTTCGTCCGCCGGGCCATGGCGGAAAGAAACGCGAACGATGTTGCCGGCATCGTCGTTACCGCCCGGAACTCCCTCGTGGAATGGCCGGTGGGAGACCGGGAAGGCTTCCAGCAGTTCCTTTCCGTCGTCGATCCGGACCATACCGGCC
>CAZPSP010000129.1:0-7223 GCA_964589285.1 uncultured Dehalococcoidaceae bacterium | reverse complement strand
CATTTGGACAACCTCCTGACTGCTTCCTCCGCCGAGATTTCGCCGCGTTCGAGTTGATCGAGCACATCCTCCCCCGGCGTCTGCACGATCTCGACGAACTCGAACCGGGCGGCGATTCGGTTAAGACGGTTCTTCACCGTCGGGTAGCTTATCCCGAACATGGTCTCCATGTCCTTGATGGAGCCGTGCGCCCGGACGAAGGCCATGATGAAGACCTGGTCCTCATATGAGAGATTGGCCAGGGCGGGCAGCGCGAAGCTGCCTTCGATAGCAATGCCGCTCTCCACCACTTTGACCCGTTCCACGGTTATTTCTTTCCCCTGGGTCATCCTGGTCAGTTCTTGCCATTCTTTAGCCATTTTCGGCACCATCCTTGATTTTTTTAAGCCCTGAATTAACTTTTATTATGATTATAATGGTCTCCCTTTAATTTGTCAATACCCTTTTCAAGATATTTTATAATGGTTTGACAGGATATTAATAAAGTTAAGGAGTGAATTAATTTTCTTGAATAGTCAGGCAGGCAAGGGGGGTATGTCCCATATCATGAAGGCCGTCATCCTGACGAAGGTCAGGATCCAGCGTTGGCCGGTACTGGAAACGAGTTATCACCATGATTTCGGAGGTAGGCGCGAGACTGTGATGGATTCCCGACTTCTCGGGAATGACACGGCGGGAGAGCATTTCTTCTGAGCGTTGTATGGGCGAAGGCAGTGATGCCAGCCTGAAGCTGGCATGACGGGGGCTTCGAGGCCCCGGGCAGGGACGCCCGCGCTGCTAAGTGCGCGGCATATCAGCTACATCACCGCGGTCATCTTGAAATTCGCCCTCGGCGAACGAAGGATACTGGGGCGGGGCGGCATTCCCCCAGCTTTGCTTAATCCCGCACCGCCCCGACATGCTTCCGTCCGCACGGGCGGACGTTCAGCATGACAACCACGCTGGTTGCACATGGCATGAACGAAAGCACCGCGGTGAATCGCCCTCCGAGCAGAGTTTACGAAGGCACAGTTTTGACTTTTAAGTTGTGGTTTTGAGATTTGAGTTCTGAGTTTTGAGATACCCCCGATTTGGGGGAGGAAACTCTCGGGTAAGATGCACGACAGGCGGCAAAAACCCCGTTTTGACGGCCCCACCGTGCCTAAAGTACCATGAACAAGACATAATATGGTAACAATGCTGACGTCTGGTATATTGCATTTTTCTTAAAGACCCATTATTGTAGTTCCGGAGTGCGCTTTTCCCTATAGACGCAGTTGCGCAATTACGCTATACTAAACCGGAGAATCAAAATGTCGGTCATCTGTATCGTCAATCAAAAAGGCGGCGTCGGCAAATCCACCACCGCGGCCGCCCTGGCCAAAGGACTCGCCGAACTTGAAAAACGCGTCCTGCTCATCGACTGGGACTCTCAGGCTTCCCTGACCATCAGCATGGGCATCAACCCGGATGAACTGGAGCAGACCGTGTACGACGTCCTCTCCAGCACTATCCGGGGCGACGCCCGTTGCGCCATGACGGACGTCACCGTCAAGACGTCCAATCCCTACATCGATGTCGCTCCCGCCAACGTCGAACTCTCACAGGCGCAGCTCGACCTCGTCAACGCCTTCACCCGGGAAATGATGCTCAAGGACATGATCGAACCGGTGCGCAAGGAATACGACTATATCCTTATCGACTGCCTGCCGAGCCTGGGCCTGCTGACCATCAACGCCCTGGTGGCCTCGGACAGCGTGCTGATACCGATGCAGGCGGACTTCCTGGCGATGAAGGGCCTGGCACAGCTCCTCAATACCATCATGCGGGTGCAGGAGCGGCTGAACCGGTCGCTGGAGATCCTCGGCATCCTGTTCACCATGACCAATACGCGCACGCTCCACAACCGGGAGGTCATCGAGGTCACCAAGCGGGCTTTCGGGGACAAGATCAAGGTCTTCGATACCACTATTCCCGTCAGCGTGCGGTTCAAGGAAGCCCCGGCCACGGGCATGACGATACTGGACTACGCCCCCAAGTCGGACGGGGCGGAGGCCTACCGCAATATCGCTAAAGAGGTGCTGCATGAAACGGGCTAAGATCACGGAAGAACTTGCTTACGGGAGGTCGGCCCTGGACCGTCTGACCGGCGCCCCGGCGGAAGCGGAGCCCGCGGAAGCCCCGCCCGCCCCGGAACAGCCCGCGCCCCCGGAAAAGCCGAAGTCCACCATGATCAAGCTCTCCGTGTTCGTGAACCGGGAGGAGGACGCCTACCTGGAAGCCCTGGCCTCCACTGCCAAGTTCAGCGGCGGTAAAAAACTCAGCAAGACCAAGATCATCGAAGCTATGGTCCGGGCGTTCCGGCAGACCAACCTGGACGTACGCGGCGTGAAGGACGACAAGGAACTCCTCAAGCGGGTCATCGACCAGTTGCGGTAGAGCGCGGACCAGGAAGCCGTAAACCAGTTTCCTGAGCGGCTTTTACAGGGCCTATCGCAACCGAAGGGCTAACGACACCATTTTTCAGTGTAAAAGGCTTTCCTGCCCGTTACAGTGCGTCCAGTCGCGTTCACAAAGTTCCGGCATTCCCCATTGACGGAGTAAGTTTTTCGTGTTATATATTCTGTCACCATGTCACTGGTCACTGACATAATCCGGTATTACGCGGAACGGGCCCATATTTATGACCGCACCGCCGGTTTCCTCGACGCGGAAGCCGAAAAGCTCCGCGAGCCCATTAAAGCCCGCTACCGTGAGTTCTTTCGGGGCAGGAACGTCCTGGAGATAGCCTGCGGTACCGGTTACTGGACCGCGGTCATCGCGGAAACAGCCGATTCCGTATTCGGTATCGACATCAATGAGAAGATGATCAAGCAGGCTTGCCGCCGGTGCATCTGTTTTCCCAACGTACAATTCCGGATTGCGGACGCCTATAAACTGGCAAACGTACCGGGAGGGTTCGATAGCGCGGCGGGCTTCTGGTGGTGGTCGCACGTACCCAGGGCGTATCTCCGTTCGTTCCTCAGCACATTACACACCCGGCTCCTGCCGGGCGCCGCGGTCGCGTTCGTCGACCACCTGCCGTACGGTGGGTTCAAGCGCAGGATTGGCGAGACCGGCGATACCCTCGAAGAACGCAAACTCCCCTTCGGACGGAAGGTATACATCGTGAAGAATTTTCCTTCTGAACAGGAAGTGAGGGACGCGCTGGCAGACCGCGGTGAAAGCGTGGCCTACGTAGCGAGAATTACCGAAAACAACTGGGAAGTCACCTACCGGACGATATCGCAGCAACCTGTTTAGCCCCGGCTCGCCCGGCCGCTTCTCATCAATTATAAATAAGCTGCATGATGATGACATCGAGGAGCAGGCCGAACTTGCGCCCTGCCTCTTTCATCGTCCCCACATGCGTGAAACCTAGTGATTCCGTCAACTTGATACTGGCCTCGTTACCCTGGGCGATACGTGAGATCAGGGTATGCAGGCCGGCTTCTTTCCCGCTCCGGATTATCGCTTCCGCCAGCTTCCGGCCGATACCATGTCCCCGGAATGGTTCCTCCACGTAGACGGCTATCTCCGCCGTGCCTGCGTAAGCGCGGCGTTCCGAGTATTCCGTCAGCGCCGCCCATCCAACGATGTTATGGTTATATTCAGCCACGATGACGGGATGACGACCGTCGTGCGCCTTGAACCAACGGCGGCGGTCCTGCAGGGTCTTCGGCTCGGTATCGAACGTGGCGGTAGTGGTCAGGATGGCCTGGTTGTAGATGCGCGTGATGGCGGGGATGTCATCAAGAGCCGCGGGACGGATCATTACGGCAGTCATGCTTTACTATAGCACAGGCCGTGTTACGGGGTTATTACGAGGTGTGGCTGTTCGCAGACGTAGAGAGAACTCCGGTCGATTCGGTCCGGCCGTCGAGAAACTCAAGGACGAGAGCGTTAAACCTGTCCGGATGTTCGAGCTGCGGCATGTGGCCGCAGTCATCGAAGATTTCCAGCCGGGAGCCGGGGAGGCGTTCGTGGCAGATATGGGCGTGCGCAACGGGCAGAATGCGGTCCTGCCGGCCCCAGATGATCAGCGCCGGCGCCGTGACGGAACCGAGTCCGGCCGTGAGTTCCCGGACCAGTTCCATCCGCTGGCCGCGGACATTGACGCCGGCCCTTATCGTGCTCATCAGGGCTTTTTTCGCGCCCGGCAGCGTCATCAACTCGTATCCCAGGTCGATGAATTCATCGGTGATTACCGCGGGATCGTGTACGACCTTCCGCCAGGTGGCAATGCTCGCGTTCCGTGTGGGCCGCAACAGCAGTTCGCCGAGGAGCGGGATCGAGCAGACCTTGAAGTCATTGATGACGTCCCGGCCCATGCCGGCGTTATCGACGAGGACGAGCTTCTCTACCTTTTGCGGGTACTGGACCGCAAACTGGAGCACCAGTCCGCCGCCGAGCGAGTTACCGGCCAAAGAGCCCTTTTCTATCCCCAGGGCCTCCATGAACTCGTTGAGGAAGCGCACGAAATCGAACATGGAACGAGGTGCGGGTATTTTACCGGACCGCCCGAAACCAGGCAGGTCGGGGACAAGTACGCGGTACCGCTCCGCCAGCGGGAAGATGTTGGCGGCCCAGTTCTCGGCAAAACCTCCCAGGCCGTGGACGAGCAGTAATGGCGCCCCCTGCCCTTCATCCCAGTAGCGGATGCCGGTGCTGCCGATTTTAATGTAACGGTCCTGCGGAGCGTTCACATATGTAGTATAGCACCGCCGATGTGACATAACCATGCACCGCCGGGTTCATTTCAGGCGCCGGCGGAAAGGAGCGGTGGTTTCTCGTTTCGAGAAGGTGAAGGCGATGCTTGAGGCAGCCAAGGGGTACCATCCGTAAGCAGGTGCGTTCTCAGGGCTGGCAAGTTGCGCCGCGCTGCGCCTATCTTACTTTAAGGCGTCTTCGTAACCGTATTCACGCGCGATTGCCTTGACCATAAGGTTGTTTACGCTGGTTCCCTGTAAATCGGCTTGACAGGCTAGATATTCGTGCAATCCCGGAGACATCCTGACGATTATCCGGCCGCTGTATTTTTTAGATTTGAGCGGTTTTGGAATTCTGTTTCCCTGCCGGATATTGAACTCGAACCATTCCCGTTTCTCCGCTTCCAGGTCCCGGACAGCTTCTTCTGGAGTATCGCCGGTCATCAGGAAATGCGGCAGCTCGATATACCGTGCCACGTAATACGTTCCCTGGTCATTGCGCTGCTCTACGGCGATGGTGTAGGGCAAGCCGGCATAATGCTCTACTTGTTTCTTCAGTTCTTCTTCAGTCATGGTTCCCAGCCTATTACCTGAGCTTATCGATTATCTCAAGGATTCCTTCTACATAGGGTGGTTTGACCGGATTAGAGCGTTTGTAGGGAAACATTATTTTACCGATGATAGCCTTCGGATGATTTCCACCGTATTCGATATGCCCGTACCTTCTGATGAGAGCTTCAAAGTCTTCCAACGAGACATTATTCGGATTCTCTGATCCTTTGTTCCCGTTTGCCGGATCTGCTCATATCATCTAGTATAGAGTAGTATCATAATTGATATCATCTGTCAAGGCATAAAAAAGGCCCGTTACCGGGCCTCTCATTTCTCCATGCCGTTACTGCTCCTAGAACCGGAAGCTGTTGTTCCGGAAGACCTCGGTCAGGTTCCTGAGTTCCTTGTAGGTATCGCCTTCTTCTTTTTCAACCTTGCGGTAGGCTTCGGGCTGCTCCTCGAAGAGACCGCTGGCGTTGGTGACGCACTTACCGTCTTTGCCAGGCTTGAGGTTGGCTTTTTCTTTTCTGTTTTTACGCATGCTGCTCAGACCTTACAGGTGCTGTTACTCCAAGCATAAGTCCGGGGCGGACGACTGTCAAGGGGGCAAACGTACCGGGTCATTTACCTATCCGAGATGGTGCGGAAACAGCATGATCACCGTATGTTCAACTGTACCTTGACGGTTTCCTCGATCTTCCGCATGTCTTCATCGGAGAGCCTGCCGGCAAGCTCGAAAAGACGCTGCTTGATGACCGTGGCAAGCTGGTCCGCCATGGCTTTATTTTCCTTCCCCTGAAAGATCACGAGGGCTTCACTGGGATACAGGCGGCCGGTACTGCTGGTGAGCGGGACCACCTGGATACGGTTGAGGAAACGGTTCGAGGCATCGTTACTGAGAATGACCGCGGGGCGGCGTTTCTTTATCTCGCCGCCAATGGAGGGATCGAAACTGACCCACCAGACCTCACCGCGCTGCATGACCGGCATCCATCAACGTTCCCTCTGCCCAATCCAAGGCTTCCGCTTCTCTAGCTTCATCTGCGGCCATTTCCCGGTAGGCTGCTTCCAGGCCGGGAGTCGTAACGTAGGGTCTGACCAGGTCTTCGATGAACTTACTTATCTTCCGCTGCCCGACGACCCGGTAAAGCCCTTCATAGACTTCTTCATCGATAGTAACAGTGAGTTTCTTCTGCATGGGACACCTCTTACACGTGCAGTATACGTGCAAAAGCCTTTAAAGTCAATAGACCGGCACGATGTACTCCCGCTCGGGAAGAACACGGGGGAAGGGACCAGAGAAGGACCCGTCCGCCCCGATATCCTTCGCCCCGGTAAATCGGGCCCCGGGATAACAGCAGACCTGGTGCGGATGGCGGAGACAGACTTAGCACGCTGAAAGGCTGCAACGCAGGATTCATAAAGGCACACTTTTGACTTTTGAGTTGTGGTTTTGAGTTTTGAGTTCTGATTTTTGAGTTCCCCCTTCCACCCCTTTCTCCTCTTGACAACCGAAGCCTGACAATGCTACCATTATGGTTAGCAGTCGGGGCATGAGACTGCTAACGGAGACCGGAATGGTTAGCAACCGAGCAAGTAGAATATTAAACTACATTGTTAAAGAATATATCGAACACGCCGCGCCGGTGCCCTCCCAGGAGATCGCGGACCGCGCCAGCCTCGGCGTCAGCCCGGCCACCATCCGCAACGATATGGCCTTCCTGGAGCGCGAGGGTTACCTCATCCGCCCCCATACCTCGGCCGGCTGCATCCCTTCGGACAAGGGCTACCGCCACTTCGTCGAATCCATCGATGACGTCCGCCTTTCCTTCGAGGAACAGCGGCTCATCAGCCACACCTTCCACCAGGTGGAGAGGGAAGTGGAAGCGTGGGTGTCCCTCACCGCTTCGATGCTGGCCCGGCTGACTAAAAACGTCGCCGTCG
>CAZPSP010000128.1:0-7228 GCA_964589285.1 uncultured Dehalococcoidaceae bacterium | reverse complement strand
GCCGGCTGCTGAGCAACGAGGTCTTCTGGCGCCTGCTGCCGGAGAAAGCGGCGGCGCAGTGACCGGTACGAAAACGATGCCCCCGATAGTATGTCTTTGCGGTTCCATGCGGTTTATGGACACCTTCGATGAAATGAACAGAAAACTGACTTACGAAGGTAAAATTGTACTCTCCGTCGAGCCGGCGCCGCAAGGGCGAAACGTTCAGGAAATACAGCCCTCACTAAAAGAGAAATTGAACGCGCTTCACCTGAGAAAGATCGACCTGGCGGATGAAATACTCGTCCTCAATGTAGGCGGATATATCGGGGAAACGACCCAACGGGAGATAGCATACGCCATCCAACGGGGTAAACCCGTGCAGTATCTCGAAGAGATAGCGGATAAGAATACAAAAGAATGAAACAATCGCTGACACGTAATTTCTGCATCATCGCCCATATCGACCACGGCAAGTCCACGCTGGCCGACCGGCTCATCGAACTTACCGGCGCCATGCGCCGCGAGGAGATCATCGAACAGGTCCTGGACAGCATGGACCTTGAGCGGGAGCGCGGTATCACCATCAAGGCCAAGGCCGTGCGCCTCAAGTACCCGGCCAAAGACGGCAATACCTACCGGCTGAACCTGGTCGATACCCCCGGCCACGTCGATTTCTCCTACGAAGTCTCCCGCACTCTCATCGCCTGCGAAGGGGCCGTCCTCGTCATCGACGCCACGCAGGGCATCCAGGCCCAGACCCTCGCCAATACCTACCTTGCCATGGAGCACAACCTGGAGGTCATCCCGGTCATCAACAAGATCGACCTCCCCGGCGCCGAACCGGAGCGCGTCCTCGATGAGATAGAGAGCGTGCTCGGCTACAAGAACGACGAGGTCCTCATGATCAGCGCCAAGACCGGGGAAGGCGTCGCGCCGCTGCTGGAGGAGATCGTCCACCGCGTCCCGCCGCCAAGCGGGGACAGCGAGCAGCCGCTGCGGGCGCTTATTTTCGATTCCCGCTATGATGCCTACAAGGGCGTCATCGCCTACCTGCGCGTCGTGGACGGGAGCATCAGGAAAGGGGACGGCCTCTCCCTGATGCACCAGGGTACCGAACTGGAAGTGCTTGAGGTCGGGTACTTCGCGCCGCTGCCAGTGCCGGTCGAGGAACTGCAGTCCGGAGATGTCGGCTACATCGCCACGGGGTTGAAATCCGTCATGGAATGCCGCGTCGGAGACACCGTCACTTCCATCAGGAACGGCGCGACGGAGCCGCTCATCGGCTACCATCCGCCCAAGCCGATGGTCTTCGCCGGCATCTACCCGACGCTGGCGGAGGATTACAAGGACCTGCGGGACGCCATCGAGAAGCTCAATCTCAACGACGCCTCGCTGACTTACGAGCCGGAATCAAGTCCGGTGCTCGGGTTCGGGTTCCGTTGCGGGTTCCTCGGCCTGCTGCATCTGGACGTGGTGCGGGAGCGGTTGGAGCGGGAGTTCGGGCTGGCGCTCGTCGTCACGGTGCCGGGTGTCAGTTTCAACATCACCCTCACCAGCGGCAAGAAATATACGATCACGAACCCGGACCAGTTCCCGGACCCCGCCGAACTGGCCTCTATCGAAGAGCCGTGGGTCAAGATATCCATCATCACGCCGTCCGCGTTCATCGGGCCGCTCATGGAACTCCTCACCGAGTCCGAAGGCGTTTACAAGCACACGGAATACCTCGGGGCGCATCACGGCGGCGACGAACTCGGCCAGCGCGTGCGGCTGGAATACGAACTGCCCCTTCGCTGCATGCTGACCTCGTTTTACGACCAGCTCAAGAGCCGGAGCCGGGGTTACGCGTCGCTGGACTACGAACTCATCGGCTATCAGGAAGGCCGGCTGGTCAAGCTGGATATCCTCGTCAATGACATCTCCGTGGACGCGTTCAGCCGCATCATCCCGCCGGACAAAGCGCGGGAGGTCGGCAAAGCCATGTGCGCGAAGCTCAAGGAAGTCATTCCGCGGCAGCTTTTCCGCGTGCCCATCCAGGCCGCCGTGGGAGGGCGCATCGTGGCGAGGGAAGACATATCCGCCAAGCGGAAGGACGTGCTCGCCAAGTGCTACGGCGGCGACATTACCCGCAAGCGCAAGCTGCTGGAGAAGCAGAAAGAAGGCAAGAAGAAGATGAAGTCCATCGGCCGCGTGGAAGTGCCGAAGGAAGCCTTCCTGGATGTGTTGAAGATCAGCTGATGTGTTTTTGGCGGGTTCCGTTGCACCGCACCCACCCTGCGGCAGGTCTCGGTCTGGCACGGTGTCATTCCCGTGCAAACGGGAACCCAGCAATGCCTCGTACTAATTTTACGGGCATCTTGCCAATAAAGCGTTTTCAGTGCCTTTCATAGCTGGATCCTGACCTTCGTCAGGATGACGGCTTCCGATTCGTGCCTGTTTCCGTCAATTCGCTCAGCCATCCGGCTAGGACGGGCGTCCCGCCCGTAGCGAAACTTGCAGTCCGGCGTTGCTAACCGGCTAATTAGTCCTCTTCCGTGCCCGCATCGGGGCCCGAAACGTTGTTCAGCACCGCCATCGTGAACTCCAGCCGGTTTTTCACTCCCGCTTTACGGTAAATATTCCGCAGGTGGGTCTTCAGTGTGTCCGGCGCTATCACCAGTTCCTCGAGGATTTTGCGGGTATCGGCGCCGTCCAGCAGCAACCTTGCAACGCTTGTTTCCCGCGGTGTAAGTTTAATGGCACTGACCAAGTCCTCAAAAGCCCGGGCCCGGTTTTTCACCTGTATTTGGAGGTGATAGTTTTCCCGGAACCGGATGATGAACAACAGGGAGACCAGCGAGAAAAGGCCGGCCATGCTGACGGTCAGTGTTTCCGAACCCGATGCCGCCTTACGAATGTTTTCAGCCAGTAAAACCCCTGTCAGGATAGCCATGATATTGGTTGAAAGGAGAACCGTGTAAACGAGCGGGATTTTCCGGTCCCGCGCCAGGTCCGCGCCGATGACCCAGATGAAAACATCCGCGAACGCGTATCCTCCCACCAGGAAGGTCTGCACGAAGAAAAACTGGATACTTCCGGTGAAGATCCCCAGGAACATGAACCCGGCCCCTATCGCTATCGCTCCGAGTATCGCGTTCAAACGCCTGCCTACCCTGTCTGCCAGGTACCCGGCCAGGAACAGGAAGAAGATGTAGGGGACCAGGGAATAATAGCCGATAGGGCCTGAGGGCGGCGAGGAAAGGTTCTCAACCAGGCCGTACATCAATCCGCCCACGGCGTAGATGGCGAATATGAAGGGCAGCAACTGGAAGGCCCGGAAGTTCTTTTTCTCAAGTGTCCCGGGCGGCGCTGTGGTACCCTGAACAGACTGTGCTGTATTCCGATATACCAGGACCAGGACAACCATCCCAAGGCCTAAAATACTGCAGACCCTGAGGAGGATGACATAATCCATACGTTGTTCCAGGAGGAGGATAATCAGGTAGAGCACCAGGTTGGAAAGGGCCGCGGCCAGGCTGAAGACGTGCCCTCTTTGACCTGCCGGGACCGATGAAGCAAAAGTATATACCCAACCGATGATGGCCATCCCGGCAAAGATCCCCATGGTCAGGAACGGAAATGCCCAGAGACTTTCATCAACGCCGGTGATAATCCAGCTCAGCAGCGCGCAGGGCAGAGAACTTAGAGAAAACCATGCCAGCCCCCGACGGTGGTAGTAACCCGCGATGCCGGCTATGATGAACCCTGTGATGAGCCCGGTCAGCGCCAGGACGGTTAACGAAGTTGCCCCAGTGTTTCTGCCTTCTACAAGGCTGTAGTACAGCGGGCCGCGCATCGGGAACGAGAGCAGCCATCCGAAGAACAGGCCGATGCTTATAATAAGCGGCCAGTACAGGCGCGCGGCGGCGTAGAACTGAAGCAGTTCGCCGCGGAAAGACAACTCTGCCCCGGTTTCAAGGTTACTTACGTGCAAAACACCCCCACAGGTGATCTTTTTGACTCCAAATTCACCTCTGGGTGTGATGGGGAATCACTCCGGGAGGTGATGCCTGGGGCTGCCGGCATGTGAAATCATTATAGTATATCCCCGGATGCATACTGAGGTCAATTCACTTGAAGGAGGGAATTCTATACTTTGAAACGAACCATAGTTGTCCTTATTCTCGTCCTGGTAATTACCCTGTCCGGCTGTAAAGATATCACGGATTCTTTCAAGCCCGGCAGCTTTGGGAAAACGCCCGAGGAAAACGCCATGGTCGAGGCTATCATGGAGAAATATGGGGACCTGACCAAAGACGGAGACCCGAGGTTCCTGGAAGCCATGATGACCAGCAACGTCGAAAGCTTCATCCCGGTGGACCGGGTCAGCAAATATCCCCTCGGCGCAGAAAAATTGTTCGCCTGGTTTGTCTATGACAACTTCGATGAAGACGAACTCGAGATAGAATGGATCTATCTCGATGACAATTACTCCATTCACACCTTCACATCCATGACCGGAGAAGACTTCGGCAGGGGCTCGTTTATCCTGGAACGTCCGGATGACGGTTGGGCCGAAGGGAGCTACCAGGTCATCATCCGCGGTCGCGGCATCAGTGAAACCATTCCTTTCCAGATCCACGACGGCGCCCTGGTCGCTGTCCCCATCGAATTCGTCAACGGCAAGATCGATCTCGGCGGCGTAGTATCCGTACCCACCACCGCAACGACGGCAACCTCTACAACTTCCACGGTTGCCCAGACCAGCACAACAGTAACCCCCGGCTGGTATTTCACCCACTGGGAATACATCATTTCATCAGTGGATGAGACCCTTGTCGGCGCCATACCAAATGGTGTCATGGGAACTACCGATAGAATCCTGGATTATCACCGCTGTAAAGGTGAAAAGAACGATTTTACGGTTGAGCATGAAAGGACGTACGACGACGGCAAATTCATCGCCAGCGGTTCGATGAGGCTCATCTGGAGTGACCCTCCGGAATTCGTTAAAGCCGGCGATAAGCTTTCTTTCCCCATAAACTACCAGCTCGAATCATCATGGGGCATCAGCAAGATATCCGCGACGCTGGATATGGCAGACATCAACCCCGGAGGGGGGACGTCCGGAAAGATAAACTTCTATACCTCGGATGGCATTAGTTACCTCGGCGATAGCTATCAGGGCCCATTTACGATGGATAAGGGCATGCCGGAAGGTAAACCCGGTACCGTCAAAGCTGTCATCCTTACACTGAGCGGGTACGGGTTCAAATACTACTACGAATGGCGGGAGTAGTTACGGAGAAAAGGTAATAAGGGGAGACGGTAACATGGTAATCGGACGCAGGAAACTGTTATTCGGCCTGATAGCGCTCAGTCTTCTCTTCATGGTTATCGGCGCCGGAACGAGCACCGGCAATCTGGTGCTGGCGGGGGTTTTCATCTTCCCGATGACTGCCTTCTGGGCGGCGTTCTTTGAATCTGAAGACAAACTCGCCCTCAAGATAACCTATCTCGCCATCGCCGGGCTCTTTGTCATCGGCACGGTGAGGGCTTTTTTCGGCTGGTTCTAGTTACGCGCTGTCCGGCCGTACAAAGAAGGTGAAATATCGAGAGGTCTCCTGCAGGCGGGAGACCTCTCTTTTTGTCGTTGATGACTGACCTCCTGCCAGGGCAGAACGGGCGTCCCTGCCCGTCGCGTTTCATTTTAGTGAAAGTCCCTCTCCATCTCTCCCGTATCAAGTATGGGACAGGCTCTTTTCAAGGGAGACGACCCATCATAGTGAGTCATTTATGTTCAGCGAATGCATAAAGTCCTCAACCGCCACCCTTCACAGATTTGTGTCCCACGCCCTATTCCTGCTAACATGCATCAGGCAATCCTGACGTATTGCCTGTCTGATCCGGTATCGAAGATGCGGGCGCGTCCCTCGAACACCGGTCCCGATAACAAAAACCGACGAAATAAAAGGAGAGACCATGGAAAACAAACCCGAGAACTGGTCCGCGATGACCCCCGAGGAAAAACGCGCGTGGCGCCTGGACCTGTACCGCAACTCCGGCAAGAACGTCAAGTTCATCAGCCCGGAAGCGGAAAAAATGTACAACACCCGCGTCAACCGCCAGATAGCCTGCTGGAACGTTGAGAAGCCGGACCGCATTCCGCTGAGCTTTTCCGTCGGGAACCTGCCGCTGCAGATGGCCGGCCTGGAGAACCGCACCGCGTATTACGAGCCGGAAAAAGCCCTCGAAGCAGCCATGAAGTTCAATGAAAAGTACGCCTATGAACTGGAGAACTTCTCCCTGCCCATGGGGTTCCCCGGTGAGGTCATGGAAATCCTGGACTACAAGCTCTACGCCTGGCCGGGCGGCGGACTGCCCAACAATGCCGGCGGTTTCCAGTTCCGGGAAGGCGAGTACATGACCGCCGATGAGTACGACGATCTCATCCGCGATCCCTCCGACTTCTGGCTGCGCAAGTATCTGCCGCGCGTCTTCGGGTCGTTCGCTCCGTTCCGGGATTTTACGCCGTTCACCAACATCATCGAAGCTCCCGGCGTCAATGACCTGGCGGTGCCCTTCAGCCAGCAGCACGTCATGGACATGTTCGAGACGTTCATCAAGGCCGGCCATGCCGCCCGGAAGTTCAACGCCGGACTTTTCAAGTACATGGGCGTCGGGGCTACCTGGGGCTTCCCCGGGCAGGGCGGCGGTTTCTGCTTCGCGCCGTTCGATATCCTCGGCGATACCATGCGCGGCACGACCAACATCATGAAGGACATGTTCCGCCGGCCGCAAAAACTGCTCGCCGCACTGGAAGTCGTCACCGATATCACCATCGATAACGTTCTCAAGAGCCGCGGCGCCCAGACGGGCACCATGGTCATGTACCCGCTCCACAAGGGCGCGGACGGCTGGATGTCCCAGGCCCAGTTCGACAAGTTCTACTGGCCGACCCTGAAGCGCTGCATGGACGCCTTCATCAAGGAAGGCCTCATTCAGCACCTCTTCGCGGAAGGTTCTTTCAACACCCGCCTGGACTACGTCAACGAGTTCCCCAAGGGAACCGTTTCCTGGCTCTTCGATCAGTCCGATATGGTCAAGGCCAAGAAAGCCCTGGGCGATAACTGCTGCATCGCCGGCAACGTGCCGTCCTCGCTCATCGTCACCAGCACCCCGGACGAGGTCAAGAAGTACTGCCGCAACCTCATCGAGACCGTCGGCCAGGACGGCGGCTACATCCTCGCCACCGGCGCCCATCCGG
>CAZPSP010000127.1:0-7284 GCA_964589285.1 uncultured Dehalococcoidaceae bacterium | reverse complement strand
TAGCGAAGCAATCCCGTTCTCAGGGATTGCCGCGGGGTCTGAAGACCCCTCGCAATGACTCTTGCCTTTCGTGATGAAACGTTGTAACCGGCGGCGTTTTATTAGCCCTGTCTATCAACTAATACTTCAACATAACCTCCCTTTTTTGACCGAAGCTTGACTTTGATTATATAATCTCGGTGTCATCCTGAGTATGGTATGAGGGTAGGTATGCATGTTTTTTGCCTTCCTGCCATTGACAATAGTACATACACGAACTACAATACCCTAACGGATAAGCAAGCCTGCGTAAAAGGAGAATCATATGACTGGCTATGTTATCCTAACCTGTAAATTCCGCAAAGAAGATCGTTACTGGGTAGGCGTTTGCGATGAACTTGGTACGTCTGATTTTGGACGCACACTTGATGAAGCCCAAAAACGATTGCAGGAAGCAATCGAACTTCATCTGAATACACTTGAGGATGTTGGTGAACGAAAACGCTTCTTTGAGGAGAATGGCATCAAGATTTATAGTTATAAACCAAGCACTCAAACTGTTAATGTTGAAACGGACAGCGATACTTTCGTTACATCGTGCATAGAAACAGTCGGAGAGTTTGCACCTGCCTAAAAAGAAATATACTGAATTACCGGCCATCTCAGGGAAAAGTTTAATCAAACTACTTATAAAAGATGGCTGGGTATATGGTCGAAAATCAAACCACGGTAGAGCGCTGACTAAAGTGGTTGGGGATCGCACTCTCGTTACAATCATTCGAGAAACTAAAGACTCGTTACCTAATGGTACACTTTCAAATATCCTCAGTGATAAACAAACAAAAATAGGGCATGATGGTTTGTTGAACTTAATCAATAGGTTCGGCATTTAGTTCAAGTTTTCCGGGTGGTATCATCAACGGGATAGCCTGGCGGGAGCTTGGGTCTGGGTGCTACCGTACTAATGGCCGTCGGGGCATGCCTGGTAGAGCGCCCGATGTACCGGATTTGGGTGCGATTTCTTTTGTTTGTATTGGCAAAGAGAGTAATTTCCCAAGAAGGATCTGCCTTTACTCAATCTCCGTAAAGGGTTACAATAAGAGTGGAAGCTACCGAATATTCTCCCGTTTCCGTGAACACTGGTTAAACGCATTTTGAGACGAGAAGACCTCGATTGGTTGCTGGCAGGACCTCCCTGGGTCCGCTATGCCGTAGAATCCCAACTGCTGGGCCTGGCGCCGGATGTCCACCCGGTCCTGGAGGACGAAGCTGTACAGCGCGTCATCCGGCGGCTGAAAAGCCGGGAGACCGGCCTGCCCGCTCTCTCTTCCGGTAAGGTCCACTACACCGATACCGGCAAGGCCTATTGGGACCTCTTTCTGCTGGCGGACATCGGCCTGACCGTGAAAGACGCCGGCCTTGAAGAGGAAGCTGAAGACATCTTCCGTTTCCAGTTGCCGGACGGTACCTTCCGCATCCCGCCCAACGTCCAGCCGGACTACTTCTGCATGTCCGCCATCCTCATCGCTTCCCTGGCCCGAATGGGCTACCGGGACGACGACCGCGTCCTCCGGTACATCCGCGCCATCATGAACACCCAGTTGACCAACGGCGGCTGGGACTGCTACGGGGACGATTACGGGCGCGATTCCTGCCCCATGGATGATATGAATATCCTCATGCTGCTGGGCAATTACGAGAGCCGGCGTGAAGACCCCGCCCTCAACAACGCCATCGACCACCTGCTGGCCCACCGGGAAGAAGGCCGGCACCTGTACGGCTTCGGGACCGGCAAACGGTTCCACGCCCTCCAGTATCCGGCCGTGAAGTACGGCATCCTGCGCGTCCTGGACGTCCTGTCCCTGTATCCCTACGCCGTAAACAGCCGCTCCTTCATCGCCATGCTGGACCACGTGCGGAGCAAAGGCCGGGACGGGCGCTACACACCGGAAGCGGCTGCCTACGAGTACCGGGACTTCGACTTCGGGCAGATGAACGAGCCGAGCCGCTGGCTGACGTTCCTCGTTAACCGCATCGAGCAGAGGGCCGGCCTGTAGCAGACAGCCGCGACATGAAAATAATCATTGCTCATACTATAATGGCGGTGGGGCGGGGTAACTACCGTAGAAAGGACAACCTGCTTTGTACCGTATAGAAGTCTCCGTCAAAGAAGGCTTTGCCGATCCCCGCGCCGAGGGCCTGGAGAAAGATATCCTCGACCTCGGCATCAATTCCGTCACCAGGGCCCGCGTCAGCGATATTTACCTGCTCGACGGCGATATTGCCGAGGCAGAGGTACGCCGGATCTGCACGGAACTCCTTGCCGATCCCATCGTCAACGATTATACCTACGATGGCGCTCCGGTCCCGCCGGATGCTCACCTGGTGGAGGTGCGCTACAATCCCGGCGTCATGGACCCCGTGGAAGACAGCGTGCGGAAGGGCATCCGGGACCTCGGCATCGAGTCCGTCACCGCCGTCCGTACCGCCAAGAAGTACCTGCTCTGGGGCGAACTGCCCGATGAAATCCTCCAGTCCATTTCCGATAAACTCCTTGTCAACAGCGTGGTCCAGCATGTCAGCTCCGGATCGGAAGCCGTCGGGCTGCGGTCCGCCCGGTACGATTTCAAGCTGGAGACGGTGGACATCGCCGCCATGAACGATGAAGAACTCATGGCCCTCAGCAAGGGGCGGTTCTGGCTGAACCTGGAAGAGATGCGCATCATCCAGGATTATTTCAAAAAGCTGGGCCGGCAGCCCACCGACGCCGAACTGGAGACCATCGCGCAGACATGGTCCGAGCACTGCATCCACAAGACCTTCAAGGCCAAGATAAACATGGAAGGCCGGACGATAGATAACCTGTTGAAGAGCACCGTGGCGCGGGCGACCGAGGAGCTTGACAAGCCCTGGTGCCTGTCCGTGTTCAAGGACAATGCCGGCGTCATCGACTTCGACGGCCGGTACGCTGTTTGCTTCAAGGTGGAAACGCACAATCATCCTTCGGCGGTGGAGCCGTACGGCGGCGCGGCCACGGGCATCGGCGGGGTCATTCGCGACCCGCTCGGTACCGGCCTCGGCGCCAAGCCCATCATGAACACGGACGTGTTCTGTTTCGGCCCGCCGGACTTCCCCTACGAGGAACTGCCGCGCGGCGTGCTGCATCCGCGGCGTATCTTCAAGGGCGTTCGCGCCGGCGTGGCGGACTACGGCAACCGCATGGGCATCGCCACGTCCAACGGCTCGATATTCTTCGATGACCGGTACGTCGGCAATCCGCTCGTCTACTGCGGCACCGTGGGCATGATGCCGAAGGACATGGCGGAGCGAGGGCAACAAAAACCCGGAGACCTCGTCGTGCTCGTCGGCGGCAAGACCGGCCGTGACGGCATCCACGGCGTGACCTTTGCTTCCGGAGAACTGAACAAGGAATCGGAAACGATCTCCTCCAGTTCCGTACAGATCGGAAATCCCATCGTGGAAAAGAAGGCGCTGGAAGCCATTCTCCAGGCCCGCGACCGGGGGCTCTATGTCCGCATCACGGATGTCGGCGGCGGCGGCCTTTCTTCCGCTGTGGGCGAGATGGGCGAGACCACCGGCGTGCGCGTCGACCTGGAAAAGGTGCCCCTCAAGTACGAAGGCCTTTCCTACTTCGAGATATGGGTCTCCGAGTCCCAGGAACGCATGATACTGGCCGTGCCGCCGGAAAAGGTTGACGAACTCCTGGCGCTCTGCGCCGCGGAAGACGCCGAGGCGACGGTCATCGGCGAGTTCACCGATACCAAACGGCTGGAGCTTTTCTATAAGGGAAACCGTGTCTGCGACCTGGACATGGAGTTCCTGCACAACGGCCTGCCGCAACTGGAGCGAGAAGCCGTCTGGGCGCCCGGCCGGTTCCCGGAGCCGGACTTCGTCTGCGCGGCGGACCTGACGGAAGACCTCAAGAAGATACTCGGTTCCTGGAACGTGTGCTCCAAGGAATGGGTCATCCGCCAGTACGACCATGAGGTGCAGGGTTCCAGTGTATTAAAGCCGCTGGTCGGCGCGGCGAACGACGGGCCCGGCGACGCCGCGGTCATCAAACCGCTGACGGACTCGAACAAAGGCATCATTATTTCCAACGGCATCAACCCGAAATACGGGGACATCGATACCTACTGGATGGCGGCTTCCGCCATCGATGAAGCGCTGCGGCAGATCATCGCGGTGGGCGGCTCGCTCAAACAGGTCGCCCTGCTGGACAACTTCTGCTGGGGCAACCCGGAAAAGCCGGACCGGCTCGGTTCGCTCGTCCGCGCCGCCGAGGCCTGTTACGACATGGGCAAGGTCTACGGCACGCCGTTCATTTCCGGCAAGGACTCACTCTATAACGAGTATGAGACCGGGACGGAGAGCATCTGCATACCGCCGACGCTGCTTATCTCCGCCATGGCGGTGATGGAAGACGTCAACAAGGCCGTTTCCATGGACTGCAAGGCGGCCGGCGATGCAATATATATCGTGGGGGAGACCTTCCCGGAACTCGGCGGCTCGCACTACTTCGACATCCACGGGGCCACCGGTTCCCGCGTCCCGAAGGTCCGGCCGGAGAAAGCAGTCGGTATCATGAACGCTCTTTCCTCCGCCACGGAAAAAGGGCTGGTGTCGGCCTGCCATGACTGCTCCGAGGGCGGCATCGGCGTGGCGGCCGCGGAGATGGCTTTTGCCGGCGGGCTCGGCATGACGGTCCACCTCGACGCGGTCCCGCTCGGAGAGACTTGCGACCGTGACGACTATATCTTGTTCTCGGAATCGAATTCCCGCTTCCTCGTGGAAGTTACGCCGGAAAACAAAGCGGCGTTCGAGGAAGCTATGAAAGGCGTTGCCTGCGCGGAACTCGGGCAGGTTACCGCGGAACCGGAACTGATGGTGAAAGGCCGCCGGGGGGCGGTGGTCCTGAGGGCGGACACGGACAAACTCAAGGAGGCGTGGCAGAAACCCCTGCGCTGGTAGGGCTTGGTGAAAGGGCATAAATGAAAAATCCCTTGTAAGGACGGAACCTCGCAAGGTGTTTTTCGTCTAGATCAGACTAGACTAGAAAGGAAGACACCCCATAAAGACCAACCTCTATGGCGAGTTTTCCGCAATGATTCAGTTCATTATGATGTTTTATTATTGGATAGTCAAGTGAAAATCGGTTCTGTTTGGTTTTGGTTGTTCCCGCTCGATGTCGTTGCGAGCATAGCGAAGCAATCCCGATCTTCGGGATTGCCACGGGGTCTGAAGACCCCTCGCAATGACACCGCCTTTTCCCTATACAATCAGATATCAACAGGCGCCGGAAAGTCAGAAGAATGAATACACCAAAAGTATTGATGCTCCGCGCCCCCGGCACGAACTGCGACCTGGAGACCCAGGTGGCCTTCGAGGCCGCCGGGGCGGAAGTGGACTCCGCCATCGTCTATGAACTCTTCCGGGGCGGGAAGAAGCTGGATGACTACGGGATCGTCGTGATCCCGGGAGGGTTCACCTACGGCGACGACGTCTCCGCCGGCCGGATCATGGCCAACGAGATACGTTTACGCCTGGGCGACGAACTGCGCCGCTTCGTCGATGCTGGCAAGCTCGTCATGGGCATCTGCAACGGCTTCCAGGTCCTCGTCAAGACCGGCATGCTCCCGGGCCTCCCGGATGCCGGGCAGCAGCCGGTGACGCTGACCAACAACGATTCCGGCAAGTTCGAGTGCCGCTGGATCTACCTGAAGGTCGAACCGGACAACCCCTGCGTCTTCACCCGGGGCATCGACCGCATGTACATCCCGGTCAATCACGGCGAGGGCAAGCTGGTGGCGCCCCCGGAGATTCTTCCAAAGCTCAATGTTGTTGTCCGGTATACGGACGAGAACGGCAACACCGGCGCCGGGTATCCTCACAATCCCAACGGCTCCCTGGAGGACATCGCCGGCATCTGCGATGCGACGGGCAGGGTCTTCGCCCTCATGCCGCACCCGGAACGGTTCATCCGCTGGACCCAGCACCCGCGCTGGACGCGCGAGCCGGCGCGCCCGGCCGGTGACGGACTGCAGATATTCACGAATGCGGTGGACTGGGCAAAAGGTATCTGACTGGAGAGAGAGTGGTCCGCTGCAACGGAGCAGCGGGGCAAGGGTAATATGAATACACTATACAGTTTTTTCCTGGCGCTGAGGGACCGGCGTACTCCCTGGTACGTCAAGGCCATCCTGGCGGCGCTGGTTGTCTATGCGGGAAGCCCCATCGATGCGATCACCGATTTCATTCCGTTCCTCGGGTACGTCGATGATATCACGGTGGTATCGACCGGCATATACCTGATCTCGAAGCTCATTCCCCGCCAGGTCATGGAAGACAGCCGCGCCCGTGTGAAAGAAAAGCGGCTGCAGAGCAAAACCGGCTAACGTAACAGGATGTTACAAAGATAACAACCCCAGGTAACACAGACGCCATGCGTTACGGCAACAGCCTGCACAGGCCGTGAAAAGTCCGTTAGTTGAGTTGGTCCCGGAGATTGGGACGGACTAGGCTTCGACTCCCTGTTCCCTCAGGTAGTCCATGGCATCCTGGACGGTGATGATCTTTTCGGCGGCCTCATCCGGGATCTCTATCTTCTTTTCCTCGGTGGTGAAGGCTTCTTCCAGGGACATGATGAGTTCCACGAGGTCCAGTGAATCAGCGCCAAGGTCTTCTACAAAGCTGGCCGCGGGCACGACGTCCTTTTCATCGACACCGAGCTGTTCCACGACGATAGCCTTAATTTTGTCAAACGCGGTTGCCACGTTACTCCCCCCTTTATCGGTTAGTTCCCAGGTCCGGCGAGTGTGCTGACCGAACCGAGAACTCCGTTGACGAACTTTGCGGAAGTCTCGCTGCCGAAGGATTTTGCGAGCTCCACGGCCTCACTAACGGCCACTTTTACCGGTACTTTATTATTGTATAAAATTTCGAATATTGCAAGCCTTAGGATATTGCGGTCAATGACGGAGATCTGGTCCACCGGCCAGGCCGGGGCGTACTTATGAATGCTGCGGTCTATCTCTGTTTTGTGCTCCAATACGCCGGAGACAAGCTCGCGGGCGAACTCAGCGTAGTCTTCCGGAAGCGCGGTCTCACCGAGCAGGTTCTCGATGACGGAGCCGGCCTCGTGGGCTACTGAATCTATCTCATAAAGCGCCTGGAGCGCGATAGTGCGGGCTTTGTGACGGGTCCCTGCCATATATTCGATTATAGCATATCGCCTCGGGACGGGCGTAACCCGGTACTTTTGGGGCAAGCCGTTGGTATTGGGGA
>CAZPSP010000126.1:0-7346 GCA_964589285.1 uncultured Dehalococcoidaceae bacterium | reverse complement strand
GTAGGGCGGACTGAGCCTGCGATGTCCGCCATAAAATCATACTTGGATTGTTCGGTGGAGTTACGCTCCGCTCCACTCCGCCCTACGGGTTTCTACTTCGATCATCAAAAGTATGGCGTTATTTCTTCTTGACCGGCATCCACAGTTCGCAGTGCATCGGCTGGCCGGCCTTCTCCGGCAGGTAGACCTCCAGTTCCGGCGCGTTGTCATGCTCGTAGCCGGTGGACGGGAACCATTCGCTCAAGATGCGCTTGGTGACGTCCTGGAGATTGTCCAGCGTGCAGTTGAAGACCGCCCATTGCTGGGCAGGGACCTGCTTCTTCTCGAACTTCCCGGTAGAAGCCCCTTCCGGCAGTTCTACGCCGATGGCGTAAGAGAACTCGATGTCATCCGCTTCTCCCCAGCATAAGCCCAGCATGGCGCTGCCGGTGACGGTCCCCGGCCTGTTTCCCATCAGGGCGGTCATGGCAGCGCAGTCCGGTGAACTTAAAAATTCCTGCCACCATTTGGGAATGTCCACGAAGTTCTGCCCGTTAACGGTGGTGAATTGGCGGGTGGTCAGGGCCACCTGAAAAGCCGGCTTGTTAACGATCCTGTAATCCATATCCGTTCCTCCTTTAAGCTCGATATAAAAGGAAATACGTGGACAGGCCGCCAGCCTGACCCCCGGTTCGCGCGCCGCCTGGGGAGTCACGCCGTGCCGGAAGCAAGTTCGGTGGCCGCCAGGGTCAGCCTCCGCCGCCGCGTATAATCGGCGAGCGTCATGCCGGTGATGACCATGAAGAGCCGCTGCAGGTAAAACGGGGAAGAGCAGGCCAGTTTGGCGGCCTCGGCGTAGTCGATGTCTCCCGCCAGGTTGTCCTCGATGTAGTCGATCACCGCCGTCATTCTCCCGGTCCAGTCCATCGTCGCATATCTCCTTATTATCTACTATAGAGAGTGATACATGGCGCGTCCCGACTTTTTCTGTCCTGAAGGGCAGGGTAAGGTAAAAAAAAAGAGGGGGCATGAAGCCCCCTCTCGAGAAACCGGATCGGGGTTATTTCTTTTCCGCGAAGGCGCCGAACGCCTTGAGTATCTCGATGGGCAGCGGGAAGAGGATGGTGCTGTTCTTCTCCGATGCGATATCCGCCAGCGTGGAAAGGTAACGCAACTGGATGGCCGTGGGTTCGGTACCGATAACATGGGCGGCCTGAGTGAGTTTCTCTGAAGCCTGGAGTTCGCCCTCGGCATTGATGATCTTGGCGCGGCGGAGCCGTTCCGCTTCGGCCTGGGCGGCCATGGAGCGCTTCATCTCCTCGGCCAGCTCGACGTCCTTGATCTCGACGGCGCTGACCTTCACGCCCCAGGGATCGGTATGTTCGTCGATGATCTTCTGGAGCATCTGGTTCAGCTTTTCACGCTGGGCAAGCAGTTCATCGAGTTCGGACTGGCCCAGGACGTTCCGCAGCGTCGTCTGCGATATCTGCGACGTCGCCCGGATATGGTCGAGTACCTTCACCACCGATGATTCGGGGTCGACCACTCGGAAGAATACCACGGCGTTGACGCGGACGGTCACATTATCCTTGGTGATGACTTCCTGGGAAGGGACGTCCATGGTGACGACACGCAGGTCTACCTTGACCATGCGGTCGATGAACGGGACGATGAGGAAGAGGCCGGGTCCCTTGGCTCCGACCAGCCGGCCCAGCCGGAAAATGACGCCACGCTCGTACTCGGTGACCACTTTGATAGCGGACCCCGCCAGCACGAGAACAATAGCGGCGATGATGATCCAGACAACATAACTCATGCCTGTACCTCCTGTACCTTTTTTCTCACGGTTAATTTCAGCCCCTGGACGGACTGGATAATGACTTCTTCGCCCGGCTCGGCCCGGCCGTCATTCAGTATCGCCGTCCAGTGCTCGCCTTCAACCAGCACGGTGCCCTTGGGGTCGAGAGCGGTCTCCACGACGGCTATGTGGCCGATAAGGTCTTCCTTGCCGGCCGCGACCCGGTTACGGTGCGCCCGGACGCTCCAGATGACGGCAAAAACGATGAATGCGGCTGCGAGGAGAATGATGATGACCAGCAGCCATGGCGGTATGTAAATGGTAGGCAAAAACCAGCCTCCTTCCCTGATGATTCCCTTTAGTATAGCAGGTCAGCTACCTTTTTTCCCAACATAGAGGGTCAAACCATCGAGACGGTTGATAACCACTTCTTCGCCGGCCTTGACGGTCCCGGATTCGGAACGGGCCGTCCAGCGCTCGCCGCGGAACATCACGGTCCCCTCCGGCTTGAGCGTTACCTTGACCGTGGCCGTCTTGCCGATGAGGTCCTCCCGTCCGGTCTTGGGCTGGGTCCGGTGGGTATGGATGGCGCGCTGGGCCATGAAGATGAAAACCCCGGCAAAGATAAGGACGACGATCGCGATCAGCCACGGGCTGACCTGGAAGACCGGGGAATACCCCTGAAACAATATCATCGAACCGATGACGAGGGAGATGATGCCCCCCGCCGTCAATATGCCGAAGGTGCTGGTGAATATCTCCGCGACGAAGAACCCCACCGCCAGGACGATGAGCAGGATACCGGCGTAGTTGACCGGCAGCATCCCCAGCGAATAGAACGCCAGCAGCAGCGCGATGCCGCCGAGCACGCCGGGGAAGATAAGCCCCGGATTGAAAATCTCCGCCATGATGCCGAGCGTGGCCAGGCTCAGCAGGATATAGGCGATGTTGGGGTCTGAAATGGCATAGAGGAAACCTTCGATGCCTTTCATCCCGACGTCGTTGACCGTTGCCCCCGCTGTTTCCAGGACAACCGTCTGGCCGTTGATGAGCGCGACTTCCCGGCCGTCGAGCTGGGCGAGCAGGGAATCCAGATCCGGCGCGACGATTTCTACGACGTTCATTTCCAGTGCTTCCGTCTCGGTGACGGAAACGCCTTCCCGTACCGCCCGTTCCGCCCAGTCCGCGTTGCGCCCGCGCGATTCGGCGAGGGAGCGCATGTAGGCCGCCGAATCGTTGATGACCTTGGCTTTCAGTTCATCGGACATCTGCGCTTCCTCGCCGCTCTCACCGATGGATATCGGCGTGGCGGCGCCGGTCACGGTATCGCTGGCCATTGCGGCGATATGCGAGGACATCAAAATATAGAGGCCGGCGGATGCCGCCCGCGCGCCTGAAGGAGCAACATAGACTACCACCGGGACCCGGGCGTTGATGACAAGCTGGATGATTTCCCTCATCGGGTCGTCGAGGCCGCCGGGGGTATCCATTCGTATGATCAGCGCCTCGGCGCCGGAGTCCTCGGCCTGCTCGATGCTCCGTTCCACGTAATCGATAAGGACCGGATTGATGACGCCATCGATGGTGATAACGTCCACCCGCGGCCCCTGTGCGAACGCCCCGCTGCCGATGGACAGCCCGAGAAGGACCAGGACTATTGTTAATAGAATTCTGCGTGCTGTTGCCATACTTGTCATGATTGCTCTATTATAGTGTCAATCGTATTTTACCGCAAAGAAAGGCGATTTCAAAAATGAAATCGATTATTTTTCGGAAGATGCTTCGTAACGCAACACCCGGACCTTTTCTTCGGTGATAAGACCGTCTCCTATCATTTTTTCAATCTCGGGTAGGACGCGGGCTATGTCGTCCCGGGAATCAACGACTTCGATGATTATCGGCATGTCCTGGCTGAGGCGGAGGATATGAGCGGTATGAAGATGGCTGTGGGCGCCGAAACCCAGGATACCTCGTAATACGGTTGCTCCGGCTATTTTCTCATGGCGCAGCATCTCTACCAGCGCCTGATATAGAGGCTTGCCCTGGTATTTGTCAGACTCTCCGATGAATATGCGTATGAGCGTGGATTCGCCGGTGATCTTCCTCATTTATGCACCTCCGAACAGCGCCCGCCCCAGCAGTACGCCGGAGAACGCCGCAACTATGGATGGTATCACATTGGCCAGAATATTGACACCGGCCAGCAGCCACGCTCCGTCCTCGAGATAGCCCAGGGTCTCGTAGCTGAAGGCGGAAAACGTGGTGAAAGCCCCCAGGAAACCGATGGTTATTGCCATGCGCATAGGACGCGGGATCAGGTCGGTACTCAAGCTGGCCTGCATCACGAACCCGATGAGAAATGAGCCGAGTACATTGACAATGATCGTCCCGTAGGGGAAGCCGTCCCCAAACAGCCTGTGAGAAAAGCCGCCCAGACAATACCGTCCCAGCCCCCAAGGCTCCCGGCCACCGCGATGTAGATTATCTCAGACATTATGACCCCCGGATTACACAAAAAAGCTTCTACCGGAGCTATCCAGTAGAAGCTATCAGCCGCAAGGGCGGTTTTTCAGGCGAGCTTCATCGCCTCTTTTTTTAAGTATATCGTGATTTCACGATGCGTATCAACCGTTTCTAAGGACCGGTTTGGGGGAACGAAGGTTTTCAAATTTTCCGGACAAAGTGTCCGCGCTGCACTGGAACAAGATGGAAACCCTCTCCAGTTAGTCCGAGCCATGGAATCTCCAGCCTTGATGCCCGCCCCCCGGTGATGTTTTAATGAAAAGAGGTTACAAGCAAGGAGATGATATCGTGACTAAATTAACCGTTCTCGATCCCAAAGGCCAGCCTTCCGGCATCTTCGGCAACCGTCTGGATCCGGAAGACAATATGATGGCCATTACGGACCCCGCCGTGCAGCCCACCATTTCACAGGAAAACCTGTCATCGTTAAGGATGGCACCGCGCCCCGCCAGCCTTGATGGCAAGCGAGTTATCCTGATCGATACCGGCTTTGCCGGCAGCCGTGAATTCCTGGAAGAGGTCCAGGGATGGTTCTCCCGGAATATGCCCTCCGTCAAAACAGAACTTCGCGTCAAACCCGGCAACACCTTCGCGGACGCGCCGGAGTTCTGGCCGGAGATAAAGAAAGACGCTGATGCCGTCGTCCTCGGCGTCGGCGGCTGAGACGGGTGTTCGGCGAGTCTCGCCGCATTTGCCCGCACGCTGGAGCACGCTTACCAGCTTCCCACCGCGCCCATCGTCACGTCCCGCTTCGCCGAATACATGCAGCGTGACGGCCGCACCCACGGCATGAACCTCCGCTGGAGCTTCCCCCCGTACCCGGTCGGCTGGGTTTCCCGGGAGACCCTCCACGGCTATGTGGAAGGCAAGGACCCCACCTCCGGCGTTCCCCTGATGCAGGAGATCATTTACGCACTGACGGCGCCCCTCACCGACGCCGAGAAGAACTACAAGATGCTCAAGCGTCCCCGCCGTGAACGCCTGCTGGAGCCGGATACCGAGACCAATCTCCAGCGTATGTTCATCAGGAACGGCTGGACGGACGGCCTGCCCATCATCCTGCCAACAGAAGAACGCGTCGCCGAGATGTTGACCGGCACGGACCATGACCCGCAGGAGGTCGTCGGTCTCATGTCCGTCACACCCACGGAAGAACGCCTCGAATACACGGTGGAAAAGGTAGCCGTCAACGCCGTCATGGCCGGCGCCCGGCCGGAACACTTCCCGGTCATCCTCGCCATCGCCTCATCCAACCAGACCTCGCTGCCCAGTTCCACCGGTTCTTACGGCTGCATGTGCGTCGTCAACGGCCCGGTCCGTAACGAGATCGGCATGAACGGCGGCGGCGCGGCGTTCGGTCCGTTCAACTATGCCAACGGGGTCATCGGGCGCGCCTGGACGCTCATGAGTATCAATTTCGGGGACGCCCGCCTGGGAGATACCTTCATGGCCACCCTCGGCAACGGCCTGAGCTATACCAACATGTGCTGCGGGGAAAACGAAGAAAAGAACCCCTGGAAGCCCTTCCACGTCCAGAAAGGGTTCAAGCCGGAAGAAAGCACCATCAGCCTCTTCCGCGGCTGGAGCGTCAACAACCTCGGCATCGGCGGCGCGGAAAACATCTTCAATTCCATGAAGTGCTTCGGCATGATGATGGGCAATTTTACTATCATTCTCGATCCCCTCGTCGCCCGGACCCTGGTCAACGAGGGTTACACGGACCTCGACGATCTCAAGGACTGGCTGATCAAGAAGGCGGAATCACCCTTCATGACCAGAGATACGCTGAACTTCATTGTCGTCGGCGGCGAGAGCAATCCCATCTACGCCACCAGCGACTTTATCTACAGCAAGACCTGGCCGGTGGACAAGTGGATACCGAAATCCGGCATCCGCCACGATGCAGAACCGATACGGATGCCGAAGGCGGTCACCTGCGCGGACGGCTCCTGCGGCATCGGGTAAAGCCACAAGTTTGCCCCGGCGAGTCCGCCTTCAGGCGGAGGCAGCAATCTTGAAGATAGTAGCGACCGGAATCAAGATAAATGAAGCTTTACCGGCGCCATGAAAAATAGAACTGCTCGGGCATTACTGCCCGAGCAATTTCTCTATCAAAGGTATAAAGATAATGATGATGCCCACCGCCAGCGCCATGACGGAGGAAATGAGCACGGCTGCCGCGGCGATGTCCTTGAGGTGCCTTACCGTCTCGTTCCAGGTACCTTCCGCCACATGGTCCCCCAACCGCTCCACGGCCGTATTGAACAGTTCCGCGGAGAGCACGAACCCGATGGCAAAGATCACCAGCCCCCACTCGATCACGCCCAGGTCCAGGATCAGCCCCAGCGCCACCACCACCGCCGTCGCGATAAGGTGAATGCGGAAATTCCGCTGCGTCCGTACCGCCAGCCAGAGGCCACGGAATGCGCAGGTAAAGCTGGCGCCCAGGCTACGGTTGGCGGTGCGGCTTTTTGGCTGCGGCGTCTCGTTTTTTTGGTAATAATTCTCAGTCACAATTTAGATTATATATCCAAAATCAGGTTTTGGGATATTGAAATTCATCAATTCTTGTTATAGTATATGAATATCCGGTAACGTGTAAGAAGGAAGAGCCAGGTGTACTGTGTAGGAGACATAGTCGTCTATAAAAATACGGACGGGCTGGTGAAGATACAACTACTGAAGAAAGAGTTTGTGGTGATTGGTTTCCAAGTCTGGCTGGCTAAAGTAATCGAGGTTATTAGTGAGGCCTCATTCGGGGGCAATCCCAAAGTAGGAAAGCAAGTTAAGATATCAGAACGGTGGTTTGTAGAAAAGATCAAGGAATAAAAGAGCTAGTTGGTCCATATTAGTCAAACGGAAAAAGTAGTATTTTCCCCAAAATCCCTTTACGCAACATGCTTGTATTAATCACATAATCCATGTTTTCAACGCCAACATGAAATTGTCTTTGCATCTTTTTCCAGCCTTGACCATCTGTCAACCATACAAATCTCCAACAGATCGGAAGAGCACACGTCTGAACTCCAGTCACCGCTCATTATCT
>CAZPSP010000125.1:0-7615 GCA_964589285.1 uncultured Dehalococcoidaceae bacterium | reverse complement strand
CAATCTGTAACCGTGCCCTCCCCACCAGGGTAGCGCGGGCGTCCCTGCCCGCGGCTTCCTTTTCCCCCTCGCCCCTTGCGGGAGAGGATTAAGGTGAAGGGTAACCCTGAACGGCGTAAACTGTTGATTGCCACCTCCTCCCCCGCTTGCATCTTCTCTCCAAACATGGCACAATGCTCAGTAACGGTTTTCACGCGATATATCGCCAGCCGTGCAAATCACAATTCTTAGAGGTGTTTTTCATGCACTATCGTACGTTCGGCAAGACCGGATGGCAGGTCTCCGTCCTCGGTTTCGGCGCCATGCGCCTGCCCGTCATCAACGGAGAACAGGGTAAAATAGACGAGCCGGAAGCCATCCGCATGATCCGCCACGCCTTCGATAACGGCGTCAACTATATCGACAGCGCCTATATGTATCATGCAGGCGAGAGCGAAAAGGTCGTCGGCAAGGCCCTCAAGGACGGCTACCGCGACAAGGTCCGCGTCGCCACCAAGCTGCCCGTCCGCGCCGTGGAAAAGCCGGAAGACCCGGACCGTATCCTCAGCGAGCAGCTCCAGAAGCTCGATATCGACAGGATAGACTTCTACCTCTTCCACGGTCTCAACAAGGACGGCTGGGAAACGGTCAAGAAATTCGACCTCCTCAACTGGGCGGAAAAGCAGATGGCCGCCGGTAAGATCGCCAGCCTCGGCTTCTCCTTCCACGATGATTATGACAGCTTCAAGACCATCGTCGACGGCTACGATAACTGGGCGCTTGCCCAGGTCCAGTACAACTTTATGGACTGGCACGAACAGGCCGGGCAGAAGGGCGTCAAGTACGCCGCTGAAAAAGGCGTTCCTATCGTCGTCATGGAACCTCTCCGCGGCGGGCTGCTCGCCAAGGAACCGCCTAAACCCGTGGCGGACATGTGGGCGACGGCGGACCGCAAACAGGAGCCGGTGGCCTGGGCTTTCCAGTGGCTCTGGAGCCAGCCGGAGGTCACCATGACCCTCAGCGGCATGAGCACGTTCGAGCAGGTGGAACAGAACCTCAAGCTCGCCAACAACGCCGAACTCCACTCCATGACCGCCGCCGAACTGAAGCTCATTGACAAGATCAGGAGCGCCTACCGCTCCCTCAGGCCGGTCAAGTGCACCGGCTGCAAATACTGCATGCCCTGCCCCAGCGGCGTGGACATCCCCACCGTTTTCCAGATTTATGAAGATGCCATGATGTACCAGGACATCAACATCGGCAAATTCCGTTACAACGGTCCCTTCGGTATCAACCAGGACATGCGCGCCGACAAGTGCACGGAATGCCTCCAGTGCCTGGAGAAATGCCCCAACAGCATCGAGATCCCCAAGTGGCTCAAGAAAGCCCACGAGGACATGTACATGGAGAACCCGCCCGGACCGCCGCGTTAGCCGCTGATATGGCTGGCATCCTTCAAGAACGAAACGGGATGGTGCGCGCCGACTTGGTCGGCGCGCACCCCTTTCATTTGCATTGTCGCTCCTTTGCCTCTGTAACCGGTGTGTCCACTTCACCCGGGTAGCGCGGGCGTCCCTGCCCGCGAAAATCTCATCATTATTGAACACAAACTATGCTTTCGCCACAGGACAATGACTCGGCACGATGGGTCGTCCCGTTATTAAAAAAGGAGGACCGGGGGATCAGGTCCTCAGTCAAAGGCCCGCCGGGTTCTGTCCCCTTGCCCGTATCTTCCCTGTTGCTGTAACGTTATATCCGTTGAAAGACTCATGAGGTCACTGCCATGAAGAAAATAGCGGTTCTCAGCGCTGGTGTGGTCCTGTTATTGTTCCTGGTCATGGGGTGCGGCTCTCAAGATTCGGGGACAGGTTCGCTGAAGGTCACGGTCACCAATGGAGGTACAACCCCGGTATCCGGTGCCAAGGTCGTTTCCGGGTCCCAGCCGGACGGCCAGCTAAAGGTTACCGGCATCACCAACAGCGATGGCACGGTCATTTTCAACGATATAAAAACGGGGACTTATCAGTTCTATGTAACCGCGGCCGGTTTTATCCAACAGGAATTTGAAGCCACCGTGACATCCGGTCATACCGCGGAGACCACTGTTTACATAGCTCCGGAACAGTAGGGTGGGTGGAGCGCAGCGAAACCCACCGCTTTTCTGGTATAGCGGGATCAAGTAGGGTAGGTGGAGCGCAGCGTAACCCACCATCCGTCGTCAAGCTACCGTATCCCGAACACCATCGCCGTTACAGAATGCGGCTCGAAGGAAAACGTCAGCGATCTCTCCTTCGTCTCCACCGAGTACTGCTTTGGCGCCACCTCGTCCGGCTTCGCGAATGAGTTTTCCGCCTCGATGTCCGGCCCGTTGATGACGAACACCGTCGCATCGCCCGTAAAAACCCCGGAGGTCAGCTTTATCTCCGTTTCCATGAACCTCTGGCTGCTGCGATTAACGGCGTAGAGAACAAGCTGCCGACTGGCGGCATCGATGGTGGCCGCGATGTCCAGCATCGGCAAGCCCCTGTGGTTCCCGGATGAGAACGTATCGCCGGCATATACTGCGTCGACGGTATGGCTGCCGCAGGTGCGGCTGTACAGCTCGAACGGGTAAAAAATGGTCTGGAGGAACAGCCCGTCCGGATTGGTGAACACCGGCGCGATGACATTGACCACCTGCGCGATGTTCGCCATCTTCACTGTACCGGCGTGCCGCAGGAACAGATTAAGCTGCAGCGCCGCTACGAGGGCGTCTTCCAGGTTGTAGAATTCTTCCAGCTTGCTTTCCTCGGCGGGGATGCCGTACTGCGGATGGGTACGGTACCACACGTTCCATTCATCCACGGCCAGGCGCACCGGTTTCTTGATGTTCCTCTGCAGGCGGACCGCCTCCACGAGCCCTTCCACCGCGGCCAGGCGCGCCTCCAGCATCTCCGGCACGCACATGTAGGCGCTGAAATCGTCTTCCGGGTTGCCCACGTACCAGTGCAGGGAAAGGTAATCGATGTGATTCGCGCACTGCTCCATCAGCAGCCGGATGCGTTCCAGCCATTCGCCTTCCCAGTGGGACACCGCGGACGCCACGATCTTGATGGAAGGGTCCACCCACTTCATTACCTTGGCGTATTCCGTGCAGGCGCGGGCATACTCCGCCGGCGTCTTGTACCCTATCTGCCAGGCGCCGTCAACCTCGTTCCCGATGCCCCAGTAGCGGACGTTATGCGGCTCAGACGACCCGTTCTTCATTCTCAGGTCCGCCAGCGCGGTGCCGGCAGGACTGTTGCAGTACTCAACCCAGTCCCTCGCTTCCCGCAGGTCGCCGTCCCCGCAATTGACCACCAGGTACGGTTCCGTGCCTAGCTTCCGGCAATAGCGGACGAATTCGTCCGTCCCGAACCGGTTGCTTTCCACGTCATGCCAGGCCAGGTCGATGCGGGCGGGACGCTGGTCCGCCGGTCCGATGCCGTCCCGCCACCGGTACCCCGAGGCAAAGTTCCCGCCCGGATACCGTATCAGCGGTATGTTGAGCCGCCGCAGGGCTTCCAGGACGTCCCTGCGGAACCCGTCCTCGTCCGCTTTCGGAGAACCCGGCTCGTAGAGGCCGCCGTAAATACACCTTCCCAGGTGCTCCGCGAACCCCCCGAAGATGTTGCGGTCGATATCGCTGATGACGCGTTCCGGATCGATCTTTATCGTGTTCATGCTGCTGCCCACCCCGCGCGGCTTGCCGCGTCTACGGTTTTTGATTGAAAGCATAGCATGGCGGCGGGACAGCGTCAAAGCTGAAGGTGAAAATTGGAGGCAGAAAAACATACCGGGGCGCCCCAGGGCGCCCCGGTTTTACACGGCTTCACACGCAGGTGGTTATATCGCGGTATTTAGTCTTCCGAGTTGATGGCTTCCCAGACGGCATCCGATAAGGAAGTGGGAGTGTTGAGGGTGTCGGTGCCTAGTTCGTAATTGAATACGCCGCCATACCCGTTTTCCTTCACCCATTCGACCTTGGCCTGCAGCAGGTCGCGGCCGTTAAAGTTATAGCCGGAGCCGCTGTTCTGGTCCGGAGCGGCGTTGTAAGCCCCGGGGATGTTCCGGTAGGGAGTCCATCCGGTGGTCCCTGCGCCGGTCGTGCAGTAGAAAGGAAGCCCCATGACGAGTTTTTCCTTGGGGAACCCGGCTTCGTGCCACATTTCCATGGAACCGGCCACGGTCTCCAGGGTACCGTAGGACGGCATGGTCCAGTAGTCGTAGGTCATGACGGTCACGAAGTCCATGTACTCGGCGGCCTCGGAGGAGATGTTCACGGGGGGGCCCAGCCACGTGCCGATGGCGCTGATGCTCTTGTCCGGCCCGAAACTCTCACGCATTTCCCTGATGAAGGACGCGTAAATTTCCGGGTCGTTGCCGCCTTCCCAGTCGATGTTGATGCCGTCGAGGTCGTAGGTCTCGATCATATCGGTCAGGTTCTGCACCAGTTGGGCGCGGAGGGCCGGCGAGGACGTCACCCCGACCAGATCGGACGTGCCGAACAGGCAGGCGATCGCTTTGACATCATTCTCATGGCAAGCTTTGGAGAATTTTTCTAACTGGTCCCAGGGCCTACCGTCCTGCACCCGCAGGGTGGGGTCGGAAGCGCTGTTGACCCACACGTTCTGCCAGACGATGTGGGTGAATTGTTCATAAGGGATCTCATCGAGGATTTCTTCAAGGAAATAGATGGAGACATAGCCGACGTTGAGGAATTCCTGTTCGGCCGGAGCATTGTCTGAAATTGCGGCCGGAGAGGGGCCGGGGGTTTCGGTGCTTGCCATCGCCGGTACGGCGATGCTCGAGCATAGGATGAAGACGCCGAGAAGGACCAGCGCCATTCTGTAGATACGTTTTTTCACAGGATTTACTTCTCCTTGTTTTTCGTTTTTACTGCTTGGATGTTCGCGCGGTCGCGCATGAAGCTGCGTATGTGAAAGGGCGATCGATCGATGTGTACTACGTATGACGGACCCTGGGTTTGCATAAGCATACTGGCAGGATAACGGTGGACTATTTAACGGGTCAATACGTAGTAACGTAGATTCAAACACGTATTTTCGCCGCCGAATGTTAGTCAGCTATGAAAATACGTGTGCTGGTAGTTCGTTGGAGAAGCCTGTGAAAAAACGTCTGTCTAGCGGTACAGCCACTTCTGGAAAACGACACGGCTCAGGAACGGCATCACCGCCCAGGTGAGCAGCCCGACAATGACGGCGCTGACGATAAGGTTTTCCAGGAAGAAATTGACATTGTGCCCGAAGATGAGCCCGAACAGCGGAATGACGCCGCAGGAAACCAGAAAGACGCCGAGCGTGGTGACCAGGAACATCTTCCAGTGGGGAGGGGCCGCCAAATGCGGGCATTCCGGAATGGAAAACCAGGTTTCCAGCCCGGTCGATGACTGCCGGTAGCTCTCGGAGAAATTATCGGCTTCCTCGGTCAGCTTGCGGCGCTCCTCAGAGGATTCCCACCTGTCCACCGAAGCCTGGTCGGCGAACCGGAAGACCACGTGGTAAAGACCGGGCTTGCCCGGTTCCGGCACGAGCATCGTGACCCCGGTGTTGCCCGGGAAGTCCGTCGCCGTCGCCACGAGCCGCCGCACCCAGCGGTCGTACTTCCGCTCGTTACCCGGCTTGACCGTCCGGCTGACCACCACGGTCACCGATTTTCCGTCGGGAATGATGCTGTCGGTCGTCATCGTTGCATATACCTCCGGCTGTTATTGCTCCATTATACAGCTTTCGAAGGCGAAAGCTCAGCTACTTTTATCACGGATATTAATAGCAAGGCTTCCGGCATTCCAGCCCCCGGTACCATCGGGCATGGGCCTGGAATCTATCTCTGCCTGGCGCTCCTGCCGTTCTTTACTCTGTTTCCCGATTGTGTCATTCCCGAGCAATCGGGAATCCATCGATGCGTGGCGGTTTTACTAAGCTGTCACCTAATATCAGGACAGTTCATCGTCCAGGTACTCCGCGCCCGTACCTGTTGCTTTACCCCGATTGCCCGGGCGTCCCGCCCGCGGTAGGGCGTTATTTTGGCCCTAAAGAGTATTTGGATCTCAAACCGCAATAGACTGGCTTAACAGCTCTCTCGCCTTCCTTTTAAGGGAGGCCGGGTGGGTTTTGATGTCCTCGAACCGAATTACCGCCGACTCTACCGGTAGTTCTGCTTCCGGTTCCGCGTCGCCCGCGGCTTGGGAACGTGATTATGGGTCACATCGCTGCGGTAGTCCGGGACGATGATGTTGAACGGCATGCTGATGTTTTTATCAACCAGCCGCGAAGATACCGGGCTGTCGAACTGCTCTACGATCTCATCGAGGGAGTACCGCGTCGTCACTACCGTCGGCAGCCGCCCGTTGTACCGGTAGTTGAGCACCTGGTAGAGCTTTTCCCGCGCCCAGGGCGTCGTGGACTGCTCCCCGAAGTCGTCCAGGACCAGCAGCGGCGCCGTCTTGACGCTCTCGAACAACTGGTCGTAGGAAACCTTGCTGTCCGGGCTGAACGTGGAGCGCAGATGGTCGAGGAATTCCGGCACCACCACGAACAGCGCCGGTTCGCCGGCCTGGTACCGGTAGTTGACGATGGCCGCGGCCAGGTGCGTCTTGCCGCTGCCGGTGCCGCCCATGAATACCAGCCAGCCTTCCGGGTTCTTGGCAAACCGCATCGCCGCGTCTAACGCCCAGTCCAGGTTCTCCTGCTGCTCCGCCGGCAGATTGTCCCGGCGGTCGAAGTTCGCAAAGGTCTGGTTCTTCTGCAGCTCGAACTGCGGCCCCCAGGAGAATTCCGTCAGCGGCAGGTTCTCATCGAGGACGAACACTTCACATAATCTCGGGTCGGAAAGGCGCGTCCGCAGCCGGTCTTCCAGTTCCTCCAGCGGAGTGATGGTGACGATGATGGTCGGCAGTTCCGCGTTGAACCGGTAGTTCAGTAACTGGTCCAGTTTTTCTCGCGCCCAGGGGGTGCCGGACTGTACGCCAAGGTCGTCGAGCACGAGCAGCGGCGCGTTCTTCACATTGTCGAGCGTTTCGTCGAAGGGCGTCTCGCTGTCCGGACTGTAGGCGGACCGCAGGTGATCGAGGAGGTCCGGCGCCGAGGCATACAAAGCGGGGAAGCCGTTTTTAATGCGTTCCCCGACGATGGCCGCGGCCAGGTGCGTCTTTCCGCTGCCGGACGGCCCGGTGAAGACCAGCCATCCCGCCGGGTCCTTGGCAAACTGCCGCGCGGCGTGGTACGCCGCCTCGAACCGGCTCCGGCTCTTCGGGTGCCCGCTCCTGCCCTGCGGCTCCAGGTTATCGAACGTGAACCGTGACAGCGCTCCCAGGCTGCTGTATCGTAGCAGGCGGGTGTACGTGTCCTCCGGTTTCTTCCGGGCGCAGGAACAGGCCACCACGTGGGAATAATCGAGTTCCCCGGAGGGCAGCCGCGGGTGCACGAAGCCGGCCCCCTTGCAGACCGGGCAGATCCCGGTGGTCGAAGCTTCCCTAGCGTCGCCGGACCATGTGTCCGTACTTGCCCTTGATGTACTTGTCCGGGTCTGACGCTTCAGGATGTCGCTGATGTGTTCCATCGCTTCTGCCTTCGTTCACCCATGTTTCCAGGATTCT
>CAZPSP010000124.1:0-7659 GCA_964589285.1 uncultured Dehalococcoidaceae bacterium | reverse complement strand
GCTTCCGGCTTTTTGGCATTATCAAAACGTTATTCGGTATAATGGGGTTAACCTTTACGGGAGGCGTTTTCGTTCATGTGGGGTTGGTTCCTTGATAATTCCGTCTGGATACTCATCGGCGCTAGTATCTTCGTCATAATTCTCCTCATCTTCAACGGCGCCATCCGGCGTTTCCTTTCCGCCGAGACCGGAAATAAGTCACACGCTAAACTCCATAATTTGGTCAACTGGTTTTTCTGGATAGTCGAAGGTCTCGCAGCTACGGTTATGGTACTGGCGATGATCGCCCTTGGGGTTACGCAGGAGGCCGCGATCTCGGATAACACCACCAGCGGCAACGTAACCGCCGGCTCTCCCCTCATCGATGGCTCCGCCGTGGAAAGCTGGTTTACCGAACACGGTTTCCGGGTCCTCGTCATCCTTATCGTCGGCATCCTCCTCTGGGTCATCGCCCGCCAGACCATACCGCCGCTGGTCGGCCGTATCACGGGCCGGCCGCAAAGAGGCGAAAGCATCGAAGGTATGAAGCGCCGCGCCAATACGCTCAAGGGTGTTTTTCTCGGCCTGGCGCGCGTCGTCATCGTCCTTATGGTCATCTTCATGGTCCTCGGTGAATTGAGTTTCGAGATAGGGCCTATCCTGGCCGGTTTCGGTATCGCCGGTGTGGCCGTCGGTTTCGGCGCCCAGTACCTCGTTCGCGACCTCATCGCCGGCATCTTCATTCTCATGGAAAACCAGTACCGGGTCGGGGATGTCGCCAGTGTCGCCGGCGTCACCGGCACGGTTGAAGAGATCAATCTGAGAAAAACCGTCCTGCGGGACCTGGACGGTATCGTTCATCACGTACCCAACGGCGAGATACGTGTAGCCAGCAATTACTCCCGCCATTACGCCCGCGTCAACCTGGATGTCTCCGTCTCTTACGATACGGACCTGGAATTCGCTATTCGCACGTTGAACGATATCTGTACCCGCATGGCGGAGGAAGAGCCGTGGAAATCACAATTGCGTACCGTTCCCCAGGTCCTGCGGGTCAACAAGCTTGGGGATTCCGGAATCGACATCAAGATAGTAGGAGATACCAAGCCGCTCCAGCAGTGGGCCATCATGGGCGAGCTGCGCCTGCGCATCAAGAACGAGTTTGATAAGCTCGGCATCGAGATACCCTGGCCCCATACCAAGGTCTACTTCGGGAATGCACCCTGGGACAGGTCACCGGAAAATGGGACTGCTCAACCGGGTCCCCGTGAAAACGGGCCCCGTCAAAGTGGGTCACGTTCAGGTGATGTAAAGGAATTTGATCTGCCTGAAGAAGACGCGGACTGATTACGCCATCTCAATTGGAGGATAACGCGGATGTACACCAAGATACTTGTCCCCGTAGACGGTTCTAAACTCGCTGAATGCGTGCTCCCGTCCCTGCGCTGGTTCGTCAAGGTCTCGCACGTGAATGAGATAATCTTTATCCGTGTAGTCAAGCCGTTCAAGGTGCCCGGCGGTATAAATGACGCTATCCCGGACTCGGAGCGCCGCCGCCTTGAATCAGACGCGGCGAACGATGCTCTACGGTACCTGGATGATCTCGGCAGGGAATTTGAAAGCCCGGAACTCAAGGTCACGCGGAAAGTCCTCATCGGAAAGCCGGCTGAAGCCATCGGGGAGTATGTTCGCAACAGCAACGTTGACCTCATTATCATGGCCACGCACGGGTACTCGGGGATCCATCGCTGGGTCAGCGGCAGCGTCGCTGATGAAATACTGCATGCCGCCCATGTGCCGGTCTTTCTCGTGCGCCCGGATGACAGGCCGCCCGATTAACGCTTGCGCGTTAGTCTTTCTCGCTGAAGATGATCGAGATGTCACGGTCGGTGTTGCTCACGACCTCGGATACGGACGGCATTTTGCTGAGGATTTCCAGCAGCGGCAGGGGTTCGGTGATATCGAACAGGGCGGACATCTCTTTCTCGGAAGCTGATTCCTGGAGCTGCTTGATGCTCGGTATCTTCACGAACTGTTTCTTCAGGTTCTTGAAGTGCTGGTACTCGAACGTGGCGGACTCGGACTTCATCTCCACTTTCCCGAAGAACAGCGGCTGCGTACCGTTTTTACCGTTGGAGCGGTCCCCGAGAACGTGCATCCTCAGGGTCGGCAACGATACCGGCTCCTGGCCGGCGTCTTCCCCGGTCAGACCGGCGGGTACCGGCACATACTCGGGTTGCCGGGCGGCTTCCAGCATCCGCTCTATTTTCGCCTGCACGTCGGCAATGGCCCGGGAAATCGAGTCCGTTTCTTCCTGGAGCCGGGCTTCAAATTCAGTGACCGTGGCCTGGACGCGTTCCAGGGATGTTTTTACCAGCGCATGTATTTCAGTGCCGGCGTTCATGACCTCCGTCATAAGTTCATCGGCCTTCTCCCTGGCATCGCTCACGGCTTCCGCGGACCGTGTTTGCGTCTCGCGGCGGAACTGCTCGGTAATCTCCCTGAGCAGTTGCTCGGTCTGGGTTTTGGACGCAGCTACCGCCTCATTCTTTTCCCGGTTGACGATTTCCTGCGCCTCGGCGATCATCCGGTCGGCTTCCTGACGGGCCTTTTCCAGCAGCTTTTCTGCTTGCGATTTTACTTTTTTCTTGGCTTCCTTCTTCGCCCGCTCTTCCGCTTCATCGATGATCTTTTTGGCTTTTTTCTCGGCTTCGCGGATTATTTTCGCGGATTCCGGTACCGGCTTTTCCTGCTCCGGTATGACCGGGGGCTGAGGCCTTTCGTAGGCGGGCGGCGCCGGGGCGACGTCCGGCTTTTCTTCACCGGTCTCTGGAACGGCATCTTCACTGGAAGCCTCGGCGGTCTCCCCGGCGGCGCTTTCAGAAATCTCCGAGGAAGTTTCTACCGCGGCTTCTTCGGCGGTCGCTTCTTCCGGTACCTCGTCTCTTTCCGCCTCTTCCGGTTCTTCATCGAAGATGCTTTCCGGCGCGGAACGGATGGACCTCAGGTTCTGCTCCGTCTGCCGGGTTATCTGTTCGATACGCGCCCGGTATTCATCGAAGATTTTTGTGAATTCGTCGCGGTTGAATTGAGGTTCATTTTCCGGATTCGTCATACCAGTCTTACGGACACGCCAGAGGATAGAGTCAGCGCACCTGTACTCTCCTTACTTTTCATTCTACCCGCAGACTGCTAATCAAGGTATAGCTCAATGGTACCATGTAGGAAATTGATACCCCTTACCAAGGTCATGGTACTATATTTGAATGCAACCTGAAGCCTTGATCATTTGTTACTAAAGTATCATTTACACCTCCGGATTCAGTATGTACAATGGGGGTATCGAATCGAAAATAAAGGATGGCAGCCATGCTCCGGGTTACCGACCAGGCCAAAATTGAACTGAAGAGATTGTTGGATAAAAAGGTCGACTGGCCCGGGGCACGTTTACGCCTTCTCGAACGCAGCGGCGGCGCGCTGGGCCTTGGCATCGATATCCAGTCCGGGAGAGACCGCGTGGTCGAATATGAAGGCTCGGCTCTCCTGGTCGTCGAACAGGAACTCGCCGACAGGATCAATGTACTCCTCGATGTCGATACGACTTCCCAGGGAACTGAACTCGTTATCAGCGAATGCTAATCCGTCCCGCATGGGACTGAAGGGGATTACGAATGGATTTGACAGAACGGTATCTGCGGTCCGCCGCGGATGATTTTCACCAGGCCGATATGCACCTGAAAGAAACAGAGAGATACCTGCGGAAACTGCTTCTTCGCCTCGACCAGGCCTCTTCGGCATCGGTTCAGGTGACCCCGGGGTTCTCTCTCAGGCCTGTCAACGAACCGGTTGCCGCCGGTTCCTGAAACTAATTTTACCAGCCTGCCACGGTACCGCCGGTCTCCTGGAGGAGACCGGCGGTATTTTTTCCCGCGAATATCTGTTGACACATCAGGTTTAGACCGCATCGCACGGTCAACAGCCTCTATAGTTTACTCGGTATTTACGAGCTTCTCCCACTACTATACCGGCGCCATATAGCGGTTGTAAGTCTTCCGTGATACCATAAAGATAATTACTACTCAGGAGGCTGATATGGCTGCCGATAAAGAAGCGAAAAAACAACATGAAAAGGACCACAAGATCTACAAGGCCGGTGATAAGTATGTCTGCGGCGAATGCGGCGCTGAAGTAACTTTTGAAGTGCCCACGTGCCCGACCTGCAAAGCCAAGTTTAATTGGTCGGACGTGACCAAGTACGTCCGTAACGGCTAGTACGTAGCAAATGAAGTGAAATATGAAAAGAGAGCCCCGTTCGGGGCTCCTTTTCATGCTGGTTATTTCCCGCTCTTTTTACCTGTCTCGGCGAGAAAAGCATTGAGCTTGTGAATGTCCCGGCCCTGCGGCCCGAGATGTTCCTCCATTTGCGCCGGTATCAGTGATAGGTAGCGTTCCTCTCTCATCGCCTGCAGCAGGTCTTCCGCCATTACCTCCGGTTTCACGAAGAACGGCATCTTGAAGAACTCTATCTCTTTTTTCGCCATTGCGGCCTTTTCTTCCTCGCTGCCCACGAACCTGGCATTCGCCCCCATATCCGTCGCGATGGCTCCGGGGCATGTCGTGGAAACCATGATCCCTTTGGGCTTCAGGTACCCGTACAGCGCCTCTGTGAATCCCAGGATGCCCGCTTTGGTCGTAATATAAGGAATGTTCAGATGGTCGCCGCTCGGGGCCAGCGCCTGGATGGAAGAAACATTGACGATGTAGCCGCTCCCCCGGGACAGAAAGTGCGGCAGAAACGCCTGCACACACCGCACGTAGCCGAGCAGGTTGGTATTGACGATGAATTCCCAGTCCGGCATCGTCATGTTCTCCAGGAGGCCGCGCACCGCTACACCGGCGTTGTTGATGAGTATATCGATGTTCCCGAAGGTAGCTATGGCCGCTTCAGCCATGGCCCATACATCTTCATCCAGTGTGACATCGCACTTCACGGCCGCCGCCCGCCGGCCGGCCGCTTCGATTTCCTGCTTTACTTCTTCGAGTTTGATCGTGTTCCGCGCGGAGATAAAAACGTCACAGCCGGCCTTTGCCAGCGCGATCGCCACCGCCTTGCCGATGCCCCCGGATGCACCCGTGACCACGGCTGTCTTGTTCTGGAACTCCATTGCTATTCCCCCTCTTACGGTATTGGAGTGCGGTTTGCCGGTCCGACGTTCCGTTCGTCCCGGACTACTTCTTCCCGCTCCTCCTGTCCTCGATGGCCTTCTTCAGAAATTCGTTCAGCCTGGTTGTGTCCCGGCCCTGCGGCAGGAGCATATTTTCCATCTTGGGCGGCGCGAGTATGATGTAGTCCTCGCGCTTCATGCCCGCCAGCAGCCACTCCGCGATCTGTTCCGGCGAGGAAAAGAACGGGCTTTTATGGAATTCGATGTCTTTTGCCTTCATGTCCGTTTTTTCTTCCTCGGTACCCACGTACCGCGCGTTAACCGCCATGTCCGTGGTGACGCCGCCGGGGCAGAGGCAGGATATTTTGATGCCTTTCGGTCCCAGGTAGCCCAGCAGCGATTCCGTCAGTCCCAGTATCCCGGCCTTGGTCGTGATGTAGGGGATGTTCATAGCCTCGCCGGTAAACCCGAGCGCCTGAATCGAGGATACGGTCACGATGTACCCGGTCCGCCGTTCGAGGAAGTGCGGCAAAAAGGCCTGAATGCAGCGGACGTACCCGAGCAGGTTCGTCTCCACCATGAAACGCCAGTCATCCATGGTCGTGGCTTCCAGACGGCCCTTGATGGCCGCCGCTGCGTTGCTGATGAGTATGTCGATGTGCCCGAAGGCTTTCAATGCCTTGTCTTTCATTGCCCAGACCGATTTATCGCTCGTCTGGTCGTACACTATCGCCGCGGCCTTCCGCCCCATGGCTTCTATTTCCTCTTTGACCTGTAGCAGCCTTTCCTGGTTGCGCGCCGCCATCGCCACGTCTGCGCCTTCTTTTGCCAGCGCGAGCGCCGTTGCCCGCCCGATTCCCGCCGATGCCCCGGTCACTACCGCTGTCTTGCCTTTGAATTCCATGAGGGCCTCCTCGTTCCGGTAAACTCGCCGCAATTATATCGTAAAACGATATTACATTCAAAGCGGATACCGTCACGCGGAACAACTGCCAGGATTTTAGGGTGAGGGTGAAACAACGCTTCTACTCTTCTCCGAACTGTGAGAGAGGCGGCGGCGGGTTTTCCAGCATCGCATCGATCCGCTCCCGCACCGCCAGCAGCCTCGCTTCTTTCTCCGCACCGTCCGGCAGTTCCTCGAGTTGCTCCACGGCCTGTATCGCCACGCGGTCCGTCTCTACCTTCACCCGCTCCACGTACGCCGTTTGCAGGTCGTACATCTTGTACCGCTCCCGCTGGTCGATGACGAAGTCGTTCATGTCCAGGATGAGGTAGACGAGGTCTTCGATGGAAAGCTGGTCGGTCTCGTAGTTCATCCACTGGTGCCAGGAGGGTTTGCTCAGCGCCGAGATATAGTGCCGCAGCGTCTTGTACCGCACCTTGTAGCCGTGCTGCTCCGGGTTATCGAAAGCCAGCGAACCGGGATCGAGGACGATGGGACCGATGATCGGCCCGCCGAGCGGTATGTCATCGCTGACTTTGCCGAGGCTGCCGTTCATCCGGGACTTCTCATCGAGGGCGATGAGCTTCTTCCAGAGTTCTTTGGTCTCTTCTATCGTCTCCCGCGTCTCGCCGGCCAGCCCGACGGAAAAGAACGTCGTCACCGGTATGCCGTAGCTGTGCGCCAGCTCTATCGTCGCCAGCAGGTCATCATTGGTGTAGGGCCGCCCCATAGCTTTGCGGACCGCGTCCGACCCCGTGTCCGGGCAGATGTGGAAGACCACCGGGCGCCGCGTTGCCGCCACGGCCCGGATGAAGTCCTCGTCCGCCGGGTAGAGCAGGTCCAGGGAGAGCCGCCCGATGTCCAGCTTCTCGTCCCGAAGTTTCGCCATCAGTTCCCGCCAGTAGGCTTCCCCGCCCATGCGCGGGTCCTGATACAGTCCGATGAACGCGATGCCCTGCCGGTTGAGGCTGCGGATGTCCTCGACGATTTTGGCCGGGCTTCTCATCGCCGGCTTGGGCATGCCGAGATGAGTGCGGTAGGTGTACGCGGAGCCGCCGCAGATGTTGCAGGTGAACGTGCAGCCGCGGCCGACCTCCAGGCTCCAGCGCGGCTCGGCGTCAAGGGGGAAGACGGACGTCTTCGGTTCCAGCAGGTCCAGCCGCGTCGGGTCGAACTCGTCGATGTCCTCGCTCGCCGGCATGAGCGGCGTCACCCGGACCTCGCCGTTCACGCGGTAGGTCAGGTTGGGCGCATCGGTCAGTTTTCCGTTCGCGTCCAGTGCCCGCATCAGTTCCAGGAACGGCTTTTCCGCTTCGCCGCGGATGACGGCGTCGATGAACGCGTACTCCCGGATGATCTCTTCGTGGAAGCGCGTCGCCGTCAGCCCCCCGACGAGCACGACGGCATTGGGATGGAAATGCTTGCAGATATTGGCGATTTCCACCGCGCCCTGGGCGTGCTGCTGGAAGTGCATCCCCACCGCGTAGACCCGCGCTTTCAGGTCCCGGATGTGCTTCTCAACATCGAAGTCCGGGCTGTGCACCATCCTGTCCCCGATGTTGTCCAGCACGA
>CAZPSP010000123.1:0-7672 GCA_964589285.1 uncultured Dehalococcoidaceae bacterium | reverse complement strand
CTCGGCGGAACGCGGCCTGAAATTGAGGTCCGCTCCGCAGGTCTTGCAGCGGGAGCCGTCCAGGTTGAGTATTTTGGTTGAGTAGCCGGAACGACGTACCGCGGTCGTTCCGCAGGAATAGCAGCGGGTGCTCTCGCTGTCATGGCCGGGCACGTTCCCGGCATAAATGAACTTCAGACCGGCTTCCCGGCCGATATCGATAGCTTTATCGATAGTGGAGACCGGCGTCATGGGCAGGTGTCCGAGGCGGTGCTGGGGTACGAACCGGGTGACGTGCCAGGGCGTCAACTCCCCCAGTTCCCGGACCATCCATGATGCGATGCCGCGGAGCTGTTCGTCATCGTCGTTCATGGTGGGGATGATGTTGGTCACGACCTCCACGTGCATGTTCCACTTGTTTCTGGCGCGGACGGTGACATCCAGGATTTCCCGCCAGTGAGGCACGCCGGCGAGGTCCCGGTAAAACCTGTCCGAGAAGCCTTTGACGTCCACCCGCCAGGCGTCCAGGTAGGGGCCGATGGTATCGAGGGCCTCGGGTGAGGCATAGCCGTTGGTGACGTAGACGGTGTAGAGGCCTTTTTCCTTAGCGAGACGGGCGGACTCGAGAGTATGCTCGAACCAGACGACGGGTTCATTGTAGGTCCAGGCCATGCCCTGACAGTCATTTTGCAGGGCCATTCGGACGGAGGCTTCCGGGGACAGTTCGCGGCACATGCCCTGGATATCCGCGACGTCCGCGGTGGATATCTCCCAATTCTGGCAGTGTTTGCACTGGAAGTTGCAGCCTATGGTACCGAGGGAAAAGCACAGGGTGCCCGGATAGAAGTGGAAGAGGGGTTTTTTCTCGATGGGGTCGACGGCCAGAGAAGAGACGCGGCCGTAGTTGATATTGAAGAGAGTACCGTTCTCGTTCCGGTACATGCCGCACACGCCGTATTTATCCGGGTTAATGCGGCAGCGCCACTGGCAGGTCAGGCACTGTACCCGCAAGCCCGGCAATTTGTTGTACAGCTGGGCTTCCTGCATTGTCTTCTCCGCCGTTACTCTCTAAGTATAGCACCGGATGAAAAACAATGACAGGCAAAGAAAACACGGGTCCAACCACCGTTTCAAGCCGGATAAATCGAGACGGGGCTCGCGGACCGGCAGGGACGCCGGTCCTACCCGATGGCGACGCGGTCGAAGCTATTCGGGCAGTACGTTTCGTCGTGAAAAAGGCAGTGAACGGAAGCTATAGAGGGTATTTTAACGGAGAAAATCCTACTCCCTTTCCTTTTCAAGGAAGGCGATAGACTACATAGGCCGTCGAAGGTCAGCATTATCCCCGGGTATGTGCGGGGCAATGATGGATCCCGACCTTCGCCGGGATGATGGATGGAGAAGGGAAAACCCACCTGACCTCCCTTAGAAGGGAGGCAATAGACTGACGTCACGCGGGTTTCGGATGATAGAGCGATTAAGAACCTTATCAGGCGATCATCTGGATGAACCAGCCGTAGTCGTAGTTGAAGACCGGCGAGAGGATGACGAACGACGCAACGTGCACCACGATCACCAGGACGACGAAGCTGAAGGACAGCCACTTGATCCAGCCGCGGGGGCGGGAGCGGAATATCTCGATGAGCTTGCCCAGGCCGATGCCCATGCCCAGGCAGATGGCGCCGACCGCCGGCAGGAAGTAATACGGGTAGCTGGAACGGTCGGTGATGATGCTGAGCGGTATCCACAGCAGGTAGATACCGAGGAACCAGGAAGCCCCGAAGAGGCCTGCCTCGTTGCGCCGGATGGAGAGCCAGACCATGTACAGGAAGGTAGGGATGATGAGGGCCCAGACATCGAAGCTGACGGCGCTGTTGTAATGGATGGGGCTGATATAGAGGGCCATGGGCAGGTAGGCAAGCACCCACTCCCAGGGGCGGGTCAGGGCCGGATGGGTGACGTTCTCGAAGGTGAGGCTCCCGGTGAGGCTGAGCATGTCCCGGATGCGCTGGACGGGGTCAAGGAAGCCGGTGAACTCTTTGACGATGGCGAAATCGAGCAGGACCATCAGTTCGACGAAGGCGATGACCGTGAACACGACCGTCAGGGCGAACCATTTGGAATGGCCCTGTTTGCGGGAGAACAGCCAGTGGACGAAGAGCACCGGGGCGGCCATGGCGCCGGTGAGTTTGGTCAGGCCGGTCAATCCGAGCGCGATGCCGGCGGAAATATATTTGCGGCTGACATAAAAGAAGAAGGTCAGCATCATGAAGCCGAGCAGGTAGATGTCCAGCATGGTTATCTGCGAATGCGTGAAGGTCATGTTCTCAAAGGCCAGCAGGAAGGTGGCGATGTTGGTGGCCGTTTGGGACATGTCCAGGCGGCGGCAGATGAAATAGAACAGGATTATCGTGCCCGTTCCGATGAGAATGGGGAAGAAACGCCATCCCCAGGAGTTGTCCCCAAAAATCTTGAAGCCGGCGACCAGGATGAGCTTACCGAGCGGGGGGTGTTCCGGGCGTTCGGTTTCGTTATCGGCGATGATGACGCGGGCGTCTTTGACATAATGTATCTCGTCGAGGACGGTGTCAGAAGGGTTGGTGATGATGGCGAAGTGCATGGCGAGGGTCACGACGAGGATGAGGCAGAGGAAAAAATGCTGCCAGGAGATTATCCGCCAGAGCCTGTCTTTCAACGCCATGTCCAGTTCCTGTTGATAAAATAGTTCCAGAGAAACGCCACGACGATGCCGATGAAGTCCGCCAGGATATCGTTTATGCCGGTAAGCCGGGTGAGGAGCAGGAATATCCCGGTCTGGATCCCGGCCCCGGTCAGGCAGATAAGGTTGAAACGCAGCAGCCTACCCATGAACCGGCTTCCGGAACGATGTCTCCTGAAAGTAAACGTATCATTCATCAAAAAGTTAGTGATGATGGAAATTTCAATGCCGATAAGGACCGCCAGCCAGTCCAGGCGGGCGAAGGCTTCGGTCAGCCTGGTGAGGGCGGTGTAGACGCCGATGTTGACGCCGGTGCCGATAAGCCCCACGATGATGAACTTGATGAACATGGAGAGTTCGCCGGTGCGGGACATGAGGCTGAGAATGTGTTTCAGGTAATCGATCTGGGTGCTCCACTTCAGCTTGCTGGCGCCGGCGCTGCGTTCTTCGAAGATGAAAGGCACCTCGGCGACGCTGGTGAAGTCGCCAATGAGGAGGACCTCGAGGAGTATCTTGTAGCCGATGGGTTTGAGTTTATCGGGATCGACTTTCTCCCGCCGGAACATAAAGAAGCCGGACATGGGGTCGTGGGTGCGCCGCGACTGCGGGAGGAACACGTGGGAGATGGTCCCGGCGCCCTTGGAAATGATCCTGCGGAGCAGGCCCCAGTTGGGGACGCCGCCGCCGGGAATGTAGCGGCTGGCCACCACCATATCGGCGCCTTTGTCAATCGCCTCTACCAGCGAAGGGAGTTTTTCCGGCGGGTGCTGGAGGTCCGCATCCATCACGCCGATGATGCCGCCTTTGGCGTTGCGGATGCCGTGAATAACGGCGGTGGCGAGGCCGCGTTCCTGCGTTCTGACGAGGACGCGGAGGGGATATTCGGCGGCAAGGCGGTTGGCGGTATCGATAGTGCCGTCCTTGCTGTTGTCGTCGACGATGAGTAATTCGTAATCCAGACCGGTCATGGCGGCGTGGACGCGCCGTACCAGCGGCTCCAGATTATCACGTTCATTATACGTGGGCACGATGAGACTTACTTTTTCAACAGGCATCTGGCTCTCCGCAAGAGATGAAGTTTGACAGCGGTACATATGATTATACCTCTTTACGAACCCATGTCAAAAGCATATAATGTTATTTGGTTTACTTCATTAGCGGCGGACGCAGGACATTGGGCGTTATCTATATCGTTTCAGTTGAAAAAGGCACGGGGAAAACGGCGCTCTGCGCGGCGCTGGCGCAGGTGGCGCACAGTTCCGGCAAGACAGTCGGCTACCTGAAGCCGCATATTCTGCCGGGGGACGAAGCCGAGCGGGACGCAGCCTTCATGAAGCAGTTTCTCGGCGGGATGGAAACCGCGGACACGCCGCAGAACGCCAGGGGCCGGGACGTGGTCTACGTGGAGGCGATGCTCGGTGAAACCCCTCAGGACCTGACGAGCCAGACCACTTACGGGGCCGCCCGTGAGATGCAGGCGCGCGTTATCGTGGTGGAAGCCTGGACCGGGAAAGAATCCCCGTATATCGATGTATACCAGGGCTTCGGGGACACCCTGGCCGGCCTGGTGGTGAACAAGGTCCCGAAGAGCCAGTTCTCCGCGGCCCCCGGAAAGATACGAGAGCAGCTCACGGGTACGGGGATCGAATTACTCGGCGTCATCCCGGAGGACCGGCAGCTGCTGGCCGTGACGGTAGAGGAACTGGCGGAAAAGTTCAACGGAGAGATTATCAACAACGCGGAAAAAGCCGGGGAACTCGTGGAGAATTTCATGGTCGGCGCCCTGGTAGTGGATTCCGGCGCGGCCTATTTCAGCCGGAAGGCGCGCAAAGCGGCGATCGTGCGGCAGGACCGCCCGGACATGCAGCTTGCCGCCCTGGAATCACCGACGGCCTGCCTGATACTCGGCGGCAGCAGGGAGAAACCGCTGTACAACGTCCTGCAGAAAGCGGAGCAGCGCCGGGTACCGGTGATCGTAACCGACACGCCGGTCAGGGACATTGCCGCCGGCATCGATGAGCTTTTACTCGCCACCCGGTTCCACCAGGAACAGAAAGCAGCCGGGCTGGCGGAACTGGTAAGCAAGAACATACAAACAAGTGTGGTCGCCCAGGAACGGTGAGAGCCGTACCGGAAGGGAGAAAAGCAAACAACCACAGATAAACTCGACAGTCCTTGTTTCCCCGCTATCCTGCTTCATTTCCGAGGGGAAGTTCCTGGGGTGGTTTAACACTTTACTCTGGGACTTTTTATTTATAGCACACCGGACGCGCCGGCCACAGGCCGCGCACTGATAGAAAACCAAATCAAAAGGGGGGAAGGTGATTGAATGCTTTAGGCAGACATTTGCTGGTTGAACTTCATGATTGTAACAGGGAGGCTTTAAACAACCTGGACCTTATCCGCGAGACCATGGTGAAAGCGGCCGTCGACTGCGGTGCCGTTGTCCTGGGGGATTCGTTCCACCGGTTCAGTCCGCAGGGCGTCAGCGGCGTCGTCGTCATCGCCGAGTCCCATCTTTCGGTCCACACCTGGCCGGAGTACGGGTACGCGGCGGCTGATATCTTCACCTGCGGCGTCAGCGTCGACCCGCAAATAGCCGCGGAAGTCCTTATCGAGGGACTGGGTTGCAGGAATCCCCATCTGACCGAAGTGCAGAGGGGGATACTCGTGGCCGTGTCGTAACGCGGCGTAATGTATGGATACCGACTCAGATTATTGGCTGAAAGACAAGGTTAGTAAAAGCCTGGTACAGATGCACCGGCTGGCAGGAACGCTGTACTCCGGCAGGACGGCTTATCAGAAGATCGAGATCGTCCGGACGGGGGCAAGCGGTCTGGCGCTGGTACTCGATGGTAAGATACAGTCCACCGAGGCGGAAGAATTTATCTACCACGAGGCCATCGTCCACCCGGCCATGGTCGCGCATCCACGGCCGGAGTCCGTTCTCATCGTCGGCGGAGGCGAAGGCGGGGTCCTCAGGGAAGTGTTGCGCCATAAAACGGTCAAACGGGCGGTGATGGTGGACATCGACGACCAGGTAACGGCCCTGTGCCGGGAATATCTCCCCGGTGAGAGCCAGGGAGCGTTCGACGACCCGCGGGCGGAGGTGCATTTCACGGACGCGCGGGCCTGGCTGGAGAACTCTCCGGACACATTTGATGTGATCATTATAGATTTACCGGACCCCATCGAAGAGGGGCCGGCGTACCGGTTATTTACGAAGGAATTTTACCAGACGGTGTACGCCCACCTGACGGACCAGGGCGTTATCACCGTGCAGGCCGGCTCGGGGTCATTGACCGAGCTGCTCAATTTGACCGCCGTTATCAAGACGCTGGAGACGGCGTTCCCGGTGGTGACTTCCTATCTCACCAACATGCTCTGTTACGGCGGGGCCTGGGGATTTGTCTTTGCCTCTAAAGGTCCCGATCCCCTGAAGCTGGAACCGGCGGAAGTGGACCGGCGCCTGGCGGAACAGGGAGCGACCGGGCTGCGGCATTATGACGGGACAACGCACCGGGGCATGTTCTGCCCTCCGCTCTACGTCCGCACGGCAATCAAGAAACAGACGCGCATCATCACCGATGACAATCCTCTGTACCTGTACGGTACGTAAGCGGCGCCGCAAAAGCAAAACAGGCCGGAGCCGCACTGCCTCAGCAGCATGGAACGCCGGCCTGTTATTATTCAGTTGTAATGAATGCGCTGTTTACCGGTTGGCCCTGATCTTACTGAAGCATTCGCTACAGTAAACGGGTCGGCCTTCACGCGGCTCGAAAGGGACTTCCGTTTCTCTTCCGCACTCTGCGCAGATCGCAGGGAACATCTGGCGGGTCTGGAAACCATCGCCGTCGTTACCGGTCCGTTCCGCTTTTCTTGCCTGCCGGCAAGACGGGCAACGCTTGGGTTCGTTGGTGTAGCCCTTGGACTGGAAAAATTCCTGCTCAGAAGCGCTGAAAATGAAGGTGGAGCCGCAATTGACACATTGTAGCGTCTTATCCTCGAAACTCAACGGATGACCTCCTTTCCTTAATGAGTTGGTTAGCTAAGGTCATCCGTCTCGGGTTCTGGTAACAACTAAAAATCGGGCGTATGTGACCTAGACTGAAAACCACTGGGCATATTATATACCGCGTTATAGCAATATGCAATAGGTTTCTTTCATAAAATTATCAGCAGGGGCAGTATCATAACAAGGGGTGCGTGAGGCCTGCTCCGGGTGTAGAGGGCTTCTGAAAGTGAGAGAAATCCGGCATATGAAAAAAAACAAGCGGAAATTATCGTTCCCGAGACTAATCCCGATATAATTCGTTCGTGAATGGGTCTTCTCTTTTTCAGATTACCGGCAACCGATCTCTATTACTATCTTTTCTCGCTTGAGATCTCACTCGTTGCGGCTCTCGCCCAGGTAGTCCGCCAGCTTATCGAACGATTCCTCCCATCCCTGTTTCATGTTTTCCAGGTCTGACTGGGAAACACCCTCGATGCCGGTGTGATGCAGGGTCATTTTCGTTTTTCCGGCCTGGTCCTCAAGGGTCACGGTTATCTGCAGCTCCAGCGGAAAATCCGGGCCCATGCCGTAGTAGGTTGCCGGAACGACGTTACCTTTCTCATCCGCGAAGGAGTCCGACATCATGAGTTTCTCGGGTTCCTTGATCTCGTGGTACCGGCCGGTGCTCCAGAATACCTGCCCTTCCGGCGATTTCATGGCGGCAAGGTACTTGCCCCGGACACGGAGATCGATCCGGACTTCCGGGCTGGTGAAGTGCTTCGGTCCCCACCATTGCTTCATGGTGTCGGCGTTGGTCCAGGCGTGCCAGACCCTCTCACGGGGGACGTGCAGGATGCGGGTTATGGTTAATTCCTTTGTTTTAGCCGTTGTCATAATCATGCTCCTGATCCGGATTGGTTCCAGGAAGGTACAGGGAACATTGTAATCACCGGTAAGTACGACGGGTATACGTAAGCGTA
>CAZPSP010000122.1:0-7705 GCA_964589285.1 uncultured Dehalococcoidaceae bacterium | reverse complement strand
CGGGGCGCGACGTACCCAGCATGCCGGCGATGGTTGTCAGCCGCTTCATGTCCACTGTTACCGGTCCGATATGTGCTATCCGCCGGTCCTGTTTCAGTGACAGGTACCCTTCGAACGGCAGCACGGCGAGCAGTTTGCGGCCGTTCAGACGGAGAACGGTTTTTCCTCCGGCCTGCTCCGCCAGACCATCTGGTAACATGTCCGTCCCGATGACCAGGTACATGCCGCGCGGCGGACCGGAGAGGCTGATCTTAGCACCCATCGTGGAAGCAAATGATGTCTGTATGGTACCGATAGAATGCACAGATGAAATTATGAAGAATATGCCGGGGGGCTGGCAAACCGGATTTTCCCGGTTTCGAGCCTGCAACATGAGACCATACCAAGGTGTCCGGACGAAGGTACCGGTGCCGTTGCAGGGCTTTCCGGGAATAAGTGACAAAACTTGCTTGCGTTTTCCGCCCGGATAAGATATGATGACAGTATGGAAAATAAGAACAAAAGTACTAATAATGGTTTGAGAGCTGATGCGGTCTTCGAAGGCGGTGGGGTCAAAGGTATCGGGCTGGTCGGCGCCGTAACAGTCATGGAAGAACGCGGTTACCGGTGGATGAACCTGGCCGGGACCTCGGCCGGGGCCATCGTCGCCTCGCTGCTGGCCGCCGGGTACTCCGGCGCGGAACTTGCGGGCATTCTTTCCGGGCTCGATTACCGTGAGTTCAAGGACACCACGCTCTTCGGACGGGTGCCGGTGGCGGGAGCGCTCGGCCGCCTTCTCCTGAAAAAGGGGATTTTCCGGGGAAGGTTTTTCGAAGGCTGGTTGCGCGACCTGCTGTTGAAAAAGGGCGTCACGACGTTCGGGGACCTTATCGTGGAAGAATTCAAGGGCGATCCCCGCTACCGGTTCAGGCTCAATGTCATCGTCTCGGACGTTACCCGCGGCCGGTTGCTGGTATTGCCGCAGGACATCGCCGATTACGGTGTTCGCCCGGAAGACCTCAGCGTGGCGCTGGCCGTGCGGATGAGTATGAGTATTCCGTTCTTTTATGAGCCCGTCAGACTGAAAAACATGAGTGACGGACGGACAAGTTACGTGGTCGACGGCGGACTGTTGAGCAATTTTCCGGTATGGCTATTCGATAGTGGAGAAGGCGTCCCATCCTGGCCGACCTTCGGGTTCAAACTCGTCGAACCTGAAGAAGGCAAACCGAGGGACGTCAAAGGTCCGGTGAGCCTGTTAACGGCCCTTTTCGCTACCATGATGGAAGCCCATGATGCCCGGTACATCAAGGAAGAGAATTTCGTACGTACCGTGCCCATCCCGACGATGGGTGTGAAAACGACTGAATTCGATATCACCCCGGAGCGCAGCCAGGCGTTGTACCGGTCCGGGCGGGAGGCGGGAGAGAGGTTCCTGGACAACTGGAATTTCAGAGAGTATGTGGAACGATACCGGAACGCACAGCTTTCCGGGAGAACGGAAAGGATCTGGGCGGAAGCCTGACCCGCGCGGTAAAACGTGCCGGCGCCCCGCTGATTTTTACATTCAGTCTGTGCCGGTTATATCTTCCGGGAAGGGGTCTTCGTCTACCAGTGGCCGGTAGATCTCTTCCCACCGCACCATGCCGTCCTCGATGAGTTCCCGTATCTTTTTCTGGGCTGGTGTCAGTTGCGGATTACGGCCGGTCTTGATTTCCATGATGACCACTTCTTGCGGATCTCCCTGCGCCAGCCCGGGGAAGACGACGAGGTCTATCGGTGTGCCGATGAACCTGGCCTCGGTGGGGTCGTAGCGGAACTCCGGCAGGTAGGGGACCATCTGTTCGGTAAAGCGTCCGCCGAGCGTGGCCCGGCTCTGCACAACGGCATTTCTACGGGAGGCGGCAAGCTCCGTCTGCCACTTCTGGATCTCCTGGTCCTGCCAGAGACGGAACCGTTTGGTGTACGAGTGACGGAGCGCCAGGTTGCTGAGAAAAATGACGAGGAGGGCGGCGGCGGCTGCGACGATGATGATGACCGCGGTTTCCATGCGGGCTGGCCTCCTTTTTCCGGAATAATGCCGGTCAGGATACGGGCTGCTTGCTGCTGCCCGGTTTGACGAGGGGTACACCTGCTTTACATAACGGGCATTGTTTCGGGTCATAGGAGATGACCTCGGCGGTATGGCAGGCGTAGAAGGGGACTCCGAAGTCGACGGCATCTTTGGCCGGCCGGTAGACGAGGACGCCCACCCCGGCCACGTTGCCGCCTGCCGCCCGGACCGCGGCGATGACATCCTTTACCGAGCCGCCCGTCGTCATGATGTCATCCACGACGAGCACGTTCTCGCCGGGTTCGATGGTGAAACCGCGGCGGAATACCCTGCGGCCGGCATCGTCCTTCTCGGCGAAGATGCCCCGTACTCCGAGTTGCCGCGCGGTCTCGTAGGAAAGAATGATGCCGGGGGTCGTCGGCCCGGCCACCACGGAGATGCCAGCCTCCCGGTAATGGTCCGCGATCATCCGGCACAGCGCTTCCGTGTAGACCGGGTACTGGAGGACTCTGGCTTTTTCCCAGTAGGCAGGGGAATGGAGGCCCGAGGTCAGCAGGAAATGGCCTTCCAGCAGGGCGCCGGATTTCACGAACATGTCACGCACGCTGTTGGTCATGAGCAGCCTCCTGAGTCATTCTCACATCTTAACCTGAATAGGGCATCAGTTCCCGGCGGCGGCTATCTGGTCTCCGAGCGCGTACCTAGGGACCACGCCCCACAATGACGGCGGCCAGGTGGAAAGCCACGCTTTACCGTGAATGTCTTCATCGTTGACCAGCCAGTCACGATGGGAATCATTACTGTGGTTGCGGTTGTCTCCGAGGACGAAGTACTTCCCGGCCGGTATCGTGGTGGCCGGCATTGTATAGTCCGGCGCTTCGGCAAGGTAAGGTTCATCGAGCGCGACACCGTTCACGTAGACATACCCGTTCTTGACCTCCACGGTATCGCCGGGCAGCCCGATGACCCGCTTGATGAAGTCTTCATCCGTATTGGGCGCCTGGAAAACGATCACGTCTCCGCGCTCCGGTTCGCCCCAGAAATAGACGGCCTTGTTTACCACGACGCGCTGGCCCTCGTGGAAGTTCGGTTCCATGCTGGTCTGGTACACTTCATAAGTCTGGATGGTCTGCCGGGCTATGACAAAAATAATCACCGCCAGACCGACGGTAATGAGCAGTTCTTTGACAAAGGTCTTCATGGCGCCTCTGGTTTCATTATACAGCATGGTCTATATGGCGGCTAGTGAAAATAAGTTCTGACAATACGGGCTCCTACCAAAATACTACTTGAGGACTTATCGCAATACGATGTAGAATCAAACTGGGCTTAGGTATTTACCTGGGTTCCCTTCCAGGCCGGAGCAGCAGGAATGCATCGGAGTTACGATAAACCAACCGGATTTCTGAATATGGAACGAATCATTCTTCCCACTGTTTTTCATTCCATGATCAGTGTCATGATTAATAAGTGATTAAGTCAGAGAGGGTATTGCCCGCTAGCTTCAGCGGGTTATCTTGTTCGGAAAAAACAATACATGGTAAGGAGGAAACATGAACGAAGCATCGGAAAAAACCAGTACGGGTCTTGATCAGAATATCGCCGGGCTATTATGCTACCTGGGATGGTGGGTAACGGGCATCATCTTTTTGGTTATTGAGAAGGACAACAAGTTCGTTCGTTTTCATGCTATGCAATCGATCGTCGTCTTTGTCATACTGATGATCGCCAGTATTCTGTTCAATTTGATACCTTTCGTTGGCTGGCTGCTCTGGGTGGTCAGTGTTGTCGTGTGGATATTCTTGATGTACAAAGCCTATAAGGGTGAAATGTACAAGGTTTTCTTTGCCGGCAATTTTGCTGAAAAGCTGCTTCAGAAAAAATAAAACCAGCGAAATCCAAGCGCCGTTTGTCCGTCGCGAATGGGCAAGTATTGATTTATTGTGTGTCGCCGGGGACTGAAGAGCCCCACGGACCACCGTGGGGCTCTTTGTTCTTTACTGTAGAGATTGAAGACCGGCTACTTCACTGACGATCCCCGGTTGTATAAACGGTCTTTCCAGGTCACACCGGCCCCGGTCACCCAGCGCACGCAGGCGAGAACAGCATTAACCATAAGGAAGATAATGCCGGGAAGGTGCAGCAGCGGTGAGAAAACCGATTCTCTCAACCGGTGGCTGATGATGAACCGTATGAAGAGGACGATACACACCTGCAACATGATGATGAAACTGAGCGCCTGCGGACCCGGATGGCCGATGAACTGCTGCCACAGGAAGAAGAATGGGGCCACATAAAAAAAGTACGCCGCCAGAATTAGCACCACCAGTCCCGGTAAAAATAAAGAGGCAACCGAATAACACCACTTAGTGAAGCCTTCCCACATGTCGTGAACATTCCGGTACATGTGACAGGCGGTGACCGGCGAGAGATCGATGGCAAGGTGCCGGCCGCCATGGCGGGTGATCTCCATGCCTAGCCAGACGTCTTCCAGGATGCGGGACTTCACTGCGTTATGCCCGCCTACGGCCTCGTAGTCCACACGCCGGAACAGCAGGAACTGCCCGATGGCCAGCGAGCCGCGCGGGTGGCGCGGGTTCTGCAGCCACCAGATGGGGAACCAGCTCATGATGATGAAATAGATGAGAGGGATGCCGACCTTCTGGAGAAAAGAACCGGCGATCTGCCGGGGAAAACCTGACAGCAGCGCGGTGTCGTGTTCGATGGCGGTGGCCAAAACACTGCGGACCATATGGGCCTCGTGGACGGTATCCGCATCAACGAAAAGCAGCCACTCGCCCCGTGCCTGCTCAGCCAGTTGTGAGCAGGCATATGGTTTACCCGCCCAGCCGTCCGGCAGGGGCTTACCGGTGTAAACCTTGATACGGTCGTCCTGCGTTGCGACCTCGCGGGCAATCTCCGCCGTGCCGTCCCGTGAATTATCATCGATGACGAGGATTTCCAGGTTGACATAGTCCTGGTTGCTCAGGGATTCCAGGCAGGCACGTATCATATCTTCTTCGTCTCGCGCCGGCACCAGTATCGAAACCAGCGGCAGTCCGGCCGGGAGGGGTGCGTCACGCCGAGGCCGCACCAGCGCCACCAGATTGAGGATGGTGTTCATCAATATGGTCAATAAGCCGGCGGTGATCGCTAATTGAAACAGCATATTCCCCTCATCCTCACGTCATGTGGGGTTGGCGCTGCGGAAAACGGACTGGAGCCAGCGTATAAACCGCCCGTGGAGACCGGGCGTTTCATGAAGGGACGGCCAGTGTTTAACGGCCAGGATAATGAGAATGCCAGCCATAAGAAACGTTTCCCACGAGCTTCCCCGTGTGATGAAGTTGAACGCCATTGCGGCAGATGTACCCAGTATGATGCCCCAGGCATCCACATCGATGAAAAGCGCACCGATGACGATGAAGAAGGCAAACACGGCCACGATTCTGAAATCCGGCATTCCCAGCAGCACGCCGAAAGTCACAGCTATCGCTTTACCGCCGCGCCAACCGAGCAGGGGAGAAAACCCGTGGCCCAGGATCGCCGCCAGACCGATGCCGATGAGTGCGGGCGGTCCTAAGTTGAAGTGGGTGTGCGCCAGGTATACGGCGGGAAAGCCCTTGGCGATGTCCAGAAACACGGCGAGGAATCCGCTCGCCCGTCCGCCGGCACGAAAAACATTAGCGGAGCCGGGGTTGCCGTCGCCATATTGCCTGATATCTCTTTTCAGGAACAACCGGCCGACCAGGATGGAGAACGGGATGGCGCCAAGCCCGAAACTCAACAGTACCAGCAGCGATATGTCTACCAGGTCCATCGTTCTTCCTGACGCGTAGTTGCCCGGAGGAATCCGGGGTACCTAGAAAATCTAGGTATACTTTAGGCTAAAGGGTGGATGGCGTCAAGTTTTCCGCTGTTACCGCGTGCTTTTTTTCCCACCAGCGGCGTAAACGGAGAATGGAGAGAATGATGGTCCCGGCCGCACCGATAACGATGCAACCCGGACCGACCAGCAGCATGGTATCACTGAGAATGATGCTGAATATCTGCCAGGCAGCATTTTCCAGTGCACCAGGCCCACCGATACGTAAGGCCAGGGGGTTGGCAAGTTCCATATATAGCCCGGAGAGGATCAGGGCAACAAGGAACGTACCGACAGCCAGGAAAACAAATTTCCGGATGCTGTGCCAGCGGCGTGTCAATTCGAGAGTGACCAGGAAAGCCGCCGCCATGCCGAGGATAATGCCCTTAACATCTTCTAGCCCCACCACCACCACCGCGATGACACAGGCGAGCGAAAGTAGGAGGAGTATGCGGGTCAAGAGAGGTATTTTCTTAAGATCGATCCTTTTTAACATGGTAATGGTACCACCTGTCATGACATATTATCTCTCCGGCTGGTGGGTAATGCAAGCGTTTAGAGGGGTGGGACCATAGTGTTTTTTGTACTACCAACGAAGGTATCTTCAAAAGAGGCCTCAGCTTTGACGGCAATCACAGAAACCGGTTTGTTTCAATTCTTCGGGTGACGAAAAACGGACCTTTCGGCCCGGGCGAGAATCAGCCGGTTCCGAGTTGACAAGCGGGGGAGAACGGTATATAAATAGGCCAATGGAACTCAGGCTGACGGAGGTGTTGCATGACAAAAACACAGACGATCCAACCCGGATACTGCGCGGCAATTCACCTGATGCCGCAAACCGCGCCGGAATCGTGCTACATCGGGATGGTGGAAGCTGTGGACGACCACGGCGTCCTGATCAATCTTGTCCATTGGGACAACAAGCTCGATATGGTGGGCGGTTATTATGAAAGCATCTTCGTTCCCTGGGGTAACATCAACTCAATGCTGATAAGCACGGAAAAACAACCGACTCGGCGGTTCATGGCGGACCGGGCGCCGAAATGGAAACAGGAAATAGAAGCCCAGGAAGCGGCATCACCAAAGAGAAGCAAACCGCTCAAGACATAAGAAGCCCAATAACGGTCTCGGTGAGAGGCTGTTTTTTTTTGTTATGACCGTGTCCGGGGTTCAGGATACGGGAAAAGTAACCCAGTTGACCGTCACTGACGAATGCGAGTGACGGGTAACTTCCCGGCTGATAACGAACCTCATGCCTTCCGGGGTATCATAGGCATCCAGGGAGACACCATTGCGGCTGGCGGCCAGGTTATGGTCGTACACGAGGACGGTTTGTCCCTTGTGTTCCAGTGAGTCGTCATCGTCTTTGCGCTCATCGATGGCCAGACCCAGGCCCCTGGCGCCAAGACTCTTCAGTCGGAACGAGTTGGCCGAATTATGGTTTTTCTGTGACAAGAGTCGGGAGAGTTCTTCTCTCGCCTGTGGTGTTACGTAAATCATCGTTCAATTCCGGTTCGTGATATTTCAGGTTTATTTTCAGTATAGCCAGCCTCGAATACGCAGGAGAAGCCGGTTTTCTGGTATTAAGGTACTGACCGATACTGTTTTTCGTACTATATAACGCTGAAAACGGCAAAAAGTTAGGTTGACGGATTGCCGTTATTTGACCTCTGGTGCTATACTGATGGTACAAGATGCTGGCGATTTGTGTAGCGGTAGCACAGGGGACTTTGGATCCCTTAGCCCAGGTTCGAATCCTGGATCGCCAGCCACTCAGAAGCCGGACCTGGTGCATCTAGCGAGAAACT
>CAZPSP010000121.1:0-7706 GCA_964589285.1 uncultured Dehalococcoidaceae bacterium | reverse complement strand
CATCGATGAGTTTCTTGACCGCTTCCTTGAGTTCATCGACGGTGGCGATGGTCAGCGCGGAGGTCTGGACGTTGCCGCTGATGCAGGATATTTTGCCGAGCTTCTTCTTGGCCTCGGCCATATTGGTATCGTCGAAACCCCATATCATCTTGCCCACCGGCACGTCCCCGATGACATCCAGGCGGGAGTTGAAGCCGCCTTCCGCCCAGGGGAACGGTACGCAGCCTTCCGCGATGAGGCCTTCGAAGACCTTTTTCAGGGTCGGCCAGTAGAATTTCTTGAACTGGGCATCGGACATGAAGCCGTCGGCGCCCTTGTGGAGCGGCATGAAGCAGACGGGATTGCCGTTCATCTTGCAGGCGGACACGCCCATCTTGATCATGATCGGGGTAAAGGCTTCCAGGGCTTCCAGCAGCTTGTTCGGCTGCCGGTACATGTCCTTGATAATGCCGCGGGTGCCGCGCAGGGTATCTGCAATGGTATCGAACGGGGCCTTGCAGCCGCCCCCGAAGAACCCGGGGAAGCCGAGCGCACTCATCTTGGGCCCGTAGCCGCCGAATACGCCAGCCCATTCCATGGCCACGTTGCCGGCGTCCATCAGTTTCTTGAGCGCTTCCTGCACCGGCGGCACGCCGAATGGGATCAGCGCCGCCGCGGTGAACCCGCCGTACATTTCCGTGATGTTCGTGAACGGGGTAAGCGCCGCGAACGGCGCCAGCGCCCCGAATACCCTCGGTAAATACTTGGTCAGGAAAAAGTTGGTCGGGTCCTCGATGAGGTCGTCATACTCTTCGGCCAGCATGTACTCGCCTTCGATTGCCTGGTAGCTGCGGTTCTTGGGCACGCCGTGCCCCGGCCAGGCATAGAGTTTGTAATCCAGGATTTCATACAGTTTTCCGGGGGGCGCCCCGCCCGTTCCGATATGGGCGTCCGGCTGGAAATATTGCATGTATTCGGTGTAGGTGGCATCGACCACGCTGTAATCATACATGGCATCGTAGGGTGTGTAGCCCTTGAAGACCGCCGGGTAAAACCCGACCATCGGCACCACCGGTACCCGGTCAGGTTCCCGTAGCTGGATGATGTCCTTGAGGCGGGTGACCCGGTCTTTATAATCCTTTTCCGCCTGCGGACTGCTGTAGGTTACTCCCTCCGGGTTCAGCCATTTATCGAACATGGCTTCCTGCCGTTCATCCGTTGTCATAGCTTCCCATTGTTTCTCCATGTGGTCTTCTCCTTTCTCACTGTAACCGGACAGGACGGGGACGTGGCGGTAATCGTTATTGTTTGCCGTTCCGGTTGCGATACGAGGTAACGATTTCCATGCCAAATGAATATAACCGGTCCTCGCGGTGCGCCGGTCTAAAGCAATGTATCATGGCACATTATACATTGCAAGCTAAAAATATCTATGATATTATAGATAATCTAGCGCAACTTTCCAACTATTTGAACCGCTTGTTCACTCGATATACGCCGGCAAAGTCTGAATAATCGAGAGGTGTTGTCATATGGCACCGTCAAGATTAGACCTTCATAGCCTGATAGTATTTTATCAGGTCGCCAGTGAAGAAAGCATTACCGAGGCCGCGGACAAGCTCTTCCTCACCCAGCCGACGGTAACCTACCACATCCGGTCACTTGAGAAAAATGTCGGTCTCAAGCTCCTGGACATCAAGCGCCAGAAGGTCTTTCTGACGCAGGCCGGCGCGGGCCTCTATGAGTACGCCCGCGAGATCTACCGGCAGATGAGAAGCGCCGAGCAGTACCTCGATAATCTCAAGGAGTCCAGCCTGAGGGTGGGTTTTTCCACCACCTTCAGTTCCTGCGCAGCCCGGGCCGCCTCCGCGTTTGAAAAGCAGTATCCCGGCGTGAAGCTCGTCATCCGGGGCCGCACTTCTTATGAGGTCATTGAAGACGTGCTGAACTCGGAAGTGGACTTCGGCATCGTGGTCAGGTTGGAGTACGGCAACCCCAAGATCAAGGCCGTGCCGCTGGCTTCCAACCAGAAACTCGTCCTGGTGGCTTCGCCGTCCAACCCCATTTCTCACCGGGAGCGCCTGGAATACATCAATCTCTGCGGTTATCCGCTCGTCGTAGGGCCGGAGACGTCCGTCACCCGCCAGATTATGCTTAAGAAGCTCCGTGTCGGGGGGTGCGCCCTGCCGTCGCCCATCATCGTTGAGGTCAATAACGCCGAGTGGGGCATCAACCTGGTTGAACATGGCGGCGGCGTCGGCCTCTATCACGTTGAAAGCGTGGAACGTTCCATCAGTGAAGGCCGGCTCAAGGAACTGCCGGTCTCCACACAGATTACCGTCGGCGTGGACGCCGTTACGCGGTCGGACGCGCCGGAACACCCCATGGTGGAAAAATTCATCGGTATCATCCGGGGCCTGATGGAAGCGTCGCGGCCGGGGAGGGCGCCGGTCCATCCCGTTTATTAGGCTGGCATTGCTGCGGAGCAGGGCTTCAGCACCTAAGCTCCGTAATCTTCCGCGGCCTTTTCCCTATTTCCTTCTTGACAGCGCGTACAGGATGATGCCGGTCAGCCCCAGAAAGATGCCCACGATGATGAAAATGGCGGCCAGCATCACCGTGCCGATGGGTATGGTGCCCTGGGTAGCCGTGAAGATGTTGACGGTCCTCACCCCGAAATATATGCCGATGAACGTTACGATGATCCCCAGCATTCCAAAGAAAAAGAGCGGTCTCCGCTCGGATATCATGATGATGATCTGCGTCAGCACTTCTATACCGTGACTGAACGGGTTTTTTGTCGAGGTGTCCCTCTTGTACTGGACGGTGATCGGTACTTCACCCATTTTCAGGCCTTTTTCCGCCGCCACCTTGATCATCTCGGACTCGATGGCGAAACCGTTCTGGGTGAGTTCCATCTCCTCGATGGCTTTCCGGGAGAACGCGCGGAACCCTGATTCCGTGTCCGTCAGTTCATGTTCGATGACGGTGCGGCTGGAGTGTAAAAGGATCACGTGACCGATGCGCCGGTAGAACGGGATGGACTTTTTCACGTTTTGCCGCGAACCCACCACGAAGTCCAGCCCCCCGTTGACGGCATCGATGAGGCGCGGGATCTCGTCCGCGTTATGCTGGGAGTCCGAGTCCAGCAGCACCAGCAGGTCCGCATCCAGTTCCCGCACCCGCTCCAGGATGGTGCGGACGGCGGCGCCCTTGCCGCGGTTATCATGGTGCCTCAATACTTCCGCGCCGGCCAGCGCGGCTATCTCCGCGGTGGCGTCGCTGCTGCCGTCATCCACCACGATAACGGTATCGGCGTATTTCTTCGCCTTGATGACCATCGAGCCGATGTAAGCTTCTTCATTGAAAGCAGGCATGGCGATGACGATGTTCTGTTGTTTCTGCATCTTACATGCTGTTTGCTGTACTTGCGCCATAAGGACCGTTCCAATTCTATCGCATTCGCCGGGAGGGTATCCATACCGGGGGCAAGTTGAAGTCCGTATGCTTCAATTGCCGTTATCATAGGGCACGGCAGTCGCGGTGTCAAGCTGCCGCGGGACGGTAACGCGACCATGGTGTACCGAACGGCTGTATTCACGGGCAAAAACGCTTTCCGGTTCGCAGCCGGACATATAGTTAAATACCGGTTTTTACAGAATCGTTTGGCTGGTCGCCGCACGTAGTATACTGGTTTTTTCACTTCGGTACCTCTGGGTTCACTACTTGTTTATCTCAATGATGGGTAACCTGAAATGCGCAAGACCCGGCCCGTAAACCCCGCTGTCGCAAGCGGTAGCCTTACTGATTCAATGCCTTGGGATAGTCCGGTTTAATGATGAAGGGACATACCACGGTAATGGGATGGGAGGCGGTATGTGGCATTGCTTCAAAAGCACATGACATCTGCCGGACCGGCTTCGCATCAATTGCCATTACCGCCGGGTAATTCTTTTTGTTGGAGGAAATACGATGAATCGGAAAAATCAGTTTCGATACAAGCTTATCGGCGTTCTGGCGCTCCTGGGGTTGCTGCTCCTGCCGCTCGGAGCGCTGACCACCAGCGCTCAGAACGGGGAGGAAATAACGATAGACCTGGTGGCCAGTAACCTTGCCTTCGATGTCAGCGAGATAACCGTTCCCGCCGGGGCGCAGGTGACGATCGCTTTCGATAACCAGGATGAGGGCATTCCCCATAATTTCTCGCTTTATACGGATGCTTCGGCGGCTGTGCCGGTTTTCCAGGGGGAGATCATCGTGGGGGTCCAGACCATCGATTATCAGTTTACCGCTCCGGATGAACCCGGGACCTACTTCTTCCGCTGCGATGTCCACCCGGCGACTATGACCGGTGACTTTATCGTGACCGCCGCAACCAAAACGCCGGCAACGACAACCACCACGACTACGACTGAGAACACAACGACCGCGACTCCCACCGCCACCACGACCGCCGTACCCGGTCAGCCAGAGCATTTTCCCCTCATATCAGGGTGGTATCAAGGGTCGGAAGTGACCTACTATGACTTCGGAGCGAATACGCCGCTCGTCAACGGGATTCCGCTCGCCGCGCCCATCTACGTTCCTGTCGAGAGCATGGACGGGCTGGAGAACCCCATGACCATTGCCGGGCAGTACAACATCATCGGTGTCGTCCCCGGCGATGAATTCTACAGCGACCTGTGGCGCATACACTTTGCCGAGGTCCCGGAGGGCTACCAGGCTAATGAATGGCGCTCCCTGGATGATGTCATGGATGGCAGCCTGAACATTGCGGCCTCGGACATATACGTCAACTGTCCCGTCGTGCCGCAGGGCTCGACGCTGGAAAACAGCGATAGGCAACCGGTCCAGGGCTGGTACCAGAACCGGGCCGTCTACTACTTCGACTTCGGTGAAAACCCGGATATTGCCGCCACCATCTACGTCCCGATAACGGGCCTGGACGACCAGGGCGCTCCCGAGACGGTGCCGGGTCAATGGAACATCATCGGCGTGGTACCGGGAGACCCGGGCTATACGGCATTCTGGCAGGTGTTTTTCGTCACGGTCCCGGAAGACTACCAGGCCAATACGCTGAGGTCGTTCGATGACGTTCAATCATCCGGGTATGAGATAACGGAGACGGATACCCTGGTGAACTGCCCGGTACAACGGGTACTGCCCTCGACGACGACTCCCCCGGCCACTACCACCACGACGCCCACAACGCAAACCATGACGCCGCCGCCGACGCAGACAACCACCACCACTACTACTACTACCACCACTACGACGCCCACTACCACCACAACGACCACGGCAACGACAACCCCCACGACAACGACCGTGCCCCAGCAGCCGCAGCAGTTCCCTCTCATATCCGGCTGGTATGAAGGATATGACGTCACCTACTATGATTTCGGGACGAACACGCCGCTCGTTGATGGTGTGCCGCTGACAGCTCCCATCTACGTACCCGTTTCCGGTTTTGACGGCCGGGGAAACCCGGTCACCATAGAAGGGCAGTACAACATCGTCGGTGTCGTTCCGGGCCTTCCGGGGTACAGCGACCTGTGGCAGGTCCACTTTGCCGAGGTCCCTGACGGCTATCAGGCCAATGACTGGAGCTCTGTGGAAGATGTAACGTCTTCCGGTGCGAACATAACGGCCGCCGATATCTACGTCAACTGTCCCATCGTGCCGGAGGGATCGACGCTGGAAGGCAGCGACATGGGATTGACGCAGGGCTGGTATCGGGGCGATGCCGTCTACTACTTCGATTTCGGCATGAACCCGGTGTCCGCCGCGGTCATCTATGTGCCCGTTACCGGTTCGGACGGCCAGGGAGGCCCTCAGACGGTGCCCGACCAGGGCAACATTATCGGCGTGGTGCCGGAAGATCCGGGCTACACGGCCTTCTGGCGGATTTTCTTCGTCATGGTCCCGGCGGACTACCAGGCCAACGAGCTCAAGTCCTTCAGCGACGTCGCATCGTCCGGTTACCAGATAAGAGAGACGCAAATGCTCGTGAATTGCCCGGTGCAGAGTGTGGCCGCGCCCACGCCGACGCCCACGCTGACGCCCACGCCCACCCCGACCCCGACGACACCAACTACTCCCTCTCCAACGTTGGGACTGCACTTTCAGCTTGAGGACGGCTGGTATGACGGCGCCCGGTTAAGGTACCATAACTTCGAGGCCATGGTGCCGTACGAGAACGGCCGGGTGCTCAGCGCTCCCATCTGGGTGCTTATCTACGGCATGGATGACGAGGGCACGCCCCAGGTCGTTCCCGGTCAGTACAATATCATCGATGCCGTTCCCGGAGATCCTGGTTACTCAGACCTCTGGCAGGTCAACCTGGTGACCGTTCCGGCGGACTATACCGCCAACACGCTGATGTCCGCGCAGGACATCACCGACGCCGGATACCCGGTAACGGCCACCGACCTTTTCGTGAACTGCCCCGTCGTACCGAAGAGTTCGACTCTGCAGGGCTCTGATATGGATCTCGTCCAGGGATGGTACCGGGGACGGGAGGTTTTCTACTTCGATTTCGGGCCTGCGGAGCCGCAAGCCGCTCCCGTCTATATCTTCATCGTCGCCATGGATGGCAATGGAAGACCGAATACCGTCCATTCCCAGCACCCCGTGTTCAGCACGGTCCCGGGAGAAGAGTCCTACACCGGCCTCTGGCTGGTCAACTACGTGAAAGTGCCTCAGGACTACGAACCGGACACGTTGAGGTCGGCTGCGGATATCGAATCCTCCGGCTACACCATCAACGCCGCCGACTCCATTCTGAACCTGCCGGTGTTCGATTTCCAGGTTGACGCCATTCCGCCGGAAGTAGCCGGCAACGCCGCGGACTGGCCGCTGCCGAACCGTGACTACGAGAATACCCGCGCCACGATGGACGCCGCCATCGATTCCTCCAATGTCGCTGACCTCGCTCCGGTCTGGTCCTTCCCCGTTCCCGCATCCGCCGTTTTCGGGGCCATCGCTACGACGCCCATCATCCAGGGGGACAGGATATACTTCCAGGACCTGGAAAATAATATTTACGCCCTGGACCGGAACGATGGCTCCCTCATCTGGAGCACCCGGTTCGATATCCCCAATATCGGCCCCAACGGCGTCGCCGTGGGATGGGGCAAGGTCTTCGCCGGGGTTTCCATCTCCGAGGTCGCCGCTCTGGACGCCGATACCGGGGAGGTCCTGTGGATCACCGACCTCCCGGTCGTGAGCAGTGAAGGTCTCGATATCCAGCCCCAGGTTTACAACGGGCTTGTCCTGGTTTCCACGGTGCCCGGCAACAGCATCGGCAATTTCTATGCCGGCGGGGCCGTCGGGACCATCTTCGCGCTCAACCAGCAGACCGGCGCCATCCAGTGGAGCTTCGATACCGTCGATTCCGCTGACATCTGGGGCAACCCGGAGGTCAACAGCGGCGGCGGAAGCTGGTACCCGCCCGCCGTCGATATGGAGACAGGCGAACTCTACTGGGCCGTGGCTAACCCGGCCCCCTTCCCGGGGACGGAAGAGTTCCCCAATGGCTCCAGCCGTCCCGGCGATAACCTCTATACCAATTCGCTCGTCGTCCTCGGCCCGGATGGTTCCTTCCTTCGGTATACCCAGGTCCTGCCCCACGACATCCTCGATTATGATCTCCAGTTGTCCCCTATCCTGACCTCCGCCGTTATCAACGGCATGCAGCAGGACATCGTCATCGTCTCCGGCAAGAT
>CAZPSP010000120.1:0-7801 GCA_964589285.1 uncultured Dehalococcoidaceae bacterium | reverse complement strand
GCCATCTCGTAAAGGCGGAGCGGTTCCCAATCACGGGCGGCGGGCAGGTTGAAGTGGTCATAGAGTGTTTGGTGCGGTGAGGGGCTGAGCGCAGCTTCCCTCGGGATAAATACCACGCCGAGGGAATCTTCAAGGGTTTCAACCAGGGCCTGGGAGGCTGGCATGTCGGCAGCGTTGTCTGTTTTGCCGCTCCTGGCATCCAGTATTCCGGTCATGATATCGGTAGAGGGCGCGGTTATCAGCAGTTCCTCCGTTACCATGACGCGGTTCAGTGAGGCCAGGACCTCTCTTCCGATCTCATCGGTATGGTCGATCTTGAAATCGTCGTTTTTCCATAAGTAGGTAGAGTCGTCATGCTGAATTTCCTGGTAGCCCAGGTCGAGAAGGTTCTGCCGTATGAGCGCGGCGTCGAAATCACCCTGATTTACGGAATACACCCGGGGCATCGGGACATCATGAAAAATGGCTCGATGGAAGTCGAATCGGTCCCAGCCGATGAGATCCGCTATCCTGTCCATGTTCCCCGTGAACATGGGAATGTAGGCGGCGCCAAGCGCCATGTTCGGGGCTCTCCTGGCTTCGTCGCTCAGGCCTTTGATGACTTCCAAGTACTCCTCGAAGCTGATATCTCCGTAGCCGTAGACCGTCCGGGCCTCGAGTGGATCACCATAACAGATTATTTCCGTTTTCATTACGGTAGCCGGAATGTATTCCAGCATGTTACTGAGGTCGCTGGTGGACGTATCATCGCAGGAAACCGTTACCGTAGCCAGCATAACTAACAGGACTGTCCCCAAAATTACACGCTTCATATCTCCTCCCTGTTAGAAAAATATACGAGTACTTCATCAAAATATTACAATGGAAGCAGATTGATTGCAAACGGGCAGTGCCGTTATTAGCAGGACTGGATGGTATGCGGGATAAAAGGGAGGCGTTGCGGAATGGTATCCGCTCCTGTTTACTCGTCTTCCTCTTCTTCTTCGTCCGGTTCCGGGGCGGGCCTGGTCGGCTCCGGCGCCAGGCCGAGGCGCGGAACGATGGCCGAGGGCCGCTTTTTCCTTCCTTCCGAACGCGCCGGAAGCTGGTCGATGGCTGCCCTCAGTTCTCCTATGTTCGCTTCTGCGGCGTCCGCCAGAATGCCGTCTACGCCGGCGTCCCAGAGCGCCTTGAGGTCCCCGGCAGTGATGCCGGCTGGGACGGGGACTATCACCGGCACGGAAAAGACGCGCGTTACGTGCCGAAAGATCATGAGTTCGTGCCAGTTAAGCTCGACGGTATCGGTCAGCGAGTCCGTCACTACTACGCCATCCACCGGTAACTCATTGACCGCCCGCAGCAGGCCGTCATCCATGGATGATTCCACTTCCAGCAGCCGTCCCACGTTATCATCTTCCGGCGCCGCAGCGGGACGCGCGGAAGTAGACAGCAGCACAAAGTCACAGCCGGAAGGCAGGCTGACCGGCTTGTCAGGATTATCAGCGATGCCCCAGCAAGCGGCATCCAGGACCTTCGCGGCCGTCTGGACGGCTTTGGCCGTCAACCTTCCCTCGGCGGAACGGATGAGTACGGCATGAGCGCCCTTGACAACTTCTGGCGAGACATCTCCATTACCGCTGTCGACGGCGGCGATCAGGATCAGTCTGTTAGCGGACTCTCCGCTCCGCGCCGACCGGAAACCGAACGGCGCCGGAGATTGGTTTTTCCTGATTAGCATATCGATGAGTTTACTCATACCTTCACCCCGCTGATACTTTTAATTATAGGGAAATACCAGCCTTCCCGCAATGTAAACAAAACAGTGCCTAAAGGCAAACCGCCTTCCTGCTCGCGGGCTGCCTTTACCGTTCGGCGTTTCGGCTGGTATAATCTAGCAGACATTCAGGAAATGGAGAAGCGGACGTTCTCATGCCGATATCCCTGGGCCGCCTCAAGGCTGTCCCGTATTTCAACGGGCTGGACGATGACACCATTAACTCGCTCGCCAAATTTGTATTCGAAAAGAAGGCGGAACGCGGCGAGATAATCTCGTTCGAGGGCGAGCCGCCGGAAGCTCTTTTCATCGTCGTCGAGGGCGTCGTCAAGACCTACAAGACCTCCACCGACGGCAAGGAGCAGATATTCCGTATCGTCCGACCCGGCGAGACGTTCAACGATGCCCCGGTCCTTCTCAATGAAACCAATTTTATTTCCGCCGAGGCCATGGGGCCTGTCACTCTCCTCGGTGTCAAGAACGCGGACATGGAGAAAATGGTGGCGGAAAACCCCGTTATCAGCCGGAACGCTGTCAGGGTGCTGGCTAAAAGGGTCCAGTACCTCGCGGCGCTTGTTCAGGACTTTTCCTTTCTCCACGTCACGGGAAGGGTCGCCAAGATGCTGCTGGATTACGCTGAGCACGCCTCCTCCTCCGGTCCGAGGCTGACGCAGCAGGAGATGGCGGCCATGATCGGTACGGCCCGTGAAATGGTCGGCCGGTCCCTGAAGAACCTGGAAGAAGAAGGCGTTATCCGCATTGAAAAAGGCCGCATTACGGTCACGGATGAAAAAGAACTCAGACGCATGGCCGGATTGGAAGCCTGAATGAGAGAAAGGTCGCAGACGCTCAAAAGCAGCCTGACTACAATCAAAGTATGTGCGGGGGCGAAGACATGGGAATAATGCCTGTTATCGATGAATCTATCTGCCATGGGTGCGGACTGTGTGTTACGGTTTGTAAATGCGGCGCTCTCATCATCGTCGATAACAAGGTTCAAGCGGTGGAAATAGATGAATGCGGCTGGTGCGGCCTCTGTGAACTGGTCTGCCCGGCGGGCGCTATTACCTGCCCCTATGAAGTGGTTATCGAACGCCAACAGGACTCGAATCTCTAGCTTCTCCCTCATTTTCCTTTTTTCTTCATTATTCCTTCATAATTTTCTTGTATGCTCGTGGTATTGGGATAAAAGTCGCATACACTTTACCGGTTTATCAGTAAAATAGAAATAACGTTTCTTTGGGGGAGGTGTGTGATGAAAAACACGGTCAAGGAACGAATTGAAGAACAGAAACAGGAAACACAGGTAAAAGAACAGTGCCATCACTTTTGGGCGATAGAAGTTGCTAACGGTCCTACCAGCACCGGTACCTGTAAATACTGCGGAGAGAAAAAAGAATTCCTGAACGCGTTCCCGACGATCAACCCGCTCCGCCGGAGCAGCAATCCCATGACATTACCGGAAATACCGGATGTTGAGATAGACGAAGAGAGCCAGTCCTGAAGAGGTGCGAACATGGACGTGAAGGTCTATACCACGCCGACCTGACCATACTGCCACCATGTCAAGAGTTTCTTGAAGGAACGTAACGTGACATTCACGGAGTTCGATGTCTCCCGGGACCGTGCCGCTGCCCAGGAAATGGTCAACAAGACGGGGCAGATGGGCGTTCCGGTCGTCCTGATTGACGGTCAGGCGGTCATCGGGTTCGACCGGCAGAGGCTCCAGGCCCTGCTGGCAGCTTCAGGTCCTGAACCATTGAAGTTCGGACTCAGGATCGGCAACGCTCCCGGCGGCGGCGCTGTCATCGGCGGCGTTGCCCCCGGAGGCATCGGGGCCAGGGCCGGGCTGAATGCCGGAGACATCATCACCGCGCTGAATTCACAGCCGGTCCGCAATGCGGATGAGATGGAAAAGCTGCTGGCCCGGGTTACGTCCGGCACTATCGTAACGTTCCGTTTCACCCGTTCCGGACAGGACCGCAAATCGGAAATAGTTGCTTCTTGAAAAGAAATCAGACGTAGAGCTCAGGACGGTCATTCAGGCGACCGTCCTGAGTTTTATCTGGATAGGCGTAACGTGGATAACGTGGATATCGACCCCGTCTATGGTAATTTCCTGCTGGCGGCGGGAAAAGAAAAGGTTCCAGCCAAGGCCGCGGTAGCCCCTGGACTTTATCTGGATAATTGAAAAAACGTCTTCATTGACCATACCGCCGTAGACAATGGTATCCTTGCCGAACCTGAGATGATGGGGCTTTCCCACCGGTAATATGACGGTTGTTCGTGTATCCACTGCGCTAGTCATCATGTCACCTCGATATGCATGCTCTCCCGTATAAAATTGTATCTCGCCCGTACAAACTCTGAGGGCTGGCCTCCATAGCTGTATACGATTAATTGTTGTATCATGTAATTGATATGGAATCTCAGCCAAAAGGAATAGTCATTCTGGGGTCTACCGGCTCGATCGGACGGCAGACCCTGGATGTTATCCGGGCGCTGCCTGGCCGTTTCAGGGTAATCGGGCTGGCCGCCGGTCAAAATGACGCCCTTCTCAGGGAGCAGGTGGCTGAATTCCGCCCGCGCTGCGTATCGCTCGCGATTCCCGGCTACCGTGGTGAAGAAGGTCTCACGGTGACGCCGCCTGGCGATATGGCCTGCCTGCCGGATGCGGATATCGTCGTCATTGCCCTGTCCGGTACCGCCGGCCTCACTGCCGTGATGGCGGCGGCCAAGGCCGGCAAGACCGTAGCCCTTGCCAACAAGGAATCTCTCGTGGCCGCCGGCGGACTGGTCTTTGAGGAAGCAACCCGCGCCGGCGCCAGCATACTGCCGGTGGACAGCGAACACAGTGCTATCTGGCAGTGCCTCCGCGGGGAAGAGAAACCGCGCCGCATTATCCTGACCGCTTCCGGCGGACCCTTCCGCAACTACACCGCTGAACAGATGGCGGATATCACCATCGAACAAGCGCTGGCCCACCCTTCCTGGAAAATGGGCAGGAAAGTAACCATAGATTCCGCCACGCTCCTTAACAAGGGATTGGAGATTATCGAAGCCCGCTGGCTGTTCGATGTCCCCATCGACGATATTACCGTCCTCGTCCATCCGCAAAGCATCATCCATTCCATGGTGGAGTTCGCGGACGGCTCCACCAAGGCGCAGTTAAGCTGGCCGGATATGCGGCTGCCCATCCAGTACGCGCTGACCTACCCCGAACGGCTGCCCAACGCGACGCTGCCGGTCCTGGACTGGTACAAGCTCTCCAGCCTGACCTTCGAGCCGCCGGACCTGGAGCGGTTCCCCTGCCTGCGTCTTGCCATCGAGGCGGGTAAAAAAGCCGGTACGTATCCCGCGGCGCTCTGCGCGGCCGGGGAAGCTGCCGTCGATCTCTTTTTAGCCGAACAAATCAGGTTTACAGACATAGCCCGCCTCATCGGAGCAGTGCTTGATCGTCACGAGAATAACGCGCAGCCTTCCCTTGAAGAAATCATTCATGCCCAGGACCGGGCCCGAGAACTTGTCGCTGACCTGGTCCGGGAGGAAAGTTAATGGATCTGTTAATTACATTGATAGCGGGCATCATCACGCTGTCCGTTATCGTTCTCGTTCATGAATTCGGTCACTTCATCTTCGCCAAGATGACCGGCGTCTGGGTGGAGGAATTCGGTATCGGTTTCCCGCCCCGCATCTGGGGCAAGAAGATAGGGGAGACCATTTATTCGATCAACTGGATACCCTTCGGCGGGTTCAACAAGCTCTCCGGAGAGGTCGACCCCAACGCGCCGCGCGCCCTGGCCGCCAAGGGTTACGGCGTGAGGCTTCTTGTCCTCGGGGGAGGCATCCTGCTGAACCTGATTCTTCCGTTCCTGCTGCTCTCGGTGGCCTATATGGTCCCCCACGATGTCTACCAGGGGCAGATACGGATTGAGGAAGTCTCGCCGGACTCCCCCGCCGCCATGGCCGGCATCGAAGCCGGCGATACCATTCTCGCCGTGAACGGGGAAACGCTGAACAACAACGCCGAGCTTTCACGCGCTATCCAGATCAACCTCGGTTCAAATATCGACATCCTCCTCCGCCATCAGGACGGAACGGAAGAGACCGTTTCCGCCGTGCCCCGCTGGCAGCCGCCGGAAGGGCAGGGTTCCCTCGGTGTTATGACCCAGACCCTGGAAGGCCAGGTAATCTCGGAAAGCCTGCCGCCTTGGGAGGCGATACCGGTCGGGGCGTCCAGTCTCTGGGACACCCTTATTCTGTACAAAAACGGTATCATCGGCATGATCAACGGCACGGTGCCGTTCGTGCCGGCCGGGCCGGTCGGCATCGTCCAGATAACCGGGGAGGTTGCCCAGACCGGGATAAGCCCGCTCCTGGAACTCGCAGCTTTTATCAGCATCGCTGTAGCAATAACGCAGTTGATCCCGTTCCCGGCCCTCGATGGCGGCCGCATCCTCTTCGTCTTCATCGAATGGATACGCCGCGGTAAACGCGTTTCACCTAAAATCGAGGGCATCATCCACTCCATCGGGTTCATCATCCTGCTCGGTCTCATGGTCCTGATAACCTACCAGGACCTGGCACGGTGGATCACCGGCGGGAGCCTGCTCGAATGACGGAACGGCGCCGGAGTAAAGCTATCCGTCTCGGCGATGTCACCATCGGCGGCGACGCCCCCATTATCGTCCAGTCCATGACCAATACGGACACCCGCGATGCCCGGTCAACGATAGCTCAGATATCGGAACTGCATGAACTCGGCTGCGAGGTCATCCGCGCGGCCGTGCCGGATATGGAAGCCGCCGCGGCTTTGCCTGATATCAAGAAGGGTGCCCGGATACCGCTTGTGGCGGACATCCATTTCGATTACCGCCTCGCCCTGGCCGCCCTCGATGCCGGCGTCGACGGCCTCCGCCTGAATCCCGGCAACATCGGCGAGCATGAAAAGGTCCGCAAGGTTGCCCTCGCCGCCAGAGAACGGCAGGTGCCCATCCGCATCGGCCTCAACGCCGGCAGCCTCCCTAAGAATCCCCGGCCCGGCATGACCGTGCCGGAACGCATGGTGGCCTCCGCTCTTGAACAGATAGAAGTCCTGGAAGCGCTGGATTTCGACCTCATCAAGATATCCCTCAAGGCCTTCGATGTCCCCACCACCATCGAAGCCTACCGCCTCATCGCGGACAGGATACCGTACCCGCTGCATATCGGCATCACCGAGGCCGGCACGCCTCGTGCAGGCGTTATCCGCAGCGCCGTGGGCATCGGCGTGCTGCTCTCGCAGGGCATCGGGGACACGGTCCGCGTCTCGCTAACCTCGCACCCCCGCCAGGAGGTAACCACCGCCTGGGAGATTTTGAAAAGCCTCGACCTCCGCCAGCGAGGCCCGGTGCTTGTTTCCTGTCCTACCTGCGGCCGCACGGAAGTCGATTTGATCTCACTGGCGGAGCAGGTGGAAACGCGCCTCGCCTTCATCACCAAGCCCATCAAAGTTGCCGTCATGGGCTGCGTGGTCAACGGCCCCGGCGAGGCCAAAGACGCCGATGTCGGCATTGCCTGCGGCAAGGGCAGGGGCGTTATCTTCAAAAAAGGCGAGAAAGTGGCGGTCGTGGAGGAAAAGGACTACCTCGAAGCCCTCATGAGAGAGGTTGAGGATCTGTAGCTACTTTTAGTCAAACAGCCCAACAGACTTCGGCAATATTCTAAGCTTCGCGCACGGTTGTTGCTTTCCGTTTAAGGGATTTCAGGAGGGTTTTTCACAACTTTACCCTGTTTATCCCGGTTGCTTATTTTCTAACTTCCCGGATTTCTTCCCTTCATCGTACCCCGTACCCCGCGCCAGCGTCGCCACCATGTACTGGTTCAGACTGACATTCTCGAGATTCGCCATCGTAGCTATGTGTTTGTGTAATGACCGCGGCATTCGCAGCCGTATCTCGCCGCTGTAGTTTTTCCTTGTGGGTTCCGGTACCGGCAGCCCGTCCTCAAGGTTAGACTTTATCCAATCCAGTTTTACTTCCTCTATTTCCTCAACGGCTTCTTCCGGCG
>CAZPSP010000119.1:0-7953 GCA_964589285.1 uncultured Dehalococcoidaceae bacterium | reverse complement strand
AACTGGGAGTCAGCGGCGCTGCCCTGAGCAACGTGATATCTCAGGCGCTGGGAGGTTTGATCGGGCTGTATATCCTGCTCTCAGGCAGGACCAGGCTGCACGTCCGTCCCTCGGACTTCCGCCTGGACCTCGGCATCATCTACCGAATCTTCAGGATCGGCATTCCGGCGCTCATCATGAACGTGCAGCGGTCCGTCGGGCAGTTCCTGCTGACACTGCTCATCGCTCCCTTCGGAACGCTGGCGGTCGCTGCTCACAGCCTGGCGGCGCGCGTGGAAATGTTCGTTTTCCTGCCCGGTATGGGGCTCGGCAACGGCGCCGGCGTGCTGGTGGGCCAGAACCTCGGGGCCGGGCAGCCGCAACGGGCGGAACGCAGCGCCTGGACGGCCGTCGGCATCCTTCAGGGTTTAATGGTAGTAGTCTGCGCCGCCCTGCTCATCTGGGCGGAACCGATCATCAGGGTTTTTACGTCCGACCCTGAACTCATAGAGATCGGCGCCCTGTTCATCCGCATCGCCTTGCCGGGGTTTTTCTTTATCGGGTTTACCTCGGTGCTGCAAAACTGCATCGCCACCGCCGGGGACACCGTACCGAACATGGTCATCAGCCTCATCATGCTCTGGATCATCGAGATGCCGATGGCTTACTTCCTGCCGAAATATACGGACATCGGCGTGCTCGGGATACGCTGGGCGCTCGTCGCCGGTATCTTGTCCGGTTCCGCCATGTATTTCATCTATTTCCGCCTGGGACGCTGGAAGCGCAAGAAGGTCTAGATTTGTAGGGCGGGTAAAACCCTTCCATCTCTTTTACCCGCCACCTGTTAAAGTCTGCGTTAAAATCCGTAAAACTTCACTACGTTATCCAGGGGCTCGCGCGGCGTCCGGTTGGCGTAGTCCGGCGCGGACGTATCCGGATAACCGATGGCAATGCCCAGGGCCACTGCTTTACTGTCCGGTATGCCGAGCACTTTATGAACTATGTCCCCGTAGATCGCCGCCTGCGCCTGGGCCACCGTCCCGAGCCCTTCCGCCGTCGCCAGCAGCATGATGTTCTGGACGCACGCACCGGAATCATACAGCGGCCATGAGTTAATGCCGCCGGACTGGAAGTAGAAGTCCTTCTGGATAAGCAGATAGATACACGTCGTGGCCCCGTAATGACGGAAGTTGGTCAGCCAGCGCTCGTTCATTTCTTCCGGCGTCATTTCCTTACGGTCTTTCGGCTGGAGCGCCTTGATCCGGCTGATGAACGGCTCCGGGAACTCGAACGGGCGCGGTATTTCGCTCTGAGATTCCTGGACTCCCCTCTCCAGGAAGGCATCCTGGATTTCTTTGAGCTTGGCCCCGGTCGCCACGGCGAACTCCCAGGGCTGGGTGTTGGCCCAGGACGGCGCCCGCAGCGCCTGCTCCATGATGCGTCTCAGGACATCCAGCGGCACGGGGTCCGGCTTGAATGCCCGGTAGCTCTTTCTTTCTTTGATGGCCTGAACGAGGTCCATGCATTGCCTCCTTTGGTGAGTAATGTAGTCAACATTATGTCCGGGTTTACATGGATTGTCAAACAAGCCTGGCAAGGACCGCTCCCGGCCGGCTATAATGAACCCGTGAATCCCTCCGTCATTGAAGAGATCAGGAACGAACTCCGTAACCGCGCCGACCCCGCCGTGCAGGAAAGGGAACGCCGGTATTTCAAGGAAGACTTTCTGTCGTACGGCGTCAAGAACCCGGAGGTCAATCGTATGGCCGCGCGCTATTACCCGCGGGTGAAAGGCTTGCAGAAAGCGGAACTGTTCCTGTTGTGCGAGGAACTCTTCCGCTCCGGCTACCAGGAAGAAGCCCTCATCGCCTGCGACTGGTCTGCCCGCCGGGAAAGAGAGTACGAACGGGAGGACTTCGCGACCTTCGAACACTGGCTGCGATCGTATGTGGACAACTGGGCCAAGTGCGATACGCTCTGCAACCATACTATCGGTCCACTCCTCACCCGGTATCCGGACCTCGTGGAGCAACTCAAGCAGTGGACGCTCTCCCCGGACCGCTGGGTGCGGCGCGGGGCGGCGGTGACGCTCATTCTGCCGGCGCGGCAGGGACTGTTCCTGGATGACGTACTTGAGATAGCGCAAAACCTGTTGATGGATGAAGACGACCTCGTCCGCAAAGGTTATGGGTGGATGCTCAAGGAAGCATCCAAAGAACACCGGGACGAGGTCTTTGCTTGGATAATCGAGCGGAAAGCCGTCATGCCACGCACCGCGCTGCGTTACGCCATTGAAAAAATGCCGCCGGAGATGCGCGCCGCCGCCATGAGCCGGGATTAGACCCTGGCACTAGTTACCAGTCAGTATCCCGAGAAGCTCTTTCGTCCTGTGGACGACCCCGATACGATGAACGAGTTCAAAGCCACGTTTCTGAAGGCATAGTTTTGACCTTTGACTTGTAGTTTTGACTTTTGACCTTTGATTTTTGAGTTCCGGTCCGGCTTACTCACCAGGAGTGATTCACGCCAAAACATCTGTCACTTCAACAAATACCGGTTACTTACCGGATGAGCCGTTCCACCGTCTTTACTATCTCGGAAGTGTGGAACGGTTTGGTCACGTATTCATCGGCCCCGGCCTGCTCCGCCCGGGAACGGTCCGTGTCCTGCACCATGCCGGTCAGCATCATAACTTTGATCGCCTGCAATGCGGGGTCGGCTTTGATGCGCCGGCAGACCTCGATGCCGTCTATCGTGGGAAGCTGGACATCGACGATCACCAAGTCCGGATGCTCTTTTTCAGCCAGTTCGAGGGCTTCGGCCCCATCCATGGTGGACATGGTCTCATAGGACCCGTGAAAGCTGAAGACGGTCCTGAGCAGCTCGAGTACCGTAACATCATCTTCCACGATGAGAATTTTCTTCATCCGGAAGACCTCCCGCGGTATATGGCACGCGGCCGTTGGCGGCGGGTATGGCAATGGAGAATACCGATCCCTTGTTCAGTTCGCTTTCCAGCCAGACCTTGCCGCCCATGGCCTCCACCCATTTTTTGACGATATAAAGTCCCAGGCCGGTCCCGGGAATCCCCCTGGTTTCCGGTCGTTGTATACGGTGAAACGTAGTGAAGAGAGAGAGACGGTCTTCAAGCCCGATGCCGATCCCCTGGTCCGCTACGCTGATGACCACCCGGTCCGACTGTTTTTCATACACCGCGCGCACCGCTATCTCTCCGCCGCCGGGGCTGTACTTGATTGCATTACCCAGCAGGTTATCGAGCGCCTGCCTTATCTTATCATGTTCGGCGAGGATATCGGGGGTACCATCCTGTATATGAAGCGAAAAATGGTGCTTGTCGGTGACCAGGGCGTGCGTGGCCACCGACTCCTCGAGGAAGTCTTTTATATTGACCGGGGCCAGCTTCAGAAAGGTCCTTCCGGACTGTATCCGGGAGACATTCAAAAGCTGGTCTACAATATCGTAAAGGCGCTGGTTGCAATCGGCAATGCGGCGCAGCCATTGCTTTCGTATCTCTTCCGGGGGGTCCTGTTCCCTGAGAAGGTCCGTATATCCCATGATCGCCGTCAGGGGAGAACGCAGCTCATGGGAGGCTATGGACACGAACGTATCCCGCAGGCTGACGTCCCGGATCAGCAGCGTCCTCTCCAGCGAGGCCGTCGCACCGTCGATTATTTCCTGCAGCAGGTACATGTCATCTACCGTGTACTTCTCCCCGGAGTCCTTGCCGGCAACGTAGAGCACGCCGATCTGGTCCTGCATGCCGTTGAGAGGAATGATGAATTCAAGGTCCGGGTGCAAGATGGTGGCGGAGTTGGGGAACTCTAAAAGAGGGTTCTTCTGCACATCGATGTCCATCAGCATCTGCCGGTATCCGATCTCGGAAAAGAGCCCCTGGGTAGCTGCTATCTCGTATGAACCGTAGTGCGACTTCACCGAGAGGCACACGCCTTTCGGGTCGATGGCGTTGGCGATGGTCGCCACAATGATGCGGGATATATCCTGGTAATCCGTCAACGTGCTTACGTTCTTGTTCAGGTTGTCGATGACCCTCGTGATGCCGTAGCGCCTCGCCGTCAGGTGCCTGTCAAGAAACTTGCCGATGACGTTCCTCAGCGCTCCGTAAAGCCCGGCCGCCAGCAGACCGAGGACAAGATAAAAGGCGATGCGTTGACTGCCCATGAGACTGTCATGACTGCTGGGGATCACGAGGACCAGGGCCAGCGTCAGGACCGCGGCCAGCACGACGGTGACCGTTCCGTTAACGAGGCCCTTCCGGATAACGATATCTATGTTCATCAACCGCCGGGTGACCATGGCGTACCCGATTCCGAGCGGAATGAATACGAGGAACAGCATGGTGAAACCCTGCGGCAGCAGCGGATGATAACTGAACACTTCCGGCAGAAGGCTGAAGATTATGATAGGCAATATGCCCAGCAACGCGGCCACCAGGATTATTTTCATCTGCTGCCGCGTCCGGTTGGATGATGTCCGGAAGTAATTGACCACGGCGATCACGGCCGCCGCCAGAAACCCGCAGGCGATTATCACGAAACGGAACGTCCTGAACGCAGCGATCTGCTGCCCGTCCGAGTACCCCAGGAACGGCATCAGCACCAGCGTCAATACGGCTGGAATATAGATAAGGTAAACCAGCCGGCTCCGGCGAAGCCCGGTCCGCTCCTGCGGCAGAACGAGGAAGAAATGCGCCAGCAGCCACGGCCCCAGGACGATTGCCGTGATCGATATGAACAAGGCGCTGGCATAACCGGATTGCGCCGCCGCGTTCGAACTTAAGGCCAGCAGAAGGAGAGGCCCGCACCAGAACAGCAGCGTCGACGCAATATCGCCGGGCCTTTTCACCTGGACGTAACTCCCGGTGATCAGGAATATCAGGGAAAGACAGAGAAAACCGAGATGCTCCACGACGATAGGCCAGGAAAGACCGTCGGGGACGCTGATGTTCAGTACCTCTCCATTACTGGAAATGATACCTATTTCACTGAAACCGTGAGAATACCTGCCGTATCCTTCAACGAAGACCAGCCTGCTTTCGACAGGCGCGCCGTCGATGGTGATGACCTCGTCATCGATTTGAGCGCCGGCCTGCGCGGCGGCCCCGTTCTGGTCGATCTTGCTGATGACCCAGGCGCCGCGCTGGTACTCGAGGACGACGCCCATATACGGGCGCCCGAAGGAAAGACCGAAGTAAACGAGCGAAACAACCACGACCGCAACCGCCAGGCTGACAAAAACGGCCCGTTTGATTAACGTACGTTTCTCCAATCCGTTCTCCGGGGTGAATGCATACACTCACTCTGACGCTGGCATCATAATGGACTCTGCGTTAAAAAGCAAGTTCGGATCAGCACGGTACCATGTACCTATTGACAATGAGGCGGACCGGACGTACCATGATGGTGATTAGGTACTTACTCATATGGGACTATTCGGCGGCGAAAAGATCAAGGACGTTATTTTCCTCCAGCCGGTCAAATATGCCGGGGAGAAACTGCCGCGCGGGCGCGTCCGCATGCTCTACTGCGATGTCAACGGCAACCTCTATGCTTCCGTCATGAGCAAGTCCGTCTATGAACTCGCCAGGCGTAACGCCGCCCAGAGGAACGAGACCGGCAAGGCCTTCGCCACCATCGGCCTGGAGACCATCGAAGGCCGCTTCATCCCCACCGCCGTCCCTGTCACCGCTGAACAGGCCTGGGCGCTGGAACGCATCCTGGAACACGCCATCGCCCACGGGCAGATCCCCTTCATCCTCCGCAAGTACCTCAGGCCCATCATCCGTAAAGGCAATGCCGGCCGTGAAGCCGTCATCGCCGCAAAGACCCGGAGACGCCAGCCCAAACCGGTGCAGGTCGTCCCCAAGGTGCTCAACCGCCTCCCCTACTACCCGGAGCGTGACATAGAAGTCTCCATGCCCATTTACAAGGCCTCCTACGCTTACCCGCTCCTTCTCCTCAAACGCCTGGAACCGGACGAACAGACCCCCGCCGGCATGCAGCGGCTCCTCATACTGGACAGCGACGGCGATATGGCCGTCTCCCGCGTGCCCACCCGCCTCATCCGCAAGATTGAACTGGAACTCATCGAGGAAGAACGCAAGAACCGGCACCCCGTCCGCGTTCTCATCACCGGCCGGGAAGAAGCTCAGGACGTGGAATACCTGCCCGTCAACCAGGAGCAGCACAAGGCGCTGGAGACCTTGACGCGCTACTACGAACAGACCGGGAACAGCAAGGAGCGCGTCTCCGCCGCCGTCCAGACCGTGCTCGCCAAGGCCAGGACCTCCATTACCCTGGAAGAATAGGTCCTCCGCCCTTCTCAGTTCCTTCCCCCGGCTCGTCCAATCTCCCCGTCCCGAACAGCCTGTCGCCCGCCGGCACCAGCGTTTTCTTGCGGGACAGCGCCTTCGCCGGTTTGTAGGAAGACTTGCTATCAGCGGCGGCCCCAATCGGTTTCAACAGCCAGGCATACAGGCTCGGAAGGGGCGTTTTTTCCAGGAACAGTACGAGGATGGACGTGGCGACGATGCTGAACAGCACGATGCCGTAGGTGATGTCCCGGATGATCTCCGCGCCGGCAACCTCCATCTGCACCGGGATGCTGGCCAGCACCACCGCCGCCAGCCCCTTGGGCACCATCGCCGCCATCACAGACAGGTCTTTCTTCTCCATCTTCTCCCGGATGGAGAACTTCACCGCCGGTATCCTCACCACGAACGCCACCGCCGTCAGTATCAGCGCCACGATGATGAGCCACTGGCTGATAAGCTGGAGCGATATGCCCAGGTAGATGAAGAAGAACGACTTGAGGAGGAACGCCACCTCCGAGAAGAAGACCTTTTCCGTATCGTTCAGGCCGATGGCCTCCCGGTCTTTGTCCTTGCGGAAGATGGGCGCCTTAATACTCTGGATATTGCCGATGGTCACTCCGAAGGACAGCGCCGCGATGGCCCCGCTGAACCCCATCCACTCCGTCAGGCCGTAGATGACGAAGACGAACGCCGGCGTGGTGAACATGGCGTTCTTGACCTGGTGGAACCAGTTGAGCAGGGACGACCATACCAGCGCTCCGATGACGCCGAAAACGAGCGCCACCAGGAACGAGGCGATGAGGTCGCCGGAGACGGTGACCACCTCGAACTTGCCGGCCGCGTAAGCCTGGATGAGGGCGATGGTGATGACGATGCTGAGGACGTCATTGACGGACGACTCCACCGAGAGCAGCGTCGTCGTCTCTTCCTTGATCTTGAGCTGCTTGACGAGCGGGATAACGACGGCTTCGGACGTCGAGCCGACGATTGCCCCCAGGATGAACGCCGGCAGCACTTCCAGGTCGATCAGCCAGACGCCGATGCCCGCCACCACCAGCATGGTCAGGAAGAATCCGGCCGGGGCCAGGATCATCGCGCCGCCCAGGGCGGACTTCAGCATGCTCAGCTTCAGCGTCAGGCCGCTCTCGAAGAGGATGATGATGAGCGTGATGGTGGTGAAGATGGGACCGACCGATCCGAAGTCGTCCGTGGAAGCCAGGTGGAAGACCGGTCCCACGCAGATGCCGATGGCTATCAGCAGCAATACGTCCGGTATGCGCGTGCGGCTGAAGATGCCGGTGAACAGGTGGGCCAGGAAGACGAGTATACCCACGAACGCTATAATCTGGGCTACACTCGTCAGGTCCATTCGCTGCCCGTCTCCGTATCCGGTTTTCCTCTGGCTGCATTATTACACTCCCGCCCGCTAATGGCAAGCGGGCCATGCATGAAAAGTACGGGACGAATTAGTACCATTTCCCATCATGGTGAGCCTGTCGAACCATAACTTAAAAGTCAAAGGTCAAAAGTCAAAACCACAGGTCAAAGGTCAAAACTGTGCCGGCGGAGATTTTGCTGCTGAACATACTATATGGGTAGCGCGGGCGTCCCTGCCCGCGGTC
>CAZPSP010000118.1:0-7955 GCA_964589285.1 uncultured Dehalococcoidaceae bacterium | reverse complement strand
GTCAGTGAATGGGCGAGAACACCCGGCGGCTGGGTCTACCCGGGAAAGGACTTCGGTATGGATGTCGTTTCCTCTGTCGACTGGTTCTACGAGGGCGATGCGGTGACGTTCACCATGCACTTCTATAACTACAGTGATGAGGCGCGGGACATCTGGTACATGAAAGACCTCAATCACGGTCGGTTCGGAGATATGGAACCGGTGCACATCCCGGCCAACGGAGAGGTCACTGCAGAATATACAATGGTACCGGATACGAACAGCCGGTTCTGGATCTGGGCGTATGAAGGGGATAGCTTGACATCACCGCAACTGGGGACCGCTTCCAAGGGGGTCATGAAGGCAGGGCGCCGGGTCGACCTGAGTGTCTCAACAGACAAACAGGAATACGCCCCGGGCGAGGTTATCGAGTTAGAACTGCTGTTCAGTGAAATCACCAACAAAGAGATGGATATTCTCATCAGCGTGGAACTGGTGGACTTACACGGGCAACCCGTTACGTCCGCCGTCAGCTTTAATGTCTCCCTGGAGCCATGGGGGACACTCAGCTACCCGATGAGCCTGGAGATTCCGAGCAGCCTTACGCTCGGTGGTTACCAGGTCAGAGCGAGGATGTATACCCACAGCCAGTCCTGTGGAGGTAAATCCGCGCTTATAGACGTCTCCCACCTCTGTTCGGCCACTATTACCACTGACCATCCCGACCGCAGGTACGCCGCCGGAGATACCATGGATATCACCGTGGAAATCACCAACCCCGGCAGCCAGGCATGGACGAGTGATGTGACCCTCGACGTTCCGTCTGCGAACAGCTACAGCGTTACCGATACTTACACGTTCGACGGAACCAGTACGACAACGATCACCTATTCCGTTCCGATACCGGATGACATCGCTCCGGATACGCACAACATCATCCTGCGCGTTCCGGCTGATGACTATATCCTGACCAAACAATTTATTGTACCCGCATCCAGACTGTCTATCGATGTACCGGCAACAGCCTGCGATGCCGGCGGCACTATCGCCGCGGACCTCAGCAACACCGGCGGCGTTCCAACCACTGCCGAGTGTGAAGTCAACCTGATCGGAACCGGATCACCCGTCACGGAATCCTATTCACTGTACCTGCTCCCGGGACAGACCGTCCCGCTTTCGCTTGCAATCCCGGAATCCGTACCCACCGGTAACTATCCCCTCGTTGCCAGGTGCACGGATACGGCAACCGGTGAGATTTCGTACAAACTGGAGCCCGTTACTATTCAAGGTTCCGAACTGGCCCTGTCCCTGAACGGGGATACCTACAACGCCGGAGATTCGATAAACATAGGACTCGATAACGCTGGCCCCGTGGATACGGACTACGAATGTTCGGTCAGTCTGGTTAATGAGACCAATTACCTGGTGGCTTCGGACACCTATTCCGGTTTCCTGGCGCAGGAAGCTTCGGTATTGCTGGAACTGGCGATACCCGGCCAGGCGGTTTCCGGCGCCTATTATCTCTCCGCCAGCTGTACGGACCAGTTCAACCGTAAGTCCCGTCTTAACCGTGCTCTCACCATCAGCGGGCTGGAGCTTTCTCTGACCTCCTTGACGGATAAAGAAATTTATTTCACCAGCGATACCGTCACGCTCCAGAGCCACATCGGCAACACCGGGCCGGACCTTACGGATGCATCTCTAAAACTCAGGATATGGCAGACCGTAGGGAGCGAGACCGGCGGCGGGAGTGAGGTCTCCCAGGACTGGGTAGCCATCCACAACGGTCACCGGCGCTACAGCTCCGACTATGATATCGCCCGGGATAACGCCGGAAATATCTATATCACCGGTTCCGTCTATGATAGCACCGCAACCTATACGGACTACCTGACGGTGAAATACAACGCCGCCGGTGTGGAGCAGTGGGCTGCAATATACGACGGCGCGGGCCGGAATGACGCCCCCGCCGCCATCGCGGTGGACAGCGCCGGGAATGTATATGTGACCGGCAGCAGCCAAGCCCCGCGGCCACTGTCCTCGCTGTACCAGGCCGATATACTCACTGTCAAATATAATGTTGACGGCGTTCAGCAGTGGGCTGCCCGTTATGACGGAGGGTCCTACGCCTGGGATGAAGGAAATGATATAGCTGTCGATGCCAATGGAGACGTCTATGTAACAGGTTATCAATACGACAACGGTAACCAGGACTATATCACCATCAAGTACGACGGCGATACCGAAGACGAGAACGGCCATGTTATATGGAAGGGAACCTATGATGGCTCAGGTTCGTGGGATATGGCTGAAGCGGTAGTCGTCAGTGGCGACAGAGTGTATGTGACCGGGACGAGCCGGGGGACCCTTTCCGACGACTATCTCACCATTGTTTATACTACTGCCGGTGATAAAGTCTGGGATGAACCAGCTCGCTATGACGGGGATGGAGCGCAACAGGATGAAGCCAAGGCTATTACCGTCGATAGTACCGGCAACATCTATGTCACCGGAAGGAGCACCGGCGGCACACCAGGTGATCCTAACTATGATACCGACTTTGTCACCGTAAAGTACAACGCCGCCGGGGACCAGCAATGGGCAGCGCCGTTTGAAGGACCATATGGAGACGATACCGGACGATACGTTGCCGTGGATGGTGCCGGAAACGTGTATGTCTCCGGCGACTGTGCCGTGGGCGGCGAGGGAGAAATGGTTATCAACGGTATCTGTACAATGAAATACAACGCTGACGGTAACCCTCAGTGGTCACCGGATGCCGCAATCACCGAAAGCCAGAGCGGTTCCTGGATGTATGAACCCGGCGTCGGCGGCCTGGCACTAGACGCCGATGGTAACCCTTATATCACCGGGACCACACTGGATGCCGAAGGTGTCCCTGATACTATCACTGTGAAATATGCGCCTTCAGACGGCTCCGAAACCTGGAGCATAACGTACGGCAATGACACCAGCGAAGATTTCACCACTGGCATCGTCGTCGGCAGTGACAACGCAGTTTATGTTGTCGGGTACAGCGACCTTACCGGGGAAGACTATGCTACCACTATCAGGTATGTCCAGGGTGGCGGCGGGACCATCGTGCTGGAATGGGAAAAGGTCATCGATCCCGTCGACGTTCCCGCCGGTGGATCCGGTGACATCGATACTCCCGTCAGTATGGGTGAACTCAACGGTGTGACCGGCAAGCTGTATCACGTCGCCGAGCTTTACAATACCGATGGGCAGCTCATCGCCACGAGCGATACGCAGACCTTCTACATCGTCGATACCGGCCTGGCGCTCACCCTGGAAACGGATAAAGAATTCTACCGTCCCGGTGAAACGGTCCAGATAACCGGTGAACTGATCAACACGGCGGGGACAGAGGAGAGCGGCGCCCTGACGGTGAACGTAGATGGGATACCCGTGATGGATCCCATGGCATTCAGCCTCCCGGCGGGCGGATCCCTTGTCTTCTCCACCAGCGCGACCGCCGGAAACGACGATTTCCTCCTCGTAGGCACAGCCGGTGCTGTCACAGTATCAGACATCATCGAAGTGCGGCCTTATAACGTCGACGTGGAAATCATGGCGCCGGATGTGGCCGGCCTCGATCCCTTCAGCATCGTCCTCAGCATTGTCAACAACTCTCAGGAAAACTATGATGCTGTCCACGTGTCCCTGGACGGCTTCACCTCGTGGGATATCTCCCTTCCGGCCGGTGATACCGTCCTGCTGGAGGCAGAAGTACAGATAGCAGCTTCCGCCATACTGCGGGCGGAACTCACCGGCGACGTCGTCATGACGGCGGAAAAACCGGTGATTATGGGCGAATCGGCCGTCCTGACGGTGACGCCGGATGACAGCTATCCTCACGGAACGGTGACGATTCCGTTCACCCTTGATAACACGGGGCTGGTGGATGTCTTCGCGGATATCAGCTTCAGCCTCGACGGGCAGTCGAAAAACGTTACCGTCTTTGCCGCGGCGGGTACCGCGGTGACGGACAACGTCTCGTTCTACCTCCTGCCGGGCGCCTACAACCTGGAATACCAGTCCGATTACGGTTCCGGGAGCCGGGAAATCATCGTCACCGGAGAAGCGCAGTTCGAAATAATATCGTATCCGGATAATCTCGATCTCATCGTCGGCGATCCCACCTGGAACTTCACTGTGAAGAACGTCGGCGGCGCCGGCGGCTTCGTGGAGTTCTACCTCAAGATGCCGGACTGGGAAGATACGCGGTATGCGTGGCTCGAAGCCGGGGAAGAAGTCGTCTTTACCTTTGAATTCGATATACCTGACGACCTGGAGGAAGGTGACTATAACGCCTGGTTTGAGATAAACGGCCGGCAGTACAGCTTTACCTTCCACGTGACCGGGCCGAAACTGGCGGTCGTTCCTTCCCTCGATAAAGACTTCTATGAGGCGGGAGATACGGCGATCCTGACACTGGAAATCGAGAACCTCAGCGACTTCAGCCTGGAACTGTTTGCCGCTGTCATCCTCGGCGACCACGAGGAGGTACTCAACTTCTCCCTGGACGCTCATACAAGTACGACGCAGCAGTTCGATGTCCCGGTGGCTTTCGATCAGGGCAAGCTGTTCTACGGCATCTACCAGACATCCGGCCGCGCTTTGCACTTGAACGCCCTTTATCTCCACGAGCGCGGGCCGCTGGTACTGTACACCGACGCCCAGGTCTATGACATCGGCGATACGGTCACCATTACCATGGAAACCCAACAGGAAGGCACGGTGAATATCACCGCTCCCGGGTATTCAGAATCCGTACTGCTTCCAGCAGGTACGACGACGAGAACATTCATCGTACCGGACCTGGTCACCGGGACCCACTATATCGACTTCATCTTCGAGGGAGAAGCCGGAAGATATCCCTTCGATGTCCGGGGCTACTCGGGACGCATCTCGAGTTTCGACCTCGATAAGAATATCTACCATTACGGCGATACCCTGATCGTTACCGCAGTGGCCGATGTCCGGTTGCCGTCCGAATCGACCATGTCCTGCTCTATTCTCGATGAATGGGGCATGACAATTGGCGAGTTCAACGTTTCCCTGTCTCTCGATAACGGGCAAAACACCATCACCGCCGATACTGTCTTCAACGGGACCGTGGCCGGAATGTACACGGTACAGTGCCGTCTTTATGCGGACCTTACCGGTCAGAGCCTGTTCCTTGCCTCGGCGGTGCGGTACTTCGACGCCGGGGGAGCCAACACCGCCCCGGTAACCAGCGCCGGAATTCCCTACAGCGCCACGGAAGGGGCCGTGGTCCTCTTTAACGCCGATGCTTTTGATAGTAACAACGATTCGCTGCTTTACCGCTGGGACTTCGAAGACGACGGCGCCTGGGATACGGACTGGTCCGATACGCCAACCGCCAGCCATACCTGGCAAGATGACTGGGAAGGGCTGGTCAAGGTCGAGGTGACCGACGGTACGGATACGGATTCTGACCGCGTCCTCATCCGGATTGAAAATACAGATCCCCTTGTGGATGCCGGGCCGGACCAAACGGTTAGCATTAACGAACCGGTCCATTTTTCCGGCTCGTTCACAGACATGGGCATGCTCGATACCCATACCCTTTTCTGGGATTTCGGGGATGGCTCAACAGAAACCGGCACGCTTACTCCGGCCCACGGGTATGACGCTGCCGGTATTTATACAGTGGTCTTGACCGTCACCGATGATGACGGCGGCTCCGGCAACGATAGCTTGATGGTAACAGTCGCTCCACCCAACTCCGTTCCCGTGGCAGTGGATGATTACTACACAGCCGGCAGAGATACAACACTGAGTATCGTTACACCGGGCGTCCTGGCCAACGATACCGATGCAGATGATGATTCATTGACCTCCACACTGGCGAGCGCCACATCTCACGGAATTCTCACGTTCAACAGCGACGGGTCATTCAGTTACATACCCGAGACCGGGTTCACGGGTGAAGACAGCTTCACTTACAGGGCATTTGACGGCGAGGCAACTTCCGATACAGCTACGGTTTATATCACCGTCAATCCATACACCTACAGCCTGGTAATCGGCAGCAGTGAAGGAGGCTTGGTGACCGAACCCGGGGAAGGTACTTTCTTCTATGAAGAAGGCGCCGTAGTCTCCCTCACCGCGGAGCCGGGGACAGGATACCACTTTTCAACATGGACCGGTGACGTCGGCACTATCGCCGATGTCAATGCCGCCGCCACCAGCATAACCATGAACGGCGTCTATGCTGTCACCGCCAACTTCACCCTGGATACGTTTACCCTGAACTATACCGCAGGACCTGACGGCTCACTCACCGGCGAAGTCTCTCAGACCGTCAATTACGGCGAGGCCGGCACAGCTGTCACCGCGGTCCCCGATACCGGCTATCACTTCGTAGACTGGAGTGACGGCGTAACCGGTAATCCCCGGACGGACACCAACGTTACCGCAGACATCAGTGTCACCGCCAACTTCGCTCCGGATACCGGTGATACCACTCCCCCGGATGTCTCCATCATCTACCCGGCTGAAGGTCAGGAATTCTGGGCGGGAGGTTCCATCGACGTCGATTACCTGATCACCGACAGTGATCCCGATACCGTGGTCACGGTCACGCCGTCCGACCCCATTAACGCTCCGCTTCCCCTCGGAGCCCTCGTCATCACCGTCAATGCAACAGACACCTCGGGCAATACCGGAACGGACACAGTGACCGTTTCCGTCATTCCTGTACCGGCTATGGTTGATTTCGACCCCGATACCCTGAATCTGTCCAGCAACAGCAATTGGGTAACGGCTTTCATAGAATTGCCGGAGGGCTATGACGCACATACTATCAACGGATCGTCTGTCTTGTTAAATGGGGAGGTATCAGCCTTTATCGGGAACGAAGGCTGGGCGAAAGCGGAAGCCAACGATGGTAACATGATGGACCGTGATGGAGACGGAATTCCCGAACGCATGGTCAAGTTCGATGTGGAACTGGTCAAGGAAATTCTCACCGAGGGAGAGCAAGTCGCCATCACCATCAGCGGTTTAGCCGACCTCATTGAGTTTGCAGGTACCACGTATATTCGTGTGATCGACCAGGGCAACAAGAACCCGAATCAATCCGGGGGCGGTGGCGGGGTCCCTGTATTCATACAAGAAGGCAACGATGATAAAGACAAAAAAGGAGATGATGCCCTCCCGGAGATTTCCAAGCTTCCACAATTCATGCTGCTCGATCTCAGCGTCACCGCCAGTAAGGTCTATCGAGGTGATACGCTGACCGTTGAGGTCGTCCTTACCAACAACGGCGGGATGAGCGGAACGTTTCCGCTTGAACTGGAAATCGATGGGGTTACTATCGAGGTCCGTGAGGTAACGCTTGGCGCCGGCGAGACCCGGACCATCACCTTCACCGCCACGGTCTTGGTACCGGGAACGCATCTGCTGAGGACCGGGGAATGGTCCGCGATGTTCGAGGTACTGCCACTGGAACAAGCAATTGTATCGAGCGGTTTCAGCGTCTCCGACCTTTCGATAACTCCTGCGGCAGCCGGCCGGGGTGAGAAGGTCGGGATAACCGCCAAAGTGACCAATGACGGGAGTACAGCGGCGAACGGGAGTTTCATTCTGTACATCAACGGGACCCAGGAGGATACCCGGGACGTCACTCTCGATCCGGGCGACAGCGCCATGGTAGCGTTCGAGGTCAGCCGAAATGTTGCCGGGACCTACCACGTGGCCCTCGGGTCTGAAAACGGGGAGTTCACCATCCGGCCGGTCAAGACGGAAGTGGTAGGCAAGGTGGCTGGTAGTGAAACGGAAGAAGAAACCGGAATAGACATCGGTGGACTGGTAGCTATCCTTATCGGGGCGCTCCTTGCCATCGCATTAATCGTGGCGGTGCTCTATTCAAGAAGGAGAGATTGATATATTAACAATGGCAGGCCGGAATCCCGGCAGGACTATGT
>CAZPSP010000117.1:0-8017 GCA_964589285.1 uncultured Dehalococcoidaceae bacterium | reverse complement strand
CTGCTGGAACTGATGCATTTCCTGGTGGTGGAGAAGGGAATGCCGGTGCCGCGCCTGCTGCACACCACCCAGCAGTACCTGCCCTCCAGGCTGACGCGCGGCATCGAGCAGATCACCACCATCCCTCACTATTTCGGGAGCCCTTCCATGGACAAGCAGAACCTCCTGGTGCTGTTTCTGGGCTTCGAGCCGGAGAGGGCGCTTTCCATCTGGAAGCAGTACAACCCCGGCAAGACGATAGCGCTCATCACCAACCCGCCGCGGGCGGGCAACCCGGAATACCTGGAATATGCACGGCAGAACAATGAAGAACTGTTGTCCCGACCGGACGTCGAACTCAGGGACGTGCCGGCCGACGACCCGCCCGGGGTAAAGGCTGTCCTGGACGGTATCTACGAGGAAACAAAAGATACGTTTAATATGGTCATCGGGCCTTTCGGGACGAAGCCGCATGTCATCGGGATCTTCCTGTTCTGCCGGGAGCACCCGCGGGTACAGGTCATCTACTCTTATCCCCAGACGTACACGCGGTCCTACCTGGAACGGCAGCCCGGCATCACCATGCAGATACCGGCGGGTCTGTGAGATGCGGAAACGGAGACGCCGCCGGGCTGGACGCCGGCGGCTTTTTGTTACTTGTTGCATTCTACAGGATTAGCGACCGTTCATCTCGAAAGATGACTGGACGATCTGCACTACGTGGCCTTGCGCATCCGGAATGAAGATTACCCAAGCATCGAAAGTGCCGGTAGAGCGTTTCTGGTAACGGCCCTGCTGCCGGGGGAGTTTCTCGGTCCAGTACCCGGAGATGGTCAGTTTGGGCAGGTCATATCCCCCCATCGGAACCAGTTCGTACGGATTGATGGTGCCGACCACAAAAAACGTCCTGTCTCCCGCGTCCATGGTACCCACCAGGCAGCCGGCCTGAGTTTCGATGCTAAAGATGCCGCCGTAGGTTAGCGTGAATTCACTATCGATAGCGCCTTCAAGAGTTCCATTAATACTCCTATCTTTCACCAGCCATTTTCCACTAACACCCAATTCGAAGGCATTAACTCCTACTTTGGTATCTTCTATTCCCGTGATAATTCCTGAAGCACTGAACGGTTCTGACGGTTGTTTCGCCATTACAGCGCCCGGCAGGACCATCACTAAAACCGCGACCAGAACCAGGCTGAAAACTGCAAACCTTCGTCTCATCTTCTACCTCCTCAAATGTCCAAACCCGAACTTTATCTAGACCAGTTCGAGCGTATATTCGTTGCTGGCGGCCGCTTCCATGATGCGGTCGAATTCCATTTCATTTTTCTCGAGCAGGGACAGGCAGGCCCTGGCTACCGTGGGGTCGTACAGCTTGCCCATGCCCTTGATGATCTCTTCCAGGGCAGCGGTGAGACCCAGAGCGGGGCGGTAAGGACGATGGGAAGACATTGCTTCGACCACGTCCGCTACTCCCAGTATCCGGGCTTCCAGAATGATTTCTTCTCCGCTAAGGCCTTCCGGATAGCCGGACCCGTCCATGCGCTCGTGGTGCTGGAGAACCGCTTTGGCCACCGGCCAGGAGAAATCGATCCGCTGCAGGATATCATACCCCACCTGGCTGTGGTTCTTGATAATACTGAACTCATACTGGCTGATCTTGCCGGGTTTGCTTAAAATTTCAGACGGCACGGCGATCTTGCCGACGTCATGCAGAAGGCCGCTGATATAGATGCCGGACTGCTGCCAGGGACTCAGTCCCATTTCACCGGCGATGCGCCGGGCCAGTTCCGCAACGCGCCGCTGGTGACCGGCGGTGTACGGGTCCCGGGTTTCCACCACCAGCGTTATAGCGTGGATAATGCCGTCGATGACCTTCTCCATTTTGTTATGGCCCTGCTTCAGGCTCTCGAACCGGGTGGCGTTGCGCATATTGGCCGCTACATCCGAGGCCGCCTTCATCAGGAGCCGACGCTCTTCATGGGTATACAGTTCACCGGAGTGTTTGTCCGTCAAGAACAGGATCCCGATGAGTTCCCCTTCATTACGCAGAGGCACCATGAGTTCGATGCTGTTCAGCCGGATAATGTTCTGTTCATAAGCGGTGAGGGCCAGGAGCGAAGGTATCGTCTCCATATCGGTGGAATCGATAATCCCCTGCTGCTGCATGGTCGTGACAAGGGCGCTGTTGACCGCGAAGGTCAAACCGTTGACCGGCTGCTGACCGGCATAGATAAATGTCGTGTATTCACCGGTGGGTGTTTCCGGAAGGAGGAGATAGGCTCCCCGGCTGTCCATGGCTGCCGCCGCGGCGTTGACCAGCGCGCCCGAGAGGCCTTCCAGATTCAGATCGTCCTTGGTCTTCTCGGTAAAACGTTTCAGGATCTGGATGTGGTCATAGCGTCCGCGGAAGAACCAGCGGTCGACCGTCTGTTGGAACTGCGCCAGCACGGGATGAAACACGGTGGCAACGATAAATGTAGCTACAATGGTGATGGTCATTGAGACCGGGCTCATGAAATTGTGGAAAAAGTAGCTCAGCAGATAAATGAGGCAGCCGAACGTGCCGAAGACAACGATACCGGTCAGAGCATAAGAGAGGCCTTTACGGGCCATCACCCTCATTTCCAGCAGATTATGTTTCAGCATGCCGGAAGTGGCAATGACGCAGAAAAGGATGTTGCCGATGATCCCGAGCGGATAGAGGTTCAGGCCAAGGGATGGCAGGTAGTCCGTCGTCGCGCCGATGAACATGGCGATCATACCGACGAGAATGTACTGCGCCCGATTGCGTTCATCTACGTTCCGGGAACGGCAGAGTTTGATCAGCATGACACTGCTGAAGACAAGCGGCACGTAAGCGCAAAGTACAAAGAGGGGGAATGCCGGTCCGACCACCGGGGCCTTGCCGTACCACATCGCCTGCATACCCCTGACGACAAAGTTTGTGGGGATGAGAGCCATGACCAGGAAGAACGCGGTATACAGCGGGACCATGATCTTGACACTGACGCGCGATGAAGTTAAAGAAATGGAAAATTGGAAAAACAGGAGGGAAGCGGTGAGAATGGCCCCGAGGATGAATTTTTCCCAGAGGAGAGCGTCCTCCATCGTCCGGCTGAAACGCATCATGAAGACAAAAACTCCCCAGAAAGCCATGAGAACAAGGAACATGGCAAAGGGCCTTCTGGCAATGTGACGTTTCCCGCTGGTCATCAGGACCACGAGAAGTCCCACGCAGAACGCTACCTCGATGACCGGTATGAGTAAATAAAATTCCATTATGTTCTCAGTTTTCCCTTTGATTCCTAGGTCTGCAATACCGGTAACAGGCCGGTCAGTTCCTCGATGACTGAATCCGGAGCGTTAACGCGCGGCGGACGGGAAAGGCCCAGCGCCAGTCCCTGCTGCTGTTTTTCCTCGTAATAGCGGGAAAAGGAACCGGGAACGAGCCTGGTCAATGTCAGCGGGTGTATCTCCATGAGCTTGACCAGGTCATGATAACCGGGGTCTGTTTCCGTAAGTTCACGGTGGAGCATGGCGGCTAGTTCCGCGTCCTCCACCGGACTATCCGTCTCTATATATATATGAAGGACCGGCTTGCCATGGGAAATTTCTTTGCGTATGGTCCAGTCTTCGAAGTTCAGATGGCAGTTGGCTATCGCCTGGGTGACGGTTTTCTCACTGATACGGGTGAAGCCGGCAATATCGATGAGATCATCCGCTCGAGCTTCAAAGACGAATTGCGGAAGCCGGATACCAGCCTCGAAGTCTTCCATGGAGGTTACCCGCATCAGGTGACCGAGGCGGTACCGAACGAAGGGCATGCCGTAGTAGTTCGAAATAACAAGTTCGTACCTTTGCCCGGTCTTCACCTGCGGGAGCAGCACCGTGCGCGGTTCGTAGAATACATTGCGGCGGCACTTGAGCCATTCGGATTCCGGAATAAATTCAAAGTAGTTGGAATGAGGAATCAGGGTCAGTCCGTTCCGCGTCCAGCTCTGGACGCCCATGATGCCGCCCTCGGTGCAGGCATGGAATTCATACGGATATGCGCCCCAGAAGCGGTGAATGTGTTCGCGGTAGATACTGGTATCGATGCCCCACCCGATCAGCGATTTGATGGGCCAGAGGTCTTTGGGGAGAATCGGGCGGTTTTCCAGTTTACTCGTCAGATAGGCCTTGATGACGCGGTAAGCCTGGGCGGGGTGTTTGAAATGCCGTAAAACGCCTTTATTCGCGGACATACTGTTGAATTCATTGGCGGTCTTGACCAGCACGCTGGTCATGGCGATCATGATATCGACACCGGTCCTGAGAGACATCTCATAGCCTTGGGTGATCTTGTCGCGGAAGTCCATGCCGTCATGGAGGTCCGGAGGCATGACGGGGCGCAGGTTGAAGGCGCGGCTGGCGCCGGCTGCCAGAATCCCTGAGAGATAGGGGGCGGGCGCAACGTTATAGAGGACCCTGTCACGCTCGGCGAGGCCGCTGCGGCCTCTCTTCCGTGAGCAGGAAAGGATAAAGATCGCCATGAGGTTATCCAGGGCGCGTTCATAGGCTTCCCGGGTGTACGGCACCTTGCGGCAGCTTCCGCCGTTACCAAAGGTGCTAGCCCAGGTATACGGTCTTTCCGGGAGCGTGGCCTCGATGTTCTCATCCAGGTCGGCCAGGTAGTCATCGTAGGTGGTCAGGCGGACGGTCTCCCGGTATTCCGCCGTACTGGAGGGGGCCGCTCCGCAGAAAAGGCGCCTGCCCAGGTCCGAGCCGGCGAGCAGTTTCAATTGCTGTACCATGAGGGCGTCCTGAACGGACATGAACTCATCCAGGTTAAGGTCAAGGAATCCGCAGTACTTGCGCCAGATCCGGTCCGAATCCGCTTTGATTACCGGGAACCTGTATTCCATTGAAAATCTCCCTCTCTTCACACGATAAAAACCGGTGAAGAAAACCGGCCGGAACCTTCATGACATATGTCAAGGTACGAGACCGGTACCTTCGTAACCTAACATAAGAAAGATAAATAAATCATAAACAACCCCTCTCCAGCCATAACAGATGCATAAATGGCGGGAGAACAAATTTTTCGCAATAAGGGAACACTGCGAAATTTTTCCCGTGTGAGCCTTGAATGAACTTGACAACAATCAAATTTCTCATGTAGATTAGGGGAGGCATTGCGTAAGAATGGCCTGCTTCTATCCTTTTATCCGGCCTCCGCTTTGCGCGCCTAGAAACAGCCTCGTGGTCCCGGTATGACCGGGGCCGGGACGATACGGGAAGGGGGCCGTCCCGCCGGGGCCTGTAGCGGGGTTCTGCATACCCAAGCTCCCACCCGAAAAACGGGATAGACCGTCCCGTTGGAAAGTGTGTAATCTAAAAGGTCCAATCAACAGACAAAGTCTTGGAAGGAGAGTGACTGTATGTCTGACGGTAGTGTCAAAAAAGTTGATGTAAAGCCAGACAAGACGGTAATCAAAAACCTTGCTCTCGGCGGTCTGCTCGGGGGCGGCGGTGAATGTGCCGTCGATGTCAAAGACGGCAAAGTAGTCCGTATCCGGCCGTTCAAGTACGACTGGAAGTACGACCGCGAGTCGTTCCGTCCCTGGACAATGAGACGGAACGGCAAGGAATACAAACCCCTGTTCAAAGCCATGCCCTCGCCCTTTTCTCTCGCGTATAAAAAGAGAACCTTCTCTCCCAACCGCATCAAGTATCCCTTGAAGCGCGTGGACTGGGACCCCAAGGGAAACCGCAATCCTCAGAACCGCGGCAAGAGCAAATATGTGAGGATCTCATGGGAAGAAGCGGCTGAACTGGTAGCTTCTGAAGTGAAGAGAATCCACAAGGAATACGGCCCGCTCGGCATCCTGGTCCAGGGCGACGGCCACGGCGAATGCAAGACCATCAATACCTGCCACGGTCAGCAGGGCCGGCTGCTCGATAAGATGGGCGGCTTCACTCAGCAGGTCCGCAACCCGGACAGCTGGGAAGGCTGGTACTGGGGCTCCAAGCACGTCTGGGGCCAGGGCCTCGTCGGTATGATGGACCCGTCAGACAACGTTATCAAGGACATGACCGAGAACTGCGACATGGTGCTGTTCTGGGGCTGCGACCCCGAGACCACACCCTGGGGCTTCGTCGGCCAGTCCGCCACCCGCCTGTGTTACTTCTGGACCGAGGTAGGCATCAAACAGGTCTACGTTTGCCCGGACCTGAACTACGGCGCCGCCGTGCACGCGGACAAGTGGATACCCGTCCTGCCCAACACGGACGCCGCCCTCCAACTGGCCATTATCTACACGTGGATAAAAGAAGGCACCTGGAAGAAGGATTACGTCAAGACCCACGCCGTCGGCATGGACAAGGTCGAAGATTACGTCATGGGCAAGGAAGACGGCATTCCCAAGACCCCGGCCTGGGCTTCACCCAAGTGCGGCGTCCCGGAATGGACCATCAAAGCCTTCGCCCGTGAGATCGCCAAGAATAAGACCTCCTACGCCCACTACTTCGGCGGTTCCATGGCCCGCGGCCCGTTCTCCCATGAACCGGCCCGCCTCGAGTGCATCATGCTCGGCATGCAGGGGCTCGGCGGTCCCGGCATCCACCAGACCCAGATCACCTACGGCGGCATGCCGCGCGCCGAGGGACTCAAGAGCACCCGCTTCTTCAACCCGTCTCTTTCCGAGCGGCTGACCAAACCGGTGCAGACTACCATCCGCGCCTGGGGCAAGCAGCTCGTCCCGAAGACGTTCATCCAGGAAGCCATCCTGCGCCCGCCGCTTACCTTCTGGGGCAACGGCGGCATCGAAGAACCGGTCGACGATCAGTTCATCAAGTACACCTACCCGAAGGAAGACGGCGGTCAGGAATTCCACATGATATGGACGGACACTCCCTGCCGCATTACCTGCTGGAACTTCGGCAATCTTACCGTTGACGCGTTCCGCAGCCCGAAGATCGAAACGGTGGTCGCCCAGCACCCGTGGCTGGAGAACGACTGCCTCATCGCCGACATCATCCTGCCGGCCAATACGACCCTGGAAGTCGAAGACATCGTCACCACTACCCGCCAGGGCGTCCACTTCCACAGCGTGGCCCTCCAGGAACAGGCCGTCCAGCCGGTCGGCGAGTCCAAGAGCGACTACGAGATCGTCCTCGAGATCTCCAAGAAACTCGGCTACGAAGAACAGATGACCGAAGGTATGACCACCCGCGACCTGGAAAAACAGGTTTTCGATAACATGAAGCTCGATAATTTTATCCCCTGGGAAAAATTCGTCGAGAACAAGTATGTTGTCCTGCCGGTAGCCAAGGATTGGGAGAAAGATACCGTCGGCCTCCGCAACTTCTACGACGATCCCGAAAAGTACCCGCTGCCCACTCCCACCGGCAAGCTGGAGTTCTACTCCCAGAGGATCGCGGAAGTATTCCCGACCGATACCGAACGCCCGCCGATACCGAAGTGGATCGAAAAAGATATCACCCACGACGAGCGCCTCACCAGCGACCGTGCCTCGCAGTACCCGCTCCTGCTGATGTCCAACCACGGACGGTGGCGCGTCCACTCCCAGGCTGACGATATTACCTGGACCCGCGAAGCGCCCACGATGAAGGTCCTCGGCGAGGACGGCTACAAATACGAGCCGGTCTGGATCCATCCCAGCACCGCCGCCGCACGCGGCATCAAGGACGGAGACATCGTCAAGGTCATGAACGAGCGCGGCATCGTGCTCTGCGGCGCCCGTGTCTGGGAACGCATCATGCCCGGTGTGGCCTACGTGGACCATGGCGCCCGGTACGATCCCATCATTCCCGGCAAGGTCGACCGCGGCGGCGCCATCAATACCATCTCACCGCTCGGCGTTTCCTCCAAGAACGCCGTGGGCGAAGCCACCAGCGGCTACCTCGTAGACGTCCGGAAAGTTACCGCCCAGGAATGGGCGGAGTGGAAAGAGAACTACCCCGAAGCTTTTGCCCGCGAATATGACCCGGGAGCCGGCTTGCGGTTCGACGCCTGGGTTGTCGAAGGAGGAAA
>CAZPSP010000116.1:2801-8021 GCA_964589285.1 uncultured Dehalococcoidaceae bacterium | reverse complement strand
TTCAAATACCGGTGGAACGCCTCGTGCGTCTGCTCGTACCCGATGCGCTTGTAAAACCGGTGCGCGTCCGGCCGTTTCTTGTTGCTGCACAACATTATCTTGTAGCATCCCGCTTCTTGCGCCAGTCCCGCCGCATGGTCCATCAACTGCTGCCCGATGCCCTTGCTCCGGTAAGCCTCATCCACCACTACGTACTCGATCACACTCCATCGGCTGTTGTTATGGGCAAACCCCGGCAGGATGACCAGGACGATGGTCCCCAGCACCGTGCCGTTCGCTTCCGCCACCAGTAAATGATAACCGGTATGCTCCATCATGTCCTTGAACATGGCCCGGCTTCCCTCTAAATCATGCGGACTGTCAACGTCAACCGGACCGAGCGAGAGTTGCCGGTATAACTCCAGTATCCGCGGGATGTCTTCTTCCCTGGCTTCCCGTATTGTCGCCATCAGGTACCCCCGGCCTAATAAACCGACTGCCGCTGGATGGTCTGCTCGCGGCGTTTGCCGACCCCGATGATACTTACCGGGGAGCCGATGAGTTCCTCGATGCGCTTGACGTACTTCTGCGCCTTGAACGGCAGTTCTTTGAAAATCCGCACGTCGCCGGTCGGTTTTTCCCAGCCTGGCAGCTCTTCATAGACCGGCTGGGCTTTGGCCAGGGCTTCGATGTCCGCCGGGAAGTTGTCCACGGTCCGGCCGTCGATTTTATACGATGTGCATATCTTGATGCGGGGCAGCGTATCCAGCACGTCGAGACGCGTCAGGGCGATGCTCGTATACCCGTTGATGCGTTTGCTGAAGCTTCCCGCTACGGCGTCGAACCACCCGCAATTACGCGGCCGGTGGCTGACAGTGCCGTATTCCTGGGCGGTCTCGCGTATCAGGTCGCCGGTCTCGTCGGAAAGCTCTGTCGGCATCGGCCCCGCGCCCACTCGTGTCTGATAGGCTTTGTAAACGCCGAGTACGTGCGTCACCCTGGTGACGGGCACTCCCGCGCCGAGGCATGCGTTGGCGGCCGTCGGCGAGGATGATGTGGCGAATGGATAGGTCCCGAAGTCCGGGTCCAGCAGGAAACCTTGCGCGCCTTCCAGCAGGACCGGCTCGTCCCTGTCCAGCGCGGCCGCCAGCACGGCGCTGGTATCGCAGATGCGGTCCGCCCAGCGGTCCGCATACTCGCAGTATTGCTTGTAGATCTCTTCCAGCGAAAGCGGCTCTTTCCCGTACACCTTGGTCAGCAGGATGTTTTTCTGTTCGAGGACCGAGGCCAGGTGCTCTTTGAAAGAGGCTTTGTTGAGCAGCTCGCCCGCCCTGATCCCCGTACGGGCCACCTTGTCTGTGAAAGCCGGCCCGATGCCTTTGCCCGTGGTCCCGATGGCCTTGCCGCCGCGGGCGGACTCCTCCAGCCCGTCGAGAGCGATGTGGTAGGGCATGATGAGGTTGGCCCGGTCGCTGATGAGCAGCCGGGAGGTGTCCACGTCTCTCGATTCGAGCATGTCTATTTCCTGGTTCAGCACCGCCGGGTTCAATACCACCCCGTTGCCGATGATGGATGTGGCGGTATCATAGAAAATACCCGAGGGTGTCAATCTCAAGGCAAATTCACCCTTGGGGTTTACCACGGTGTGACCGGCATTGTCCCCGCCGGAAAAACGCACGACATAGTGGGCTTTCTCCGCCAGCATGTCCACGATTTTTCCTTTTCCTTCATCTCCCCATTGTGCTCCGATTGCAGCAACTAACGGCATAGTGTTCCTCCGTTCCTGATAGCCCGTGCTCTGTCCGCGGCACAGGCGCGTAATAACTCTGTTTTCCTGGGTACGGGTAAAGTAGCGGAGCGCCTAGATGGCGCTGGTCCGGCGCCAGGCGAATATCATCCTCTGGCCCGCGGAAAGGATGCTCAGCAGGGCCAGCAGGCCCACCGCGATAATAAGTGCGTAATTGATGCCGCTCAGCAGCAGGCCGAGCACCATGAGGGCGACACGCTCCGGCCTCTGGAAGAACCCGGACGTGCATTCTATGCCCAGGCCTTCCATCCTGGCGCGTATGTAACTTACCATGAAAGACCCCAGCAGGGCGACGACGCACAGCACGCTTTCCCAGTCCATCCCGTTCCGGGCGAACAGCGCCACCAGCCCGATGAATATGACCGCCTCCGAGACCCTGTCCAGGCTGGAATCCAGTATCGCCCCGAACTTCGTGGTTGTGCCGGTGGTCCGGGCCAGCGCTCCGTCCAGCATGTCGAACAGGGCCGCCACCAGCAGCGTCACCCCGGCGGCTATCAGATGGTCCAACGCTATAAGGACCGCCGCTCCCACCGTGATCAGGAAACCGATCCATGTCAGCGTATTGGGAGTCAACGGCGTCCTGGCCAGGAGTTTCACCACCGGCGCTGTTACGGACGCACTTATAGATTTCCTGGTCTTGTTGAAATTTGACATCGGTTAAATGGCCTCGGAGAGGTTCCCGGCTGGCAGCGTTACTTCGGCAGGTTCCCTTTCCCGGTTTCCGACTCTGTCCAGGACGGCGCCATAATACTCCAGCAGCCGCCGCGCCAGGAGTTCCCAGTCATACTTGGCGGCGTACTGCCTGCCTAGCTCTCCCATGGCGTGACGCAGCGGTTCATCGTGGATGAGCTTGAGGATAGCTTCCGCCAGCTTGCTCGAGTCCCTCGGCGGCACCGCGATGCCTTCCCGTCCGTCCGTCAGCACGGCATTGAACCCGTCGATGTCGGAGGCTATGATCGGCCGCCCTACGGACATCGCTTCCAGCAGAACGATCCCGAAACTCTCCCACCCGGTATTCGGGAAGCAGATGACATCTCCCGTCTTGTAGTAACGCGGCAGGTCGGCGTAGGTCGCATATCCCGTGAAGAAAACATCCGGGATGTTTTCATTGACCACGCGCTTTTCATATTTCCGGCGCAGGCGTTTACCCGGACCTACCTGGATGAGCCGGCAGTCCTTGTATTCCTTCCGCACCATCTTGTACGCGTCAAGCAGGTAATCGAACCCCTTCCGCTTTTCCAGCCGGCCGACGAACAATATGTTGAACTTCCCGTCTCGGTAGTGGCTGAAGGGTTCCACCCGGTGGTCGAAGTGGTGCGTATCTATCCCGTTAGGAAAGATCGTATACTGTCCCGGGAAATAATGGTTGATATAGTTACGCGCCACCGGTGACACTGCGATGCGCCCGTCCAGCTTGCTCCACCACCGGTCCAGGTACCACTTCATGATAGGGGAGAACATCGTATACCAGTTTTTCCCGCCGGAAGCGTGGAACGTTCCCACCATCGGGCAGCGTTTCAGCCGCAATGTCGTCGTGCAGAGCGTCGGCATCAGCGGCTCGTGAAGGTGGCAGATATCGAACTTCTCCCGCGCGAACACTTCCTTGATGTTGTGTTCGATGCGCAGGGAAAGCGTGATGCGGGCTATCGAGCCGCTGACCGGCAGTGGCCGCGGCGTACCGATGCGTATGAACCGGTCTCCCAGGGTATGCATCGCCTTGGAGGCGGGAGCGATGATCTTGACCTCATGCCCCAGCCGGGAAAATTGTTTCTCAAGGCAGGAGATATGGTTGACTACGCCCCCCGGGTGGGCGAAGTCATACGGAGAAACCAGCGCAATTTTCATTGCCGCCTAGGTATTGCCCCCGCTTTTTTTCGGTGTTTTCGGCGCTTCGGCCGTGAGAGCATTGGCGGCGATGAATTCCTCCGTCAGCTTCCGCGCCTCGTCATCCGTGTACTGGACCGGCGGTGATTTCATGAAATAGGAAGAAGGCGCCGTCAGTTCTCCCTTGAGCCCCTTGTCCAGGGCCAGCTTGCAGCACCGCAGCGCGTCGATGACCACTCCGGCGGAGTTCGGGCTGTCCCAGACCTCCAGCTTCATGTCCAGGATGAGCGGCACGTCACCGAAGGTCCGGCCTTCCATCTTGATGTGGCAGTACTTGCGGTCTTTCAGCCAGGGTACGTAATCGCTCGGACCCACGTGGATATCGTCCGGATCCATGGTGTAATCGAGCTGGGAGGTCACCGCGGACGTCTTGGATATCTTCTTGGATTCCAGCCGCTCTCGCTCCAGCATATTGTAAAAGTCCGTGTTGCCGCCGAAGTTGAGCTGGTAGGTGTGCTCCAGCTTCACCCCGCGGTCGCGGAACAGCCTCGTCAGCATCCGGTGCGTGATGGTCGCGCCTACCTGGGACTTGATATCGTCCCCGATGACCGGCAGCCCTTTGTCCGCAAACCGTTTCTGCCAGTACTTCTCCTTGGCGATGAAGACCGGGATGCAGTTCACGAAGCCGCAGCCGGCTTCCAATATCTGCTCGATGTACCACTTCGTCGCTTCTTCACTGCCCACCGGCAGGTAATTGATGACGACGTCCGTCTTCGTCTCTTTGAGGATGTTAACGATGTCCGCCGTCGGACCGGGGGCTTTCTCGATGATCTGGGAAAGGTACTTGCCCAGCCCGTCATGGGTCATGCCCCGGTTCACCTTGACGCCGGTCGGGGGAACGTCGCAGAACTTGAACGTGTTGTTCGGCTTGACATAAATGGCTTCGGCGATGTCCTTGCCGACCTTGTTCTTGTCGATATCGAAGGCGGCCACGAAATTGATATCGCTGATATGGTAGCCGCCGAGATTTACATGCATCAGGCCGGGAACGAATTCACCGTCCTTGGCGTTCCGGTAATAGTGGACTCCCTGGACCAGGGACGAAGCGCAGTTGCCCACGCCGATGATGGCGACGTTGATCTTACCCATGTCGAATGGTTTTCCCCTTTCTTAGTAGACGCGCTGCAGACTCAGGTCGAATCGAAAACACAGCCGATGTGACTATACTCTCTTTGGGCAAGAACTGTCAAGATGAGTGAGGAAAACTACTTACGTAAATACTTTGGACGCAGGCCCGCCGCAATCATAATTCCGGCACGCCACCATGGTCATCCTGAACTCGGTTCAGGATCCATCCCTGGCAGGCACCAGGGTTCATTAATTAAAGTTATACTAAGAGGGATTCCGTAGGGCGGTCAAAACCCTTTCCCCCTTTTTTGCCCGCCGTAATCGCGGTTCCGGCACGGAGAGTGAGGTCGGACCCCGTGATTATTTTATGCTCATGGTGAGCCTGTCGAAGGATTTCATTGCCGTCCACCATGGTCATCCTGAACTTGGTTCAGGATCCATCCCTGGCAGGCACCAGGGTTCATTAATTAAAGTTATACTAA
>CAZPSP010000116.1:0-2701 GCA_964589285.1 uncultured Dehalococcoidaceae bacterium | reverse complement strand
TCCGTAGGGCGGTCAAAACCCTTTCCCCCTTTTTTGCCCGCCGTAATCGCGGTTCTGTATTTAACAGCTATTTTATGTCCAGCTAAAGCTTCTGAAGGCACACTTTTAACCTTTGAGTTGTGGTTTTGAGTTTTAAGTTCTGACTTTTGAGTTACACTAAGTAAATACCTTCTTAGGACGCCAGAGACCGGCATCTTTGTCGCGGTACAGTATCGCCACGAATTCGCCGGCTTGATTGTAGGCCCGGCGGTAGTTGCGGAACGGGCTGGTTTCAGGCTCTTCCCCTGGCTCTTTGGTCATGGGTTTTCCCTGTTTCAGCATCACTTCTTCCGCTTCATCGACGTCCATCCTCACCATCCCGCCCAGTGCAGCATCGATGGGAAACAGCAGCCCTTCCCATTCGCCTCTTTCCGAGGCTTCCTTCACCTGCTCCAGTCCCACGGCGTGCTCGATGTCGAAGATACCGTACCTGGTTCTCTCCAGCGTTTTCAGGTAGGCCCCGCACCCCAGCCTCTGCCCGATGTCATGGGTCAGCGACCGGATATACGTGCCCTTGCTGCACTCCACTTCTATCTTCAGCCGGGGAGAATGCCATTCCAGTAGTTCCAGCCGGTGGATGGTGACCCTGCGACTCGCCCGTTCCACCGTGACGCCCTCCCGCGCCAGGTCGTACAGCGGCCGCCCCTGGTGCTTGAGGGCGCTGTACATCGGCGGGGTCTGCTCGATAACGCCCCGGAACCCTTCCAACGCCGCTTCCATATCCTCACGAGAAACAGATGAAGCATCCCCGCGCGAGGTCACCGTCCCGGCGGCGTCGTATGTATCGGTGCACGCCCCGAGTTCTATCTCCGCCACGTAAACCTTGGCGGCGTCCATGAAGAATTCCACGATGCGGGTGGCCTTACCCAGGCAGACCGGCAGAACGCCGGTGGCGTCCGGATCGAGCGTTCCGGCATGTCCTACCCGCCGCTGCCCGGCGAGGCGCTTGACGGCGGCAACCACCCCGTAGGAGGTCATGCCCGCCGGTTTGTTGACGTTCAGAATCCCGTCCACGGTCCTCTGAGGAGCTACCAGGTTTTTACTTTCCGGATGCGGTCCAGCGCTTCTTCGATGTCCTGCCGCGTCAGGAAGACCGTGGCCCGCATGTAGCCCGCCCCGTTTTTCCCGAAGTACGAACCCGGCATCAGCGCCACGTGCGCCTTGCGGATGATGGTGTTGAGCACGAAGTCCTCATCGTCGAAGCCCTCCGGCACCTTGATCCACAGGTAGGGCGTTGCTTCCGGTACCCTCACGCTCAGCCCGAGGTCCTGCAGCCCCCTGGTAAATATGTCCCGCCGCTCTTTCAATTCCTTCCAGTAGGCGTCCATTTCCGCCTTGACCGCCGGGCTGGTCAACGCGAACGCTCCGGCCTTCTGCTTGTACCACTCCACGCCCTGGCCGTACTGGCTGTTCAGCTTGAGCCAGCGGTCGATGTTGTCCTTGCTGCTGGCCACCCAGCCGAGGCCGATGCCGACGAAGTTATAGTGCTTGGAATAGGAAACCACCTCGAAGCCTCGGTCCATGAGTCCCGGCACCTGGGTGATCGAGACTGGTTTGCACCGGCTGTCGAAGACATAGTCCTTGTAAGCTTTATCGAAGATGCCCGCCGCGTCCGCCTTCTCCAGGCCTTTCTGCAGGTCCCTGTAGTAGTCGATGCCTGCCACGGCACCGGTGGGATTGTTGGGGTCGCAGAAGTACAGCGCCACCGTGTCCGATCCCGCTTTCAGGTCGAACTGCGGCAGCCAGCCGGTGTCCTCGCCGGTGTGGACGCGGGTCACCGTGTTGCCGGCCAGGATGGAGGTGCCCTCGTAGACCGGGTATACCGGGTCCGGTACCTGGACGTTGCCTTTATCGAAGAGCCGGATCAGGTTGAACAGCGTGTCCTTGCTCCAGCCGCTGACCGCGATGTTCTCCGGTTTCAGCGTCACGCCGTACTTTTCTTTGTAATGTCCGATGATCGCCTCGATAAGCTCCGGGATGCCCCGTTCCGGATGCACGTCGCACGGGTAGCCGTACGTGGACCTGTCCGCCTTGACGAACTCCGCCAGCGCCTGTTTCACGCTCGGCGGCGCTTCCTGGTCCGGTATCCCGATGCGCGCGTTGATCACCCGGACGCCGTCCTTCTGCTCAACCTCCGTGGAAAGCCTGCCCACGCGGCGGAACGGGTAGTCCGGTATCCTGTCCAGTAACGGCGAGAATTTCATTGGTTGTTTCACTCCTGCAAGTTGAGTCGGTACTGGTTCATTATACAATAAACGTTGGTTCTATATCCCTGTATTTGCAATGGGAATGGTTTGCTCAGAGCAGGGCGGCTAACACTCAGCGGTAGCCGCCGCCAATCTGTAACCGTGCCCTCCCCACCAGGGTAGCGCGGGCGTCCCTGCCCGCGGCCGCAAGCTCCCGTCATTCCAGCTACAGGCTGGAATCCAGTTCTGCATGGCACTGTTCCCGCCCTACCCGATCCATTTCCCGGATTTGTCATTCCCGAGAAATCGGGAATCCAACGACGCCTTACATCATGTTTGGGAAGTGTGCTGGTAATGCGGTTACAGAACCTACCATAATTGGATCCTGACCTTCGTCAGGATGACTGCCATTCTTAGCAACGCAGGGCGGCTAACACTCAGCGGTAGCCGCCGCCAATCTGTAACCGTGCCCTCCC
>CAZPSP010000115.1:0-8117 GCA_964589285.1 uncultured Dehalococcoidaceae bacterium | reverse complement strand
GCGATCATCACACGCTGGCGCATACCGCCCGAGAAATGGTGGGGATAATCGTCGATACGGTTGGCCGCTCCGGGAATGCCGACCATGCTCATGAGCTCGATGGCCCGTTTACGGGCGGCATCGTCGCTCATCTTCATGTGCAGCGTCAGCATCTCTGTCAACTGCTGTCCGATGGTCAATACAGGATTGAGAGAGGTCATCGGTTCCTGGAAGATCATCGCTATTTTGGCGCCCCTCGTGGAACGCATTTCAGGACCGTTGGCTTCATATTGAAGCAGGTCCTGGCCCTCGAAGAGGACCTTGCCTCCCACGATCTTGCCCGGGGCATTGATCAACTGCATCACGGAAAGCTGGCTGACGGATTTTCCACAGCCGCTTTCACCCACAATACCGACAATTTCTTGTTCGTCAATGTAATATGAAACGCCATTGACTGCTTTGACGACACCACTTTCGGTCTTGAATTGGGTTTGCAAGTCTTCTACTTTGAGTAACTCCGCCATAATCTCTCCTCTCGTAGAGTAAGGCCTGGCTTGATATCAGCCAAAGCGCAAACCTCCCGCTGTTCAGCGGTATTATAACATGTTGTTTCCAGTTTTTCCATATAAAATTTCAGGAACTGAAATATTGAAATCCGGACTCACTGCAATCAGGAAAATACCTATTAGTATATTACTATACCGGGTATGCCGGGGATTTTCAAATGGAAATACCGGAATAGTCTGCCGAGATGGTACCCGCCCCTATTGTTCCGGACGACCGGATTCTTTTTTCACCTATTAAGCTTCTATCGCGACTATCCGGAGTATACCAAATCCCGCCGCGGAAACAAAATCAGGGAAAGAATTACGAAGATGACCGCCAGTCCGGCCAGAATCCCCGCGTGCTCCCAGTTCATTCCATTCATCAGGGGATCGCCGCCGAGGAAGTAATAGTAAGGCGACCATTTGGCAAAGCCGGCCAGGCTCTCGCTTAAAGGCAGGAAGGATGACGTGATATACGAGATCAGGGCGAACCCGATGCTGCCGAACACCGCGATCCTGTACCGCCCCGTGGCGGCCCCGAGAAAGAGCGCAGACCCCCCGTAGACCAGCCCCAGCAGGGTCGCCTGCAAACTGATCACCGCGATGTTGCCGTAATCAATGTCCAGACCGCCGGCCAGTACCCCCGCCGCCACTCCGGCGTAGGTCGCGGACCCCGCGATGAACACACACAGTACCATTGCCAGGGATTTTTCCATGATGATCCTGCCGCGGGTGACGGGACTGGCCAGGAGTAATCCCATGGTGCGGTTTGATTCTTCACCGGCGACAGCCTTCGCCCCGGCCACGATGCCGATCACCAGTAGAGCCGCCGGCGCCATCAGGCTGAAGATTTCCGTCTGGATGTAACCTTCCGGGGTACTGAAATTGCCTCCCCCGACCATTGCCAGGAAGGCTTTCGGGAGTTTTTCCGCAAAGCTGCCCAGTGAATCCATGGGCATGAAATTGTAGATCGGCCCCATCATGAGCCCGGTCAGGAACATTATCCAGCACACCACGATGAGGAGCCCCTGCTGTTCGGAAAAGGTCTTCAGCCAGATGCTGGATACACGCGCCGAACCGGCCAGGCGGGAAACGATCTTGCTCGTTGCCGGATTGTTCCGCAGGCGGTCTATCAGCGTCACGCCGGTGTTCCGGCTCTTCAGGTCCCGCCGGTTGACACCAAGAACGGCCGCCGCGGTAAAGACCGCAATGCACCCGGACAGGATACCGATATGTCCCCAGTCCGTGCCGTTCAACAACGGTTCACTTCCATTCAGGTAGTACCAGGGGAATATCCTGGCCGCGAATTCCCATCCATCGATAAGGGGCAAAATACCGATGGCGATGATGGATATCACCATGAGGCCGGTGCTGACTCCTGAAGCGGTGCCCCGGTTGCCCGTCCAGGCCCCGACGGCCAATGCCAGGAAACCGAAGAACATCACGGTAGCAAAGACGTGCAGCGCCAGCGCGCCGGGGTGCGTGCCGGTGATATTCACATCGAGGATATTGGCCGACGCGTACACGGCGCCCCAGAAAAAAGTCATCGCCAGGGCCATGAGCAGCACCATGGCCGCCGTTTTGGATGCCAGGACGCCGGTGCGGCTGCGGGGATTGCCCAGGAGCAGCCCGAGGGTCCCGTTGCTTTCCTCGCTGGCAATGGCCGCCGAACCAGCGGCAATGGACAGGCCGGCCATGACCCATGCCCCGACCCCGGAGAGGAACACGCTGATAGCCATGCTCCCCACGTCCGCCGTGACCGGAATTCCCATGATCGCCCTTAACGCCTCCGGCATGCCGGCGTAGACGTTGAGATCGATCTCACGGTAAATGGACATCGCCCATAACAGGATCAATCCCAGGGCGAGGGTAAAGATAGTCGTGCCGAGCCAGCGGTCCCGGACGGCCTTGGTGAAGACGTTAGCCAGCATTATACCCTGACCTCCTCCTCCCGGTAGTAGGCCAGGAATATCTCCTCCAGGTCGGCTTCCTGGGTATGGATGTCCTGCAGGTCGTATTCGTCCATGACGGCCCTTAGCATGTCCTCCATCCTCCCGTCGAAGGAGAAGAAAGCGCGGTGGTCTTCAACGGAAACATCCCGCACACCGTGAATACGTTCGAACGCGGCCGCCTCCACCGGTGCGGTAAAGACCAGTTCGATCCGGCGGATGGCCTTGGACCTGAGTTCGGCAACGGAGTCTACCGCTGCCAGTTTGCCGTGCCGGATGATCCCCACCCGGTCCGCCACGCGCTGGACCTCGGACAGGGTATGACTGGAGAGGAAGACCGTACGGCCTTCCGCGGTTGCTTCCCGCATCATGGCCTGGAACTCCCGCTGTATCAGCGGATCGAGGCCTACGCTGGGTTCGTCCAGGATGAGTACCCGCGGCTTGTTCATGAAGGCCTGTATCAGGCCCACCTTCTGGCGGTTGCCGGAAGAGAGATCGCCAACCTTCTTTTCAAGGTCGGCGTTCAGGCGCTCGACGAGGCTGTTCACATACGACCAGTCCACACCGCCTCTCAGGTTGGCGAAGTAGGTCAGCGTGTCCTTGCCGGTCAGGTTAGGGTACATGGCAAGATCTCCGGGGAGGTACCCTATATGCCGCCTGAGTTCGACGGACCTTTTATGCGTGTCCAGCCCGAGGATGGAGGCGGTCCCCCGGGTGGGCCTGATCTCATCGAGCAGGGTGCGTATCGTGGTCGTTTTTCCGGCCCCGTTCGGCCCGAGGAAGCCGAATATCTCGCCCGCCCGTATTTCCAGGTCGAGGTCCACCAGGGCAGGGAAGTTTCCATAATACTTGGTCAGACCTTCAGTACGGATAACGGTATTGTCGTTCATGGTGCATCCTTTTCAACATATGAACTAGTTGAACAAAATCATTTCATATTATAAATTAGGCTATTGACTTTGTCAAGCTAATATTTTATAGTTTTTATAGAAATAGTTCAAAATTCGGCGGCTTATCATGGACGGGTTCGAGAAACGAAAAGAGAAGAAAAAAGACAGTATCCGGCGCGCTGCGCTGGAACTCTTTGAATCCCACGGTTTCCGGAAAGTAAGTGTGTCTGAGATCGCCCGGAAAGCCGGCGTATCGCAGGTAACCATATATAACTATTTCGGAAGCCGGGAAGGTCTTATTCATGACGTTATCAAGTGGTTCGTCGGTGAATTGCTTAAAAAATACCTTGACCTGATGACGGGCGATCGTCCTTTCCCGGAAAAACTGGAAGCCATCGTTTTTGACAAGACGAGGATGATCGACCAGTTCCAGGGGGAACTGCTTTCTACCTATATTAAAATCGATCCCGAGCTGCGTTCCTGGGTGGATTCGCTCGCCGCCAACCAGGTGGTCCCGGCCATGAACGCTTTCTTCCAGCAAGGCATCGACCAGGGATACATCGATCCCAAACTCTCCACCGAGGCGATCATGGCGTACTTTGAGATATTCCGGCGGGGATACTACAATGCCCCGGAACTTGTGGAAAAGATTTCCAGGAACCCCACCCTGGCGCGGGAAATGATCCGGCTCATCAGCTATGGTCTCAACGGGTAACATTACTTTTCTACCCTGGGCCGCAACTTGCTATGTCCTGTTCAGGGGATGTATCATGATGCATGGAGATAATGTCCGTGCGAGTTGATGGTCGTCCTGAACAAGGCGAAGGATCTCGTCCAATCCTCGAACCCCCGGCTGTAATTACTCATTTCATGATTACCCTATCCTTGAACGGCTGTTGTATGTAATTAATATGGAAAATGAACTGGTCCCTCCGGGCCTCACCTATCTGGCAGATAACATTAAAACGCATCAGAACATCCTTGGCGTGACAAGGGAGCAGGGCGCGAAGTGGGCGGAAGACCTGGGCCTTCCCGCCGCCGCGGAAACGGTGTTCTTCGCCGGTTGCGGGTACCAGTACTCGGCGCAACTGGAGCAACTCATGAACCTGAGCCGCACCGTGGATAAAACGGTCATCGGGTCTGAACTGCCGATGCGCTTTGCCCGGTTCCAGAAAAAACTGGGTTTGAACCTGCCGGGTATTTACAGTACCGTCATCTCACGCAACAGCCAGGGAGAGGTACGGCCTCTTACCGCCGCTATCGGCGTGCTGCGTCACATCGGCATCGAACCCGGCTACCTGGCGGAAAACGAGCCGTGCTGCGGGGCGCCGCTGAACCATGCCGGCCTCCAGGACCGCTTTTCGGAGAACGCGAAAAAAGCCTACAAAACGCTGAAATCGAACAATGTGAAGAACATCATCAGCATTGTGCCGTACTGCACGCATGCCCTGGCGGAACTGTTCCCGAAACATATCAAAGGGTTCGATATCAACGTCAGGCATTTCCTCCAGGTCGTGGTGGGGAACCTTGATTCTCTCAAACTCAGGTTTCCCAAACCGGTAAAAATAACGTATCACGATCCCTGCCAGCTTGTCCGCTTCCTCGGCATCGTCGATGAACCACGGCAGGTGCTGAGTGCGATTGAAAACGTCGATTTCGTCGAGCCGGACTGGACCAGGGCCGAGTTCGCCACCTGCTGCGGCGGGGGCGGCGGCTTTGAAGCGGTCTTCCCGGAACTGAGCGCGATGCTCGGCGTCAACCGCGCCCGGGAACTGCTCGATACCGGCGCGGACATCATCGCCACTCACTGCCCCGGCTGCGTCATGCAGTTGAAGGCGGGCGTCAAAGAACTCGGGGCGGACCACGTCATGGTCATGGACCTGGCGGAGATCATCGCCATGGCATTAAATGAATGAGAAAACAATCAGGTTTCAAATCATATAAAAAGGAAATTATGGACGCGGCCCACAACGACCGGCTGCGCCTCGCCCTGTCACGGGCCATCAAGAGTTTCCGAGGCAACGTCAAGAACGCCCTGGAAAAGTTCCCGCATACCGTCAGCCTGGCCGAGGAAGTCAGGAAGATCAAAGAAAAGTCCGTTCAGAACATGACCGCCCTGGCGCAGCAGGCCTGCGCCGCCATCGAGGAGAACAAGGGCAAGGCCTACATCGCCGAGACCGCCGAGGAAGCCCTCCTGCTCATTGCCGATATCTGCGGCACGGGCAAGACCATCGTCAAGGGCAAGAGCATGACGGGAGAAGAGATCGGCCTCCGCGAGTACCTGGAAGAGCGCGGCAATGATGTCTACGAGACGGACCTCGGGGAATTCATCATCCAGAAGCTCGGTTCGCGTCCCATGCACATCCTTTCGCCGTCCATCCACGTACCTCGGGAGGACGTGGCCCGGCTCTTCTCCAAGATCATGGGGCAGAACTATGCGGACGATACCGAGATCGCCGAACTCGTCGGCGCGGCCCGCAACTACCTGAGAGACAAGTTCTTTAAAGCCCAGATCGGCATCAGCGGGGCCAATGTCGTCGCCGCCGAGACCGGCACCCTGTTCCTCATCGAGAACGAAGGCAATATCCGCCTGGCTACCGGCGCCCCGGAAATGCACATTGCACTCGTCGGGATGGAAAAACTCGTCCCCACGCTCAGCGATGCCTTCAAGGTCTCCGAGGTCACCTGGCGTTACGCCAATTACACGATACCCTCCTACGTCAGCATGGTCTCCGGTCCGAGTAAAACCGGGGATATTGAAAAGGTAACCACCTACGGCGCCCACGGCCCGAGGGACTTCCACGTCATCTTCCTCGACGGCGGCCGCACCCGCCTGGCGAAATATCCCGTCCTGGCCCAGGCGCTCTACTGCCTGCGCTGCGGCGGCTGCCTCTACGAATGCCCCGTCTTCTCGGTGACCGCCGGGCACTTCGGGGACAAGTACTTCACCGGCATCGGCGCCGTCTGGGCTGCCATCGTCAACCAGGACCCGGAAAAGGCCGCTTCCATCGCGTATACCTGCCTTACCTGCGGGCGCTGCAAACAACAGTGCCCCATGAAGATAGACGTCCCCGAGATGATCATCGAACTGCGCAAGCTGCTGGCGGAATACGATGGGGACAACCCGCGAGATTAACGCCGCCGCTATCACGGACGCGGTTGCGGCGCTCTTTCTCGAAGCCGAATACCGGCTTTCCGATGACGTCATCGCCGCTCTGGAGCGAGCCTGCGGGGACGAGGTCTCCATTCCCGGACGGGAAGTGCTGGAGACTATCCTGGAAAATGCCCGTATCGCTGATACGGAGCACATCCCGCTTTGCCAGGACTGCGGTTCCGCCGTGGTCTTCCTGGAACTGGGGCAGGACGCCCATGTCCTCGGCGACCTGACGAAGGCCGTCAACGAGGGAGTCCGCCGCGCCTACGAGGAAGGGTACCTGCGCAAATCGATGGTCGCCAGCCCCTTCTCCGACCGGAAAAACACCGGCGACAATACCCCGGCCATCATCCACACGAACATCGTCCCCGGCGACCGAATCAGGATAACCGTGCTGCCCAAGGGCGGCGGCTCGGAGAACGTGGCGAAGCTGGGGATGCTCCTCCCGGCGGACGGACGGCAGGGCGTCATCGACTTCGTGGTCAAGGCCGTCGAAGAAGCCTCCAGCAAACCCTGCCCGCCGGTCATCGTCGGCGTGGGCATCGGCGGGACGGCGGACAAGGCCATGGTCATGGCCAAGCATGCGCTTCTCCGGAACGTCGGCGAACCGAGTACCGACCCCGAGACGGCCGGTCTGGAAAAAGAACTGCTGAGCAGGATCAACGACCTGGGCATCGGCCCGATGGGCTACGGCGGCCGTATCACCGCCCTCGCCGTGCACGTGGAGACCTTCCCTACGCATATCACCTCTCTGCCGGTGGCCGTCAATCTGCAATGTCATTCCGCAAGGCACCGGAGTAAGGTCATTTGACTCCGTCTTTGGCGTGAAAATGGGTTCTAATGTTTTATAAGGTCTTGAATAGAAAACACATTGAACTCCTGATCACTATAAAAGCTTGGAACCTGAGATGAGGGTGGAGGATAATTAGCGTACTCATCTGCCATATTTTGGGAGATAAACTCATAGATTTCTTTTGCAGTGACGAATTGATTATTATCTGTGTCTACTTCAGTAGGCGATTTCAAAGCGGCCAAAAAATAATACGAAAATACCCCGTGGTTGTACTCGTCTAGCTGCCAACATTTTTCACGATCAGTACTTCCGGCGATTATTGAGGTTTTTTGACTCTTAATACGATTTGCTAAACATCCGCTTTCACAGACATCAAGAATTACTAGTATATGAGAAGAGTCTAACAAGCCAAGCCATGAAACAAGCTCTGAAGCTTCAATATCCTGGCTATTACTGTTTTCGAATGAATCGTATGTTTTTAAGTGAGTGCAGTTGCCATGTGTGCCGAAATATATCAGAACTAAATCTTCTATAGACTCTCTTGGGGGTAACCAGTTTAATAAGGTGTCCTTTATGTTATCCTTTGTCGCTTCACAATCCTTGAGTGATAGAATTTTCTCGGCTCCGAAAATGGAGGCTAATTCATTTTGTAGACAATCTGCGTCATTTGAGGCGTATGAGACGTTATGGTCTATGTGTTTGTATTCTCCAATACCCACGAGGACTACCCAGCCATTATTATCTACTGTTTCAGTGCTCGAAGATTGACAGGATGTAAATAACAACAAAAAAGTTATTGTGTAAATA
>CAZPSP010000114.1:0-8394 GCA_964589285.1 uncultured Dehalococcoidaceae bacterium | reverse complement strand
TGCGAGCGTAGCGAAGCAATCCCGATCTTCGAGATTGCCACAGGCCCTGAAGGCCCTTCGCAATGACGCTATAGTTATCCATGAACCAAAAATGCAAATAGTACCGTCTTTCAGGTCAATACTTACCGTATTCCTTGACCGCATCCATCATGGCGCGGATATTTTCCGGTTTGGCCTTATCGAACGTGGCTCCGCCGCTGACGATGTAGCCGCCGCCGGGAGCGCAGGTCTCGATGAGCTTCCTCACGGCGTTCCTCATGTCCTCCGGCGTGCCGGTATAAGCCAAGGAAACCGGGATATTACCGACGATGCAGGAAACCTTGCCGACCGTCTTCTTGGCGTTGGCCATGTTGGTCTGGTCGAACATCCAGACCACGCCGCTCTTCGGCATATCGGAGATATATTCGAGCCGGTTGTTATAGGCGCCTTCCGCCACGGGGAAGGGCAGACAGCCTTCATCGATGAGGCCGAGCAGCATCCGCTTGAACGTCGGCCAGTAGAAGGTCTCGAACTGCTTGTTGGACATAAAGGTATCGTCGCCTTTATGGAGCGGCATCTGGACCACGGGGCAGTCCGTCATGTCGGCCATGCGGATGCCGCCTTCCACCAGCCGGGGCAGGACGTACTCCATGCCCTCGTGGATCTTGTCCGGCTGCCGGAACATGTCCCGGACGATGCCGTGGGTGCCGCGCAGGCTGTCCGCGAAGACATCGAACGGGGCTACGGCCATACCACCGCGGAAGAAGGGAAAGCCTTTCTCCATGGCGCGGCGGTTCAGTTCCTCGCTGGCCTTGCCGTAGACGGGCATCACCTTGCTCGCCTCGTAGATGGCCTTGGCAAGCTTGATGAAACGTTCATCCTGGCACAGCGCCATCAAACGCATCGGCAAACCCTGGTAGGAGCTGAAAGATGGCTGCTCGGCGAACAGCTCGAACACCCCCATTTCGCGGGGCAAGAGCTTACGCAACTGGAAATCGAGCGGGTCCTTCATGAAAAGGTCGTACTCATCCGCCTTCATGTATTCGCCTTCGACGTACTGGTAGGAGTGGGCGTCGTCCGGAAGACCGTGGCCGGGCCATTTCTGGGTCCGCGAATCAAGCAGATCGCTGATCTTTGCCTGGAAATAGAGCGGGCCGTCATAGGTATCGCTGTCATACTCGTCCAGGAACTTCAGCCAGGCCCACTTCATCTTCTCGGTATCGTACATGGCCTCTTTAAGCGGGAGGCCGGCGCTGTAGGCCGGGAACCAGCCGGCAGGCACCGCGCAGGGAACGCGGTCCGGTATCTCCATAGTGGCGGCCTTGGCCATGCGGGTGGCGCGCGCCTTGTAGTTGGCCTCCGCTTCCTTGCTTTCCCAGTTGACGTTCTTCGGATTTATCCAGCTTTCCAGGCGCAGCGCACGTTTCTGCTGCCAGGTAAGGTCTTTCCAGTTGTCCGGTCTTACAAACATTGATTGCCTCCGTGGTATGGTTACTTAATATGTCCCAAAATCGCGGGCCGCCTGCATCATGGCCCGCATGTTATCGGGATCTCCTTTATTGATACCGGCGCCGCCGGTGAGGATATAGCCGCCGCCGGGAGCGCAGTCTTCGATAAGTTGCCGGCAGTTCTCCCTTACCTGGTCCGGCGTGCCGGTAACCATCAGGGAGGACGGCGTATTGCCGGTGATGCAGCAGATATCGCCGAGGATCTTCTTGGCCTCTTTCATATCGGTCTGGTCGAAATACCAGATGATACCGCTCTTCGGCGTATCGGCGATCTGCCGGAGACGCCGGTTGAACTTGCCCTCGGCGAACGGCATCGGCACCAGCCCTTCCTCGATCATCGCCATGAGTATCCGGCGGAAGGTCGGCCAGTAGAATTTCTCGAACTGTTTATCGGACATGAACACGTCATCGCCCTTGTGAAGCGGGATGAAGATGACGGGCGAATCCAGATGTTCAGCGGAGCGCTTCATGGCTTCGATGTTCCGCGGAATGGATTCCTCCATCGCCTCGATAATCCGCTCCGGCTGGCGGAAGATGTCCCGGACGATGCCGTTGGTGCCCCGGAGCATGTCCGCCAGGTGGTCGAACGGCGCGCCGCAGCCGGCAGCCATACCGCGCATGTTGGGGTAACCGTTGGCCAGGACCTCGTCTGTGGTCTCCCGCACGACCTTCATCCAGGCCTCGTATTTCGGGGCCAGTTCCATCAGGGTCTGGAAAGTTGTGCGCATTTCGGGGTCGTTGAACATGCCGACCCAGGCCATCGGCTGGCCGAGCATACGCAGCGGGGGCAGTTTCTCGAACGGTTTGAACAATCCGGCCGAACGAGGCAGGGTTTTGCGGACGGCATAATCGGCGGCTTCGTGCAGGTATTCGTCATACTCGCCGGCCTTCATGTACTCGCCTTCCACGAACTGGTAATACCCGGCCGTTTCCGGCAGGCCGTAGCCCGGCCATTTCTGGGTCACAAGTTTAACGCCTTCCATGACCTCACCGGGAGGAACCAGGGTCGGGCCGTAGTAGGTGTCCATTTCCGGGAAATCGTGCATGAACTTGAGCCAGGCGCGGCGCATCTCGTTCACGTCATACATCATGGTGTGCAGCGAGATGCCGGCGTTGAAGGCCGGGTAAAATCCCACCGGGAGCATGACCGGCACGCGGTCCGGCTCCTCCAGCTTGATGGCCTTGATGAAGCGGGTAACGCGCTCCTTGTAGAGCTGTTCCGCCTCCGGACTGACGAAGTTAATGTTCTGCGGGTTCAGCCAGCGCCCGAAGCGCACTTCACGGCGCTCCTGCCAGGTCATGTTTTCCCAGTTTTCTACACCTTGCATCTTCCCTCCGGTCGGACCGTTGCCGGCCGCTCATCTTTTCTAATATTTTCCGAATTCCACGGCTGCCTCGAACATGGCATGGAGGTTCTTCGCCTTCACGTCCGTGGCGCTGGCGCCGCCCGTCAACAGGTACCCTCCGCCGGGGGCGCAGTTTTCGATCAGTTTACGGCAGTGTTCTTTGACCTGTTCCGGCGTTCCGGTGCACATCAGTGAGGTAGGCACGTTGCCGGCCAGGCAGCATGTCTCGCCGAGAGCTTTCTTCGCCCGGACCATGTCCGTCTGGTCGAAGTGCCAGACCACCCAGCCCGGCGGCACGTCCCTGACCTGCTCCAGGCGGTTGTTATACTTGCCTTCCGCAAAGAGCGTCACCATCAGGCCTTCATTCACGAGGCCGCGGATCACCTTGAGCAGCGACGGCCAGTAAAATGCGCTGAACTGGGCGTCCGACATAAAGGTATCGTCGCCCTTGTGGAGCGGGAAGGTCACGTTGACCGCGCCCATCATGTTGGCGGAAGCCACCGTGTTCTCGATGCAGAAGTCCGCGATCATGTCCACGGCCTTCAAGACATTGTCCGGCTGCCGGTATATGTCCATGATGATGCCGCGAGTGCCGCGCAGGGCGTCCGAGAGCGTATCGAACGGGGCCATGGCCACCGTCCCCCGGATACCGGGGAAACCGGCGGCGGTCGCTTCCCGGCCGAACCGGCCGACCACTTGCTGATACCGGCCCATTTCCTCACCGGCATCGGCGAGGGCGCGGAACCCTTCCTGCACGCCGCGAAAAGCAGCGGAAAAAAGGAGCGACTGCGGCCGTCCCAGTAAAGACGTCAGCGGCGGTAGATAGATGAAATCTTTGGCTTTGCCGAGCGCCCGCGGAATAAAGACCCTCAGGGCGTAATCGGACGGGTCTTTAAGGAAATAGCCGTACTCGCTTGGGAGCATGTACTCCCCTTCCACGAACTGGTGGCCCTTGGCGCTGGCGGGCAGCCCATAGCCCGGCCAGGCGTAGAGGCGGTAGTCCACCTTTTCCAGTACTCGGCCGGAGTAAACGATGCCGGGACTGGTCATGGTGTCCGAATCGAAATCACGCAGGAAAAGCTTCCAGGCTCGGTAAAGCTCATCGTAGTCATACATGACGGTATGGACGTCCGTCCCGGCGTAGTAGGCGGGGAAACTGTCCACCGGGAGGCTGACCGGGACTCGGTCCGGTATCTGGTGGAGCAGGAACTTCGCCAGGCGGTCTATCCGCGCTTTATAGGCTTCGGAAGCCGCCGGGCTGTCAAACTCGATGCCGGCGGTATCCAGCCACTTCTCGAACCGCTGCTGTCTCTTCTCCTCAGGCGTCGGACGCCGTACCTGTTCACTCATCTAATATTTCCCAAACTCTTTCGCGGCTTCCATCATGACCTTCAGGTTTTCGATATTGCCCTTGTCTATCTGGGCGCCGCCGGTGAGGATATAGCCGCCGCCCGGAGCGCAGTCCTCGATGAGCTGCCGGCAGTTCTCCTTGACCTGGTCGGCCGTGCCGGTGATGAGCAGCGACGTGGGCGTGTTCCCGGCGATGCAGGACACCTCGCCGACCGTTTCCTTGGCCCGTTTCATGTCCGTCTGGTCGAAGTACCAGACCACGCCGGTCTTCGGCATGTCGGAGATTGCTTCCAGCCGGCGGTTGTAAGCGCCCTCTGCGAACGGGAACGGCACGAGGCCTTCCTTTACCAAGGCGAGCAGCACCCGTTTGAAGCTGGGCCAGTAGAACTTCTCGAACTGCTTGTCGGACATGAAGCGGTCGTCGCCCTTGTGCAGCGGCATGATGACGATGGGACAGTCCGAAGCGTCCGCCATACGGATGGTCTGCTCGATCATCTTCGGGGTGTTTTTCTCGATCGCTTCGAGGATTTTGCCCGGCTGCCGGTAGAGGTCCGCGGCAATCCCCTTCGTGCCGCGCATGGCGTCCGCGAGCATATCGAACGGCGCTCCGGCATAAACGCCCACAAAGGAGGGTATCCCCTCCGCGCGCATGTAGTCGTTCACGCCCGCAATTTCCTTCTGCCAGGCCTGCATGGCCGGGCCCAGTTCCATGAGCGTCTGGAAAAGCGTGCGCATATCGGGGTCGTTGAAAAGACCGACCCAGGCCATCGGCTGCCCGAGCGCGCGGAGCGGCGGGAGCTTCGCAAAGGTCTGAAAGAGACCGGCGGCACGCGGCAACTGGACGCGCCAGGCATAGTCCTCCGGCTCCTGCAGGTAGTAATCATATTCGTCGGCTTTCATGTACTCGTTTTCGACGAACTGGTAATAAAAAGCATCTTCCGCCAGGCCGTAGCCGGGCCATTTCTGCGTCTTCACCTGGAGCGCTTCCATGACCTTGCCCTGCATGACGAGGCCCGGCCCGGTGAACGTGTCCACGTCCCCAATGTCCTTGATGAACTTGTGCCAGGCCTGCTTCGTCTTTTCCACGTCGTACATCATATCGTGGAAGGAAATCCCGGCATGGTACGCGGGGAAAAACCCGGAGGGCAGAATAACGGGCACGCGGTCCGGCTCTTCCAGCTTGATGGCCTTGATGAACCGGGTCACCCGTTCTTTATACAGACGTTCCGCTTTCGGGCTGTTGAACTTGACGTTCTGCGGCTCCAGCCATCGCTTGAAACGCTCTTCACGCTTTTCCTGCCAGGTAAGCTCGTTCCAGTTTTCAACGCCCTGCATATGACCTCAGCTCTTTTCCGGGAGGTTATTTCCCGTATACCCCGTATTCCATGGCCGCGTCCATCATGGCCCGCAGGTTGTCCGGGTTGCCCTTGTCCATGTGAACGCCGGCGGTAAGGATAAAGCCGCCGCCGGGGGCGCAGGCCTCGATAGCTCTGCGGCTGGCCTCTTTCACGTCCTGCGGCGTGCCGGTGCAGAGAGCGGACGCGGGAACGCCGCCCGCGATACAGGCGCTATCGCCAAGCACCTTCTTGGCCTTCGCCATGTCCATCTGCTCGAAGAACCAGATGGCGGAAGCCCGCGGCAGGTCCTTGATGACCTCCAGGCGCGGCTCGTAGTTGCCCTCGGCGAAGGGCATCGGTACCAGGCCCTCATCGATGAGCCCGATGAGCACGTCCCGGAACGTCGGCCAGTAGAACGTCTCGAACTGCTTGCCGGACATGAAGCCGCCGGTGCCCTTGTGCAGCGGCATGAAAATGATCGGGCAGCCGGACTGGTTGGCGCCGGTGACCGCTTCTTCTATCATGATGGGGACGAGGCGTCGCATGGCCTCGTGGAGTTTGTCCGGCCGCTTGAACATGTCCATCATGATGCCCTGGGTGCCCCGCAGGAAATCGCCTATCTGGTCGAACGGCGCTCCGGACATGCCGCCCCAGACGGTGGGAAAACCGGCCTTCAATGAAGCCTGGGCTACTTCACTCACCACGCTCGCCCACTTGATCGTCTCGCGCCCGGCTGCCAGCATCGTCTGGTACGATGCTTCCACCTCGGGGTCTCCGAAGGCGGCCAGGTAAGAGACCGGTATGGCGACGAAGGGCGTGAGATGGCCGAGTTTACGGAACGCTCCCAGAGCGCCGGCCATGCGGGGCAGATAGTACCGCTGGTAAAAGTCCGCGGGGTCCTGTATCAAATAATCGTACTCGTCGGCGGACATGTACTCGCCCTCAACGAACTGGTGCGACGGCGCGTCATCGGGAAGGCCGTGACCGGGCCATTTCTGGATTTTGTAGTCGATCATCTCCAGTACTTTACCCGGAAACACCAGGCTGGGCGCATTAAAGGAGTCCATTTCAAATTCGCGGAGAAAACGGAGCCAGGCGCGGCGCAGCTCATCATAATCGTACATGACCTTCTTGAGATTGCCGCCATTATAAAATGCCGGGTAATACTCCACCGGGAGCATGACCGGAACACGGTCCGGTTCGGTCAGCTTGATGGCGTGGATGAACCGGTTGACCCGGGCGCGGTAGGCTTCTCCCGCCTGCGGAGTGTCGAAGGTTATTTTTGGGGAAAGCCATTCCTGGAACCGCTTTTCTCTTTTTTCCTCCCAGGACATATCCGCCCATTGCTTTTCCATCTTCTTACTCCTCTCATCCCGGCCCCTGACGACCCTATGCCCGGCAATTATCGTCCGGGCAGGTCATCACAGCCGGGTATTGTTTCTATACCGGAGCAGCGGAGAGGGATTGGACGCCGGGAGATTGCAACCGGAAACATGGTCAGCGGCCTCTTGATAAGCCGCTGACCACGTGATTTACCGATATCCGGACAATTTACTTGTAAACGCCGTACTCTTTGGCCGCTTCCATCACGGCATGCATGTTCTCAGGGCTGCCTTCATCGATGTTGGCGCCGCCGGCCAGGATGTACCCGCCGCCGGGGGCGCAAGTTTCGATGAGCTTGCGGCAATGGTCCTTGACCTGCTGAGGAGTACCGGTCATCATCAGCGACGTCGGGATGTTGCCCATGATGCAGCACCTGTCGCCGATCATCTTCTTGGCATTGACCATGTCCGTCTGGTCGAAGTACCACGCTACTGTCCCTTTTGGAAAGTCGCCGATGATTTCAAGCCGCTTGTTATAGCTGCCTTCCGCGAACAGCACCGGGACGATGCCTTCATTGACCAGCGCCATGACGACCTGTCTGAACGTCGGCCAGTAGAACTTCTCGTACTGTTTCACGGACATGAAGGCGTCCGCGCCTTTATGGAGCGGGAACAGCACTAGGGGGATTCCAGAGGCATCGGCCATACCGATAGCCGCCTTGGTGGTGATGGGCACAATCCGTTCCATCGCGGCAAATATCTTTTCCGGCCGCTTGAACATGTCCATCATGATTCCCTGCGTCCCGCGAAGCGTGTCCCCGAGGGTGTCGAACGGCGCCTTGGCCAAACCGCCCGCCATGCCGGGGTACCCCAGGGCGAGCGCCTCCGCGCTGACTTCTCCGGCCGCCTGCGCCCATTTCATGGCTTCCTGTCCGGCTTCCAGCAGGGCCTGAAGCCCTTTCTGGACGTCCGGCAGACCGAACGGTATCAATGCCGCGGGTGATATTTCTTCAAACGACCGCAAAGCGGGGAGCTGGCTGAAACCTTCCAGAGCGCCAAAAATGCGCGGGAAAAAGGTGCGCAGCCAGTAATCCGATGGATCTTCGATGAACTGGTCGTATTCTTCCGGCTTGAGCCGTTCACCCTCGACGGCCTGGTAGGACATCGCGCTCTCGGGAATGCCATGCCCCGGCCATTTGTACAGCCTGTAGTCCATTATGTCGAAGGCGCGGCCGGGGGGTACCAGCATCGCTCCCATGGTGGCGTCTGAATCGAAGTCCTTGAGGAACTTCTTCCAGGCGCGCACCAGTTCCCCATAGTCATACATGACCTTGCGCAGGTTGCTGCCGGCATAGGACGCCGCGTACATGCTCGCGGGGAGAATGCACGGAACCCGATCCGGCTCCTGCAGCAATAGGGCCTTGCTTAAACGGGTGACTCTCTCTTTATATAGTTTTTCGGCGTTCGGGTTCGGGAACGTCACTCCCGGCGGAGATAACCATCGTTTAAACCGCTCGGCCCTTTTCTGGTCCGGCGTCAACTCCGCCCATTC
>CAZPSP010000113.1:0-8420 GCA_964589285.1 uncultured Dehalococcoidaceae bacterium | reverse complement strand
AAGGTCTGCATCCCGTTGAAAGGAGTCCCCTGAACCCTTTTCTCTCCTAAAGAAAATGACAAAACTGCCTTACCGTAATAGTACATATGTGCTATAATAAAAATACTGGCACTGTAGCCGAAAAATTCGCCGCGCTGGAGTCCTCCCCGCAATACCCGCGAAACGAATTGAAGCTAAACCATCCAGAACGCGAGACCAATCGAGGCTGATGCTGAACGATATACGAAACGAATCGAGCCTGTTATGCCCAAATACGCTCCGGAACCAATCGAGGCTGAAAACGCCTTTTGGCCTCCCAATCGAATCGAGCCTGGAAACCCGGTTTGTTCCGTCACCCGCGCAACGAATCGAGTCTAAAGCGCCTTCCCGGAAGACGGCCTCAGTCTCGAGAAAACATAGTGTAAAAAAGGAGGTGTTTACAAATCGAATAGGACAATTGGAAGATATCCATCGGAGCAGTCTCTTAAATACTGGAAGCAGTTCGCCCTACTGCGAGGTCTCAGCTGGCGCCCGCTGTTAACTTTTAGGTTGTGGTTCTGAACTCTGAGTTCTGAGTTTTGAGCTTTGTGGTACCCGCTCCTCGTCTTCCACGCTCCCGTCATGGTATCATGAGATAGACAGCCTCTAACAGGACAACCATCCATGATACCTGAGCTTTTAAGCTATATCGTCCGCCGGGAAGGGCGGAAATTCGGCAGGCTCGATCCCACCATCGATGAAAGCCGCATACTCCCGGGCCGCAGCAGTACCGGGGTCTCGCTCTACGTTCACATCCCGTTCTGCCGTTCTCTGTGCCCGTTCTGCTGCTTCAACCGGTACCTTTTCGACGATGCCGCCGCCCGGCGCTACTTCGTCGACCTGAAAAAGGAGATAGCTATTTATAAGTCCCGGGGATTTTCCTTCCCGGCCGTCTACTTCGGGGGAGGCACGCCGACCATCCTCATGGATGAGCTGACCAGCCTCATCGAATACCTCCGTGAGGCGTTCCCTGTCAAGGAAATCTCTCTGGAAACGACGCCCCGCGAGATAACGCCGCAAAACCTGGAACTGCTGCAGAAACTCGGCATCCGGCGGCTGTCCGTCGGCGTGCAGAGCTTCGATGATGCTGTCCTCAAGACGATGGGCCGCAACAACGGGCCGCTCGAACAGGTCAAAGAGGACCTGCTCCTCGCCCAGGGTAAGTTCGATACCCTCAACGTCGATTTCGTCTTCAACTTCCCTGGTCAGTCGGTGGAGCAGTTCGAGGCGGACGTGGCGGCGTTCAAGGAACTGAAACTCGATCAGGCCACGTTCTACCCGCTCATGGCCTCGCCGCACAAGAAAGACGCCATGGAACGCAAGTTCAACCGGGTGGACAATTCCCGGGAACGCCGGTTCTACGACGTTATCATGCGGGAACTCTACAGCGGCGGCTACACCCCTTCCACCGCCTGGTGCTTCTCACGCGGCAGCCACATGATCGATGAATACATCGTCGACTACGATGACTATATCGGCGTCGGGGCCGGTTCGGTCAGTATCCTGGAAGGCAAATTCCTTGTCAACACCTTCTCGCTCGATAACTACCACCGTTACGCAGAAGAAAGCCGGCTGCCGCTGGTAGGGTGGAGACCGCTCGCCGGCAAGGAAAGCCTGAGGTATTATCTCCTGACCAAACTGTTCGGCGGCAGGCTGGATACGTCCGCTTTCCGGGAACGCTTCGGCGATGACATCTCGCGCAAGCTTTTTCTGGAACTGGCTTTCCTGAAGACGACCGGCATCGTGAGCGGAAAAAACGTCCTCGATGTCACCGCCCGGGGCATGTATCCCGTCAGTGTCATGATGCGGGACTTCTTCGCCGCCCTCAACACACTCCGCGAATACTGCATCGAAAACCAGGTCTGACTATTTCCTGGCTACATGAATGCCCGCCGCCCCGAAAAACAACGGCTTGTAGTCCACGCTGGTAAAACCGGCTTGCAGCAGCATATCTTTTATTTCCGACGGCATGAAATACTGCGTCATGGAAGAAGCCAGGTACCCGTACGCGCTCCGGTTTCCGGAGAGGAGTTTGCCCACCGGGCCCACGAACGCCTTGATATAGAGATGATCGAGCCACCTGATAACGCGGTTCTCCGGCTGACTGGACTCCACGATGACGTACCTCCCACCGGGTTTTACCACGCGCGCAACTTCCTTCAGGTGCGGTTTTCCGAGAGGGTTCCGGAAGGTCAGGTTGCGGAAGGCGAAGGATATCCCCACGCAATCGAAGTAATTGTCTTCGAACGGTAGTTCCGAAGCATCTCCGCTGACAAAGCTGACCCTGTTATTTAAACCCATGTGCCAGGCTTTCTCGCGGGCTTTTTCCAGCATCGTATCGCTGTAGTCCAGGCCGATGATCTCGGTGTTTTCTCCGGTAGCCCGGGCTACTGTCAATGCCAGGTCTCCGGTGCCGCAACCCACATCCAGGAACCGGGTAATCCCTTCTTCCAGGCACCTCTTAACTGCTTTTCGGCGCCAACCGGCATCCATGCCAAGAGTGATGATGTGGTTGATAAGGTCATATCGCGGCGGGACCGCGGAAAACATACCATGCAGGGGCTTGGGCGAACGGATCGGAGATGACATAATTTTGTACTCTTCAGATAAGTTTATCGATGATGAAACCGACGGCCATGAGGACCTGGACCAACTGGACATTGATGACGTTCGCCGCCATGCCGGGCATGAATTTCTCCATTGACCCATGGTGCAGAGAACCGGTAATGGCCCGGATGCCGAACGGCAGTGACAGCAGTGCCAGCAGCGTCCAGACAGGCAGCGTTCCAATAGCCGCGAAGACAATAATCCAGACATAGACGGCGATGGTGACTGCTGTGAAGATGATGGCGGAGCGGTCTTTACCGATGCTGATGGGCATCGTCCGTCGGCTCGCTATCTTGTCCGCATCCACGTCTGGGAATTCGTTCAGGAAGAGCAGATTATGGACGAGGAAAGCCGGCGGGATGGACGCCACGAAAGCCTCGAAGGTATACATCCCGGTCTGAACAAAGTACAGGCCCAGGATCGGCAGCGCCCCGAGTCCGGCCCCGGCAGCCCATTCCGGCCAGGGATGTTTGAGTATCAGCGGGCTGTAGAGTACGACTAGGAATGCGGCGACGATAAGGAGAGGCAGCAACAGGATGCCGCTGACGATAATAAAGTAAATGCCGATGGGCACCGCCAGCAGGAAAGATCCTATACCGAGCCAAAGTACCTGCTGTTGAGTCAGCTTGCCGGCCGGCAGTATACCGCTGCCGCCGCTGAAGGGTGTGCGTTTCGTTTCCAGGTCCACGCCGCTCCGGAAATCGAAGTAGTCATTGAAGATATTGACGCTGGCATGAATAATGATCAGACCTATACCGGCGATTACGGCATGCCAGAGATTGAGATAGCCATCATACCAGGCAACGACTGTGCCAAGGAAAGCCAGCACGATAGAAAGAGTGAGAAACTGCGGGCGGGTTTCAAGAAACCAGAATCTAAATTTTCTCAATATTATCAGTACCTGAAGAGGTAATTCCGGCGAACTATCCAGTATTGCATACCCGCAGGTCAATCTACAATGAACTATATCACAAACCATACCCGCCTGGCATATTTTGAAAGCAAATATCGATAGTACGGGACCGGCGGCTTTTTTCATAGAAACCGATATGGCTTTGGATTATCAATAAAGATGAACCAGCCGCCATGTTATAATAGGACTGAGAACGCCTGAGATGAACGAGAGACCGAAAAGCATCATTGATAAGATATCAGGGCTGGATGACCTGGTTACATCACTTGGAGAGCCCTTGTATCGCGCCCGGCAGATAAAAGCCGGAATATTTCACCGCCTGGCCGACTCCTACCAGGAGATGACGGATATCCCGGCACGGCTGCGGGACCGGCTCTCTGAAAACGGTCCGCTCCATTGCTTGCATCCTTTGCACCTGGTTAAAGCTAAGGATGGGACGGTCAAGGGACTCTTTTCACTGCTCGACGGCAACACCGTTGAGGCCGCCCTCATGCTCTACCGGCGCTCCGGCAGCGAAGGCCGGAGGGCCACCATTTGCGTTTCTACCCAGGTCGGCTGTGTTGTCGGGTGCCCGTTTTGCGCCACCGGCGGGCAGGGATTTGTCAGAAACCTGAGTTCCGGGGAGATCATCGACCAGGTGCTGTACTTTGCCCGGTATCTCCGTGACGATCCAAGGAACACTGCAACTAATCACTCCACCGCGGTAACCAATATCGTTTTCATGGGTATGGGAGAACCGCTAGCCAACTACGATGAATTACTGAGCGCGATCCGGACACTGAATGCGCCGGACGGACTGGGCCTTGGAGCCAGGAGCATGACCGTATCAACCGCCGGTCTGCCTCACAACATCAGGAAGTTGGCTGGAGAGGGATTGCAGGTGGGATTGGCCGTCTCCCTTCACGCCGGAACGAACGAACTCCGTGACCGGCTCGTGCCGCTGAACCGGAAATACCCGCTGGAAGAAGTCATCGCGGCCTGCCGGGACTATTTCAAAGTATCCGGGCGGCGCGTGAGTTTCGAGTATGCCCTTTTCCGTGAGGTGAATGATTCACAGACTGAAGCCCGGGCCCTTGTGAGACTGGTCCGCGGCATGAACTGCCACGTCAATCTGATACCTGCCAATGATACCGGCAACGTGGACTTCCAGCCGCCCTCTCAGACCGCAATACTGTCATTCGAGAAAGAACTGAAAGCCGCTCACATCACTACCACCGTACGGCAGTCCCGCGGGCAGGACATCGACGCCGGCTGCGGCCAATTGCGCAGCCGTGTACTGAGCGAAACAGGGAAGAAGAAATAAATCCTGGAGAACAGTCCAGTCTAGAAGCTGGTCTCTGGTTTTATTTAGCTTCCTTTTTGTCCATGATCTGCCGGTAAACGCGAGGAATGTTAGGCGGATCGAACACCGGTAGATCGCTGAAACGGCCCTCTTTCATGGTTCTCATACCGCGTTCCCGTACAGAATTATCGAACTTCTGCAGGTCGTCGGTTTCGAGTTCATACATGGCCAGGTATTTTCGCTGCTGGCCTTCCTCCGGCTGTGCGGCAACCCAGCGGGTGGCGCTGATCATACCGGGCACTTCCAGCATGTCCGGGACATGCATGGTATCGTACCAGGTATTGAACTCATCCTCTCGGGAAGGGTCTTTACAATCACTGAAAGCAAACAACAGATACCGTGCCATACATACCCCCGTACAAAAATATTAGAGTGTACCGCGCAGGCGCGGGTCCAGGGCGTCCCGGAGACCGTCGCCGACCATGTTGAAAGCGAACACGACGATCATTATTGCCAGGCCGGGCACGAAGGAAAGGAGCGGGTTTGTCATAAGGTACTTGAACCCATCGTTGACCATAGACCCCCATGAAGGCGTCGGGGGCGTGATACCAATGCCGAGGTAGCTCAGGCCGGCCTCGGCCAGAATGGCCGCACCGATCTGCATCGTGACCATAACGATGAGCGGCGGTAAAGCGTTAGGTACAACATGGCGGAACATAATCCTCAAACTGCCGCTGCCCATGGATCGTTCCGCCAGCACGTAATCATTTTCCTTGATAGCTAATACCTGCCCGCACATCAAGCGCGCATAGGCCGGTATCATCGCTACCCCGAGGGCGATCATGACGTTAAGAAGCCCGCCTCCGAGAAGGCCGGCAAGGAGCAGGGCCAGCAGGATCATCGGGAATGACATAAGGGCATCAATTATCCTCATGATAACGACATTGACCCACCCGCTGTAATATCCGGCGAGAAGGCCGGCAATAATGCCGACGACGGCGGCGATGCTCAAGGCAACCACACCGACCATCAGCGACATACGGGCGCCGTAGATCAGGCGGCTCAGGGTGTCCCTGCCGATGTCGTCGGTCCCCAGCCAGTGCTCAGCGGAAGGAGTCGCTAGCCTGTCCCGCAGGACCTGGGTTGTCGGTTCATAAGGGGCGAATAACGGACCGGCTGCGGCGGTGATAAAAAAGATGATGAGAATCACCAGACCGAACACCACCAGGCCGCGACCGAAGAACACCCTGAAAAACCTGCGCTTTTCGTTGACCCGGACGTTCGATACCTGAGACAAATCTACCGTTTGTGTTTCTTGTGCCATTGCTTACCCTTTAACCGGTGAAGGTTTTTTTATGAACATATCGCCTTAATCATAACGTATCCTGGGATCGAGCCATCCGTAGGACACATCGACGAGAAGGTTGGATACGACCACGATGGCCGTCATGACCAGGGTAATTCCCTGAACGTAGGTATAATCATGCTGGAATAGGGAATCCACAGCCAGGCGCCCCATCCCCGGTATACTGAAAACCTGTTCGATGAGGACCGAGCCGCCGACGATGGCTGAAATACCCATACCCGCCAGCGTCACAATGGGAATGAGACTGTTCTTCAGGGCGTGACCGATAATCACCGCTCGTTCCCGCAGCCCCTTGGACCAGGCCGTGCGTATATAGTCCTGCCGGAGCACTTCCAGCATACTGGAACGGGACTGACGGGCATAGCCGGCGATGGGAAATATCGTCATGCAAAATACCGGCATAATCAGTTTTTTCAAGCTTAATGCCAGGTCTTCAAACGGTGATGTATAGCCGATTACCGGCAGCCAGCCCAGTTTGACTGAAAACAACCAGATCAACATGATGCCTAGCCAGAAAGTAGGCACGGTAATGCCCAGGTTGGCCAGTGTTGTGACGATGGTATCGATCCATGAACCGCGCCTGATAGCGCTGATTATGCCGAAAGGGATACCTATTATGGTCCCGAGAATGAACGCAATTATCCCATAATAAGCGGTTATTGGGATACGTTTTACCAGGTCTTTTGATATCGGTTCTTTGGTTAAAATTGATTCGCCGAGGTTCCCTTGAAATACATCGCCGAGCCAGCTGAAGTATTGGACCAAGAGCGGTCTGTCCAGTCCGGCTGCATGACGTATCTGCTCGATTTCTTCAAGGGTAAGATTGGCGACCTGATTAGGATTAAAGAGCATATAAATAGGGTCACCGGGTAACAGCCTCATACCGACAAACACAATAACGGTGACAATCAGGATAACGACTATCGACTGTATTATTCGGCGCACTAAATATGTCAGCATAAAAGGCTCCAATTTGCTTCGCGGTCTTGTAGAACGATACCGCGAACGTATCATCATTTCCGTTATTCAGGGTATGAACCCGGGCATCTCAACCTGAATATCCGGTCAACCAAAAGGGCTGTTGCAACGGGGATGAGACCGGGAGGCCGAATGGCCTCCCGGTCTCCATTGAGGTCAGGTTATTTTTCTATCCAGGCAAGTTCAGGGTCCCAGATGGAGAAATCCGAATACTGGAAGTGGCCGGTGTCGTGGACCTTGGGTGAAAAGACATTACCCAGAGCGTTGGAGTAAAGGGGTATGAATATAGCGCTTTCCCAAGTCAGTTGGAGAAGTTCATCGCTAAGCACCTTGGCCTTTGCCGGGTCCTGTTCGGACAGCGCCGGACCGATCTTTTCGAGGATTTCATCAGGCAGCTTGACGCTGACATCAAGGACGCCGGTGGGCGGGAAGTACATCTTCAGCCAGGCGGGGTAGTTGATGCCGACAGCATAGCCGACGTAGACCATGGAATTTTCCCAGCCGGTCAGCATGTAATCCCAGAACTTGGCGTTATCGACCGAGTCGATTGCGACTTCGATATTAATCGCTTTCAGGGATTCCTGGATGATCTGCGCGGTGGGGCTGGTGCCGATGGTGATCATGTTAGCGGCGAAGCCGTCCGGATAACCTGCCTCTGCCATAAGTTCCAGGGCTTTATCAACGTTGTATTCGCGCTTTGGAACATCGGGATTGTAGGAGGGATTAGTGGGCGGAGGCATCTGGTTATTGGCGACATAGTAGCCGTACCCGAGGGCTTCGGCAATGGTTTCCTTGTCGATCGCGTGTTCAATTGCTTTTCTAATACGAGCGTCGTTGTAGATGGAGCCTTCATTCGCCGTATCGAACATGATGAAGTCGGTCCCGCCATACTCGGAGAGGACCGTAAAGCCAATGGCTTCCATATCGTTCAGGAACTTGGCCGCTTCGAGGACGCTGACATCACCTTCTCCGGTTTGGAGGGCCATCTGACGGGTAGTCTCATCTTTGACGATAAGGGTATGGATTTCATCGAGGTAAGGCAGACCTTCCTGCCAGTAGTCATCATTGCGCTCGACCTTGAGAGCGACATCTTTCTCGAAGCTCTTGAACTTGAACGGGCCGGTGCCGATCGGATGTTCCATCATCCATTCTTTGCCGTGCTCTTCATAAGAAGCGGGGGAGAAAAAGCTCATGTTGATGCCGGTCATGTTGCTCCAGAAATCTGTCTGGTACTGCTTGAGATACAGGCGAATAGA
>CAZPSP010000112.1:0-8443 GCA_964589285.1 uncultured Dehalococcoidaceae bacterium | reverse complement strand
TCAAGTCGATAGTCCTCGCCTCCAACACCGGGGAGACCGCTTTCAAGGCGCTGGAAGTGTTCAAGGGCTGCAAGGTGGTATCCGTCTCTCACGTAACCGGATTTTTCAAACCGGATGAGCAGGAACTGACGGAGGAAAACCGCCGTCTCATCATCGAGAAAGGCGGCATCGTCCTGACGGCCGCCCATGCTTTCGGGGGCCTCCAGCGGGCGCTGGCGCGGGAAGGCACGCCGCCGGGACTGACCGTATCCATGGGGGATACCATTGCCATGGCGCTGAGGACATTTGGACAGGGAACCAAGGTAGCTTTGGAAATCGCCGCGATGGCTGCGGACGCCGGTCATGTCCGCACGGACGAGGACTGCATATCCATCGGCGGCTCCGGGCGCGGCGCGGACACCGCCCTCGTCATCCAGCCGTCACCCACACACCGGTTCTTCAACTCGAAGGTCCGGGAAATCATCTGCAAACCGCGCCTGTAGTAATTAATGCATCACACGCTCAAATTTTACAGTAAGAACCGCCGGAATATCCTGCGGTTCTACATTTTCTTCGCCAGGTGGACGCGCGTCCCGCTGCTGGGCGGGCTGGTGAGGTACATCGGCAACCGCTGGAGCGGCCTGCACAATGCGTACCTGCTGACGCCGGCGGAAGCCAAGGAACTCGTAGAGCTTTCAGAAGGCGTCGCACGAGCTGAGTGTTCCTGCCGCAAGGTATTCAAAAATTGCGACAACCCGCGGGACAACGAGATACTCCTTGGGCCGACCCGTCACGTGATTGAAGAAGCCATGCCGGAAGATTCCCGTGAAATCGATAAACAAACGGCCCTGGAAATCCTGGAAGACAGCCATAAGCGCGGCCTGATACTGACGGCCATCCAGTGCCGGGGGGACTACTACGCCATCTGCTCCTGCTGCTCCTGCTGCTGCGTGCCGTTGCGCCTCAATAAACAGTATGGTATAGGGCAAGCCCTGGTCAGGCACAAGAACATCGTTGAAATGTACCGGGAGTACCAGAAGCAGTTACTGGCGGACCCGCACCACCTGCACCACGGGTAAGTCAAAACTCAAAGGTCAAAACCACAGGTCAAAGGTCAGAACTATGCCTGCCGAAATCCTGCAGATGACCCTTCTATGCCTGGCTTTCCGCGCTTCGTCCCGAGCTTGGGAACTATCGGCTCGCCCTTCGACAAGCTCAGGTTGAGCGGTAGTCTTCTTGCGAGTTCATTCCGTTCTGTGTGCTCTAGCCGAGGAATTTCCTCACCGCATGGGAAAAACCTTGGAGCTCGTCGCGGTGGACGTCGTGGCCCACTTCCGAGAACACCTTCACCTGGCAGTGAGGGATGACCCCGGCCGCCTGGAACGCGTGTTTGACCGGCACAATGGGATCCTTCTCGCCCCAGACAAGCAGTGTCGGAACGGTTACCTCAGCCAGGCGTTCCTTGAGGACTAAGCTCTGCTGCTTGAACGTAGAAATGGCCCCGCCGACATAGACGCTGGCGGGGGACATCGGCATAATGTAGCCTGCCGGGTTGAGGAGTTCCACCATCCACTTGATGGCGTTAAGCGAACCCAGGACTAATGCTCCGGCACCTTTGAGTATAGCCGGGATGGAGAGGAGCCGTACCCAGAAAGCGATCTCCCGGCCCAGGCAAAGGCTGCTGACGAGTACCAGTTTCTTGATCTTCGTCGGAAATTCCAGTGCATAATTGAGGGCAATGCCGCCGCCGAGCGAATGTCCGACCAGGTAGAACTGCTCCAGCTTGAGCTTGCGGGTGAACCGGTCCAGGAACCTTGTCAATTCGGGGATGAAATAATCGCCGTCGAGCCGGGTACTGCCGCCGTAGCCGGGGAGGTCCGGAGCGTAAACGGTATAGGTACGCGCCAGTTCCTCGATGTTCTTATACCATGTCCGGGCGTCTCCGCCCCCTCCATGGATGACCACCAGCGGCGCGCCCTTTCCTGCCTGGTAATAGCGTACATCCCGGTTGTTGACCTTGACGAGTTTGGTTTCAATATTGGCCACGTGTTTTCTTTCTCGGGACATGCGCACGCACATGTACCATTCTCAATGGGAATACCGGTAAATTTAAAAAGAGGGTTAACCGTGCGTGCAAATCAAAGGCCGGGACCGCAGCCGGGGCGCTTGTGTTTCTGATTCCCCTCGTCTCACTTTGTATTCTAACATTTCCCTCTGAATAAAGGTCAATACGTATTTCTTTGTTGTGCGGTACGTACTGCCGCGCATTTCTCACTGGTAGTTACTATAGCAGGTAAATGTTAGGGAATTGTTTTGAATAACGATATAACCGATTGAGCAGGGCTGGAACAGCAACGCCGCACAGCTTTTTGTTATCGAACTATCGGACGGGGAAAAGGGGCAGGTTGAACTACCGGGAAGACATTGAACGCGCCATCAGCTACATTGAGCAGAACTTCAGGGAAGGTGAAAAAGAAGTAACTGCGTACCACATGGATAAAAACAGCGAGGGGCTCCGGGCTGGGCCCCTCGCCATTCAAGCTTATTTCAGCGGTCGCAGCAGTGCCCGGCACGGACCCGCGTCTCCATTGAGCATGAGGAGCGGCAGGCAGAGGAGTTCATACTCCCCGGCGGGTACGCCATCCAGGGCGCAGTTCTCCAGCACATAGATACCGGCGCCGAGCAGCGTGGTATGGGTCTTGTTGATGTTCTCCGGCCGTTTGTAGCTGCCGATGGTGATATTGTCCAGCCCGAACAGCACGATGCCTTTTTCCACCAGGTAGTCCGAGGCGTCGTCATCCAGGTAGACGTAGTCTTCGACGAACTTCGGCGCTTCATAGGTTCGCGGCGAGTTGGCCGTCTTGCAGAGAATGCGGTCGCCTTTCCGTATATTGTGCTGCTTCAGTTCGGCGGCGGTTATCTTTTCTTTGTCCTGTATCTCGATGACCCGGCACGGCCCGATGGTTGCTTCGACGGGCATATCGGATATCGTCGAGCCGTTAGGGATGAAATGGAGCGGCGCATCCACGTGGGTGCCGGTGTGGCCGATCATCTCGATCATGCACATGGTCACCACGCCGCCCAGGTCGCGGTCGCTATATCGGTATATCTTGGGCGGCGCGGGGTCGGTCGGGAAGTACGGCATGCCCTGTTTAAGGGGAACGGTAATGTCGTACCATCCGGGCGGCAATTTGACAGTCATAAATTTCCTCCTATAGCCGGCAAATTTCCTAACAGCATAAGAGAAAAACCACGGTAAGTCAAACCTGTCGAATGCCAAAAAAGTAGCCCTTTCTCGGCGGCATCGTCCCGGTGTTTGCGGTGTGCCGCCCGAGAGGGCGTTTAACTATCATCAATGAACTGGACTACTTCGTAGTACCGGCTATCTGCTTCCATTCAGCCTTCGCCATCAACGTGACGTCATGGAGGATTTCCTGGACTTCATCATTCCTCAAAAGCGTCTTGCGGGCCAGAGACAGTTCATGCAAGGTCTCCTCGTCCGTCCCGTGTTCACGCTTGTACAACCGGCTCCCTTTGAACTTTTTCTCACTCATCGTATCGTACTCCGCTCTTCACGGCTGCGCGGCCGTGTTCAATTAATATCGTAAACCAGCCGCAGGCCGAAGCCGAGATGGAGAGTTTCCAGGTCTCATGGGTGCTGCCGCCCATCTTTGCAGCGTTAGAGAGAGGGGGCAAATCGCCCCCTCTTCACCTGTCAGCGTGATTAGTTAGCGAGCGGCCTCAGAATGGCGCGGGAAGGGCCGGCGTCCCCATTGTACATGAGGAGCGGTAAACAGAGTAACTCGTACTCGCCGGGCGGCACGTGCCCGAGGGCGCACCCTTCAAGGATGTAGATGCCCGCTTTAAGGAAGGCGGTGTGTACCTTTTGTATGCTCTCGTGGTCCTTGTAATTGCCCACGGTGACGCAGTCCAGCCCCACCATCCTCGGCCCCTTTGAGGCGATGTATTCAGCGGCGGCGACGTCGAAATAGACGTAGTCTTCCATGAACTTCTGGCCTTCATACATCTGCGGGGAGTTTCGGGTCTTGAACAGCAGCCGTTCGCCTTTCTGGATGTTATACGGTTCCAGTTCCGCAACGGTGATCATCTGCTGGTGCTTGATCTCGATGACCCGCGCCGGGCCGATGGTGGCATCGAGCGCCATATCGCTGATGGTTGAGCCGTCCGCGATGAAGTGGAGCGGGGAATCGATGTGCGTGCCGGTGTGGGAGATGATCTCCAGCATGGACATGGTGACCGGCGAGCCGAGCGCGCGGTCCGAATGGCGATAGATCTTCGGCGGAACGGGATCGATCGGTAGATAGACCATGCCCTGCTTGAGCGGGACCGTGATATCATACCAGCCCTGGGGCGCTTTGACAGTCATAGGTTTCCTCCTTATACGTAGTCACGTAAGTCATATCAGTGTACTCCCGGATGGCGAACAAATCAAAATAAAAGAGTCCCGGATGATACGGGACTCTTTAACAATGGCAGGAGAAGTGCAGCGAATCTAATCGTATTCCACCGGCGCATCCGGTAGTCCGCAGGAGCCGTCCTTGCAGTCTTCACAGGCGCCCGACGGCACGGAGCGCCAGCGGTCCACGGAGTAACTGCCGTGGTAGCCGTACTCCGAGTATTTCCACAGCGGATTGGTCTCGCCGCCGACCACCACCAGGTTGATCTTATCGGGGTCGTGGTACGGGGCGATGAGCTCATCCGGTCCGGCCTTTTTGAATGAAGCAAACGGTTCGATGCCCTGCATCGCCATCGGCGTTATCATCCAGTCGATGTGGTCGAAGCCCCAGTAGCGGTCCGCGGGCATCTTGATGTTCTCCGAGAGCCACTTGGCGTAGTCCTGTTTCGTGGAAAAGCCGTACTTGTTCTTGAGATTTTTGGCTATGTCCGGGTCCATGACGATGGTCGCCGCGCCGTTCGTAGGCGGTATGAAACTGAGGTTAAGGCACATTTCGTCCGGGATGGTCCGTACCGATGCCGTGCCGGCGCTGTTGACGAACACCCAGCCGCGGAAGATGCTGACCGTGCTCTCATCCGCGCGGAATCCGTGCTGGACGTGGAACGGCTCCCAGGGGCTGGCTTCTTCGTTCTCCGCGCAGCAGTTGTTGTTGTAGTTCAGGCTGCTGCCCTGCGACGACCACATGTTCTTCTTAGGTCTCATATCCACCCAGCAGGTCGACATGAGCGTCCAGGCCCGCCCGATGACCGAGTTGGCCATGTTGACCGGGGACAATGCCCCGACGCCGCAGTTCATACCTATCTCATTGCGGATAGGCCCGTTGACAAGGAGCATCGCGGACCAGTTTGAGGTAGACGACTGGATGGCTTCGAGCTTGGAGGACGCCGTGGCAAGGATGACCGGCAGGTATTCCGGCTTGGCCCCGGCCATGACAGCGAGGGTCGCGACGTTGGCGACGGTGTACTGCACCATGCCTCGGATATCGAACCGCATCATCTCCCCGACGATTTCATCGGGCGGCGCGCTCGTGCCGGTCAGCATCTTCTGTACCCGTTCCTGCGTCGGCAGGATAATGGGAAGACCGTCCGTCCAGCCGCGGTCATAGAAAAGCTGCTGGAGATTCTCTTCCGTGTCCGGCTTGAGGAAGGAACCGGGAGCGCCGGAGGAGTCCGCCACGGCGGCCTTGAACTTGAGCTTGGACGCATCGACAGGCTTGGTGAGGACGTCGATGATGTCCTCGATAACCGGCCTGCCGCTGTCCGGGTTATTGCCGGTGACATAGCCGTCGAGGGCTTCATCAGACATTCCGATGACCGGGTGCGGCGTGAAGAGGAACGGCACGTAGCCCGCCTTGCGGTCGTTGGCGACGACCTCGATGAAGGCGTCGGTGGTGAACGAGGCGGTGGGCACGCCGTACTGCTGTTCGAGTACGATGCTGGCGCCGGCAACTGCCGACACGCAGCCGATTCAGCCAGCCACCCCGATGACGGCCGCGTCCCCGTTGGCCTTGACGTCCTTGAAGAAGTCGGCGTCACGCTCACTGAGGAAGGTGCTGGGCGTTCGCTTCCTGACGGTTTTCACCGACGGCATGTTCCTCTCGAACCACCGCTGCACGGCCAGCATGAACTTGTAGCTGCCGCCGTAACCAATGTCTATAAGATAGACCGTCTTGCCATCGAGATTTCCGGGCCGTTTGGCAAGGGCTTCTTTCGCCAGTTCCTGCCCGGCGAAGATGCCTTTGTTAGCTGTGATCCCGATCGGCTCGGGATTAATGACCGTATCAAGTAATTGAATTGTCAAAGGAATTCCTCCATGTGAAATTGAGAAGCCCGGAAAGACGCTCCCGGACCTTTGGACGACCGTCTTTATTGTAGACGTATCGTCTGTGATATTTCAAACCAGTATGGTAATGCAGTCTAGGCCGATTTCAGTTCCGTGGCGATCTTCCGCGCCCATTCCGTTATCATGTCCCAGTCCCGGAAGTCCGCGGCGTCCGCCCCGACCCGTTTCATGATCCACTTTTCCCAGCCGCTGAACCGGCTCGCGGAGGTGTCCCCGTGGAAGGGTTTGACGTCGCGAGTTTTGACGGCGTCGATGACCGGCTGCATCCCCGGAGGATAGAGCATTCCCTTGAGCAGTTCCTTTGGGTCGCCTTTGCCGCTGGGGCCGCTCATGAACAGCCAGACCGGCATATCGGAGAGTTTGGCGGCGTTGTTCTTGAGGTATTTGACGGCATCCCCGCGCCAGCGTCCCATGTAAGCCGCGCTCCCCAGGACAACGGCCTTGTACGCGGACGGGTCGCCGGCCTCGCGGACTTCTCTGGTCTCGACGTCGATGCCGCCTTCTCTTAAAACGCCGCCGATCCTTTCCGCAATTTCCCTGGTTGCGCCGTGCTTGGAAGAGTAGGTAACGAGCACTTTTTCAGCCATGTTCCCTTCCTCCTTGGTTCTGTATTTCACCGCCGCCCGAGTTCTACGTGTGATCCTTTATCTTCTCACGGAGTAAAGTGACTAATTTGTCTTGATCTTGTACCGGAACATCCGTTTCCGGAATCGCCACCAGGGAGTTGGCAGATATCAACAGCACGTAACATCCGCCAATCTTCCTCCAGTCTTTGAACAACTCCCATTTTACGGTCTCTTTTCCCAGAGCCATTTCCGCGGTGACGCCGTTACTGTCGAACGAATAAGTAATCGGGAGAAATATTTTCCTGTTCTTTTTACTCCTCACCGTGTATAAAGCATACAACGGAGAATAAAAAAGCAGGAACAGGAAAACCAGGACCGCCCAGGGCAGAATGTTGTTCCCGGTGATCGCTGTATAAGCCGCATAGGCCGCGGCCAGGAGAATCGCGGCTTGAACGTACCATTTGCTGTAACTGTAGGAGACAAGAAACCGGAAATACTGCTGCCGGGTCAATTGCCGTTTCACGATCACCGCACCGTCGTCAGGCATTGTCCGCCTTCTTCTTCAACTCGTACAGCCGGTTCAGGGCTTCCAGCGGCGTCATGGCATTAATATCGAGTTCTTTCAATTCCTTCTCTATCGCGGACCCGTTCCCGAAGAAGCTCATCTGCATCCCGGCGTCTTTGACTTTCGGGGTACGGTCCGGCTTGCGGCCGTCGCGCTCCAGGTCCTGCAGTATCTCCGCGGCCCTATGCAGCACCGACCTCGGCAGTCCGGCCAGCTGCGCCACGTGGATACCGTAGCTGCGGTCCACACCGCCGGGGACTATCTTGTGCAGGAACACCACCGAGCCGCCTTCTTCCATGACCGAGACGTTGAAATTCCGCACCCCGGGCAGGTACCCGGCCAGCGCCGTCATCTCGTGGTAGTGCGTGGCGAAGATGGTGCGCGCCCCGAGCGACTTCTCGTTGTGGATGAATTCTACCACCGCCCGCGCAATGGACAGGCCGTCATAGGTGCTGGTGCCGCGGCCTATCTCGTCGAGGATGAGCAGCGAGCGCGGCGTGGCGTTATTCAAAATGTTGGCCGTCTCGACCATCTCCACCATGAAGGTGCTTTGCCCGGCGGAGAGGTCGTCACGGGCGCCGATGCGCGTGAAGATGCGGTCGACAATCCCTATCCGCGCGCTGTCCGCCGGCACCCAGGAGCCGATGTGCGCCATCAGGACGATGAGCGCCGCCTGCCGCAGGTAGGTGCTCTTGCCGGACATGTTCGGGCCGGTAAGGATAATGACCTGGGCGTCGTCGGTGCTGAGGAAAAGGTCGTTGGGGACGAACGCCCCGCTCTCAATGCTCTGCTCCACCACCGGATGGCGGCCCTGTTTGATATCGATAACTGCCCCATCGTCGAGGTGCGGCCGCACGTAGTGCCGCTTGACCGCCGCCTCAGCCAGCGCCGCATAGACGTCCAGTTCCGCCAGCGCCCCGCCAAGGGCGAGTATCTTCTCGCTGTCCGCCGCCACCTGCCGGCAGACCCGCCGGAAGAGGTCCGTTTCCATCTCCGCCATGCGGTCGCGGGCGT
>CAZPSP010000111.1:0-8451 GCA_964589285.1 uncultured Dehalococcoidaceae bacterium | reverse complement strand
TCGCCGGCGGCAGCATGCGCGCCGTTCTGGAAGCCTGCGGCATCAAGGACATCCTGTCCAAGTCCCTGGGGACGTCCAATCACATCAACATCGCCAAAGCGACGATGCTCGCTCTCAGCCAGTTGAAAATCCCAAGCGAAGCCATCGCTAAACGCAAGGCCAACCTGAACACAGGGGAGGTAACGTCCCATGAGTAAGCTCCGCGTTACCCTGATAAAAAGCAGCATCGGCTACGAGAAGAGCCAGAAAAGGACGCTGAAGTCCCTGGGTTTTCACCGGTTGAACCAGACGGTTGTCCATGAAGACTGCCTCTCCATCAGGGGCATGATTAACAAAGTACGACACCTGGTCAAAGTGGAGGAAGAAGTTGGTTAAACAGAATTCTATCAGCCCGGCTGCCGGTTCGCGGCGGGCTGCTAAACGGGTCGGGCGCGGCCTGGGCAGCACCGGTACCTACTCCGGCAGGGGCTGTAAAGGCCAGAAATCACGCGCCGGTTATAAAATGAGGCCGGGGTTCGAGGGCGGCCAGTTGCCGCTCATCAAGCGCCTGCCCCGCAAACGCGGCTTCACGAACATTTTCCGCACGGAATATGTGACGGTCAGCGTCGGCATCCTCAATGTCTTCGAAGCCGGTACCGAGATCACCCCCGTGAGTCTCTGGGAAGCCGGTATCATCAAAAACCTGAACAAACCCGTGAAGATACTCGGCGACGGAGAGATCGATCATGCCGTTACCGTGAAAGCCCATAAATTTTCTGAATCCGCCAAATCCAAGATACAAGCCGCCGGAGGGTCCATCGAGGAGGTAGCCAATGAAGCAGCGCTCGAGTAGACCACGCCTGCTGCAGGCTATGATCGATGCATTCAGCCTGCCGGACCTGAGAAGACGTATACTCGTTACCGTCGGCATTCTCGTGGCGTTCCGCTTCATCGCGCACGTCCCGCTTCCCGGCGTAGATCCCGATCAGATGAAAAACCTGTTCGATAGCAATGCCCTCCTGGGTATGCTGAACCTGTTCAGCGGCGGCGCCATGCAGGACTTCAGCGTAGCCGCTATGGGCGTTTACCCGTATATTACCGCTTCTATTATCATGGTGCTTCTCGTGCCGGTCATTCCCCGCCTCCAGTCAATTTCACAAGAGGGTGAAGCCGGTCAGAAAAAGATCAACCTGATTACACATTGGCTGACCGTACCGCTGGCGGGCCTCTCCGGTTACGGGCAACTCGTCTTGCTCCAGAATGCCGGGGCGGTTGCTCAAAGCTCTCCGCTGGTGACGGCGACCATCGTCGTTTCACTCATGGCCGGGACGATATTCCTCGTCTGGCTCGGTGAACTCATCACGGAATACGGCATCGGCAACGGCATCTCCATCATCATCGCCGGAGGCATCGTCGCCGGTTACCCGCAACTAATCCAGCAGGGTTACCTGAGCGGACAGACGAACATTACCGGTCTTATCGCTTATATTATTATCGCCCTGCTGACCATTGTGCTTATCGTTGTCTTCACGGAAGCCCACCGGCGTATCCCGGTCCAGTATGCCAAGAGCGTATTCCGCGGCGGCCGCATGTACCGGCAGTCCGGCTCCACCCATATTCCGATGCGCGTCAACAGCGCCGGCATGATCCCGCTCATCTTCGCTATGTCCGTGGTCATGTTCCCCGGCATCGTGGCCAGCTACTTCATGAATGCTGACGGGACCGGCTTCGCCGCAACTATTTACAGATGGTTCAGCCCGAGTATGGACCTTCCCGGCGGCCTCTTCTACTGGGGAGCATACTTCGTTCTCTCCGTAGGTTTCACGTTCTTCTATACCATGGTCACCTACCAGCAGCAGGACCTTCCGGGCACACTGCAGAAACAGGGCGGCTTTATTCCGGGCATACGTCCCGGCAAGAATACCGCCACCTACCTGAACGGTGTTATCCACCGTATCACCTGGGCGGGCGCGTTGTACCTGGCATTCGTCGCCATTATACCGTTCCTGGCGCGTTCCATTACGAACGTACAACAGATACAGTTGTCCAGTCTCGGCCTCCTCATTTTGGTCGGCGTTATCCTGGATACCATGAAACAATTGGAGGCCCAGCTCGTCATGCGGCGGTATGAGGGCTTTATCAAATAGGAGACATGATGTATATTATTCTATTGGGGGCACCCGGAGCCGGTAAAGGCACACAGGCAGTGATGCTTGCAGAAAAAACGGGACTGCCGCAGGTGGCTTCCGGCGACCTGTTCAGGAAAGCCTTGGCAGAACAGACCGAACTCGGTAAAAAGGCCAAGGTGTTCATGGACAAGGGGCAGCTTGTCCCCGATGAAATAACCATACAGATGGTGCTGGAGCGGCTCTCCGCTCCGGATACCGCCGGCGGAGCGATACTGGATGGCTTCCCCCGAAACCTGGACCAGGCCAGAGCACTGGACGTCGCCATGGAAAAACAGGGGAGGAACATAGACAAGGTAATCTACATTAAAGTAGAAGAAGAAGAATTACTGAAAAGATTGAGCGGCCGATGGATCTGCCGCAAGTGCCAAGCCCCCTACCATGAGGTGGACTCTCCCCCCAAGGTCAAGGGAGTTTGCGACCGGTGCGGCGGCCAGTTATATCAACGTGATGATGACAAGCCGGAAACCGTGAAGAACCGGCTCAAGGTATACTTTGCGGAAACAGCGCCGCTGATCGATTACTACGCCAAAGCCGGAAAACTGGCTGAAATAAACGGCCAGGGAACCACTACGGATGTCAACGGGCGGATAATGGCCGCCCTCAAGGGATAGCAGAGGGGATGGGAATAGTTATCAAGTCTGAACGTGAAATTGCCATCATGCGTGAAGCCGGCAAGATCACGGCGGATATATTGCACGTGCTCTCGGAAAGCATTAAACCGGGCATGAAGACGAAAGAACTGGACACTATAGCGGAAGCAGAACTGAAACGCCGGGGCGCGACGTCCTCCTTCAAAGGATATCGCGGCTACCCCGCCAGCGTCTGCGTGTCCATTAATGATGAGATCGTTCACGGTATCCCGGGAAACCGCGTTATCAATGAAGGAGACGTGGTATCCCTCGATTTCGGTGTTATCTATAAAGGTTTCCAGGGTGACTCCGCGGTAACCGTCGCCGTCGGAGAACCGGGTCCAGAAGCCCGGAACCTGATAGATGCCACCCGCGCTACACTGGAAAAGGGTATCTCCATGGCCCGCTCTGGCGGTCACCTGGGAGATATTTCCGCGGCAATCCAGGAATACGCGGAATCGAAGGGCTACTCCGTGGTCCGTGAATACACCGGGCACGGCATCGGCCGGGACATGCATGAGGATCCGCAGATACCCAACTGCACAGACCCGCCGTTCGGCCTGAAAGCAGGTTCCGGGCCGCTGCTGAAGAAAGGCATGACGCTGGCCATCGAACCAATGCTCAACATCGGCGGCTGGAAGACCCGTGTCGCCGGCGATGACTGGACCGTACATACTGCGGACGGAAGCCTGTCCGCCCATTTCGAACACACGGTCGCCATCGGTGACGACGGACCGGAAATATTGACACGAGGAACGTATGGCTAAAAAAGAGGCCATCGAGGTCGAAGGAACCGTTATCGAAGCGCTGCCCAACGCCATGTTCCGTGTGGAACTCGCCAACGGGCACCAGGTACTGGCGCATATATCGGGCAAGATACGGATGCACTATATCCGCGTCCTCCCCGGTGATAAGGTCCTTATCGAACTCTCGCCCTATGACCTGTCTCGCGGCAGGATTACCTACCGCTTGAAGTAAGCAAGACCGGGAATACCCCCGGTAAAAAGGTTAGCTGTAATGAAAGTAAGAGCATCTGTAAAAGTACGTTGTGAAAAATGCAAGGTGGTGCGGCGGCGCGGCGTCGTCCGCATTATCTGCGAAAATCCCAAGCACAAGCAGAGACAGGGATAAGGAGGAGATATGCCACGTATTTCAGGCGTTGATATACCGGTCAACAAACAGGCCTGGGTCTCGCTGCAATACATCTACGGCGTCGGCCGTGCCCAGAGCTACAAGATCCTCGACCAGGCAGGCATCGCTCCCGATATCAGGGTGAAAGACCTGACTGAAGAAGAGGTCAATAAGCTGCGTGAGATCATCGATAAGCAGTACCGCGTCGAGGGCGAACTCCGCAAAGAGGTCAACCTCAACATCAAGCGGCTCGTCGAGATTGGCAGCTATCGCGGTCAGCGGCACCGCCACGGCCTCCCGGCCCATGGCCAGCGGACCCGGACCAATGCACGCACCAAACGAGGCACGCGCAAGACTGTCGCCGGCAGAGGACAGAAACGCGGCATGGCTAAGAAATAGTACAGGTGAGCTGACACAAGGAGGACCAGGGTGGCACAGAAAAAGAAAACCAAGACCAGGAGGCGGGAACGAAAGTCGGTCCCAACCGGGCGGGCTTACGTTACCTCCAGTTTCAATAACACCATCGTTACCCTCACCGACCCGCAGGGCAATGCCCTGGCCTGGGGCAGTTCCGGGACGGCCGGCTTCAAGGGTTCCCGTAAGGGTACACCCTACGCAGCCCAGATGGCAGCCCGGGACGCGGCGAGGAAGGCTATGGTGCATGGCCTCCGTCAGGTTGATGTATATGTTAAAGGTCCCGGCAGCGGCCGGGAAGCGGCGATCCGTTCATTGCAGGGTTCCGGCCTCTACATTACCGGGATCAGGGACATTACGCCCATCCCGCATGCCGGTTGCCGTCCGCCTAAGAGGAGAAGAGTCTAAAAGGGGAATACTATGGCAAGATATACTGGAGCGGTTTGTCGATTATGCCGGCGCAGCGGCGAGAAACTCTTCCTGAAAGGCGCTCGCTGCTTTACGCCCAAGTGCGCCATCGACAAACGGCCGAAACCACCCGGTCAGGCGGGCGCCGGCAAGAGACGCCGCCGGTTTTCAGACCGAGCTTTACAGCTCCGTGAAAAACAAAAAGCACGCTACACGTACGGCACCCTGGAACGCCAATTCCATAAGACTTTCGAGGCAGCGGAAAAACAGGCCGGTATCACCGGCGAGAACCTGCTCGTTATGCTGGAGCGCCGGCTGGATAATGTTGTCTACCGTCTTGGGTTCGCGGACTCCCGCGCCCAGGCGCGCCAGATCGTGATGCACGGACATATCACGCTCAACGGCAAGAAGACATCCATCCCGTCCGCCCTCGTCAAGGAAGGTGATACCATCGGCTGGCGGGAAGGCAGCAAAAAGACCGAGTACTACAAACAGCTCGTCGAGGATATCGAGTCCAAGCAGGTACTCAACTGGCTAAGCCTGGACCGGCAGAACCTTACCGGCCAGATATTGACCCTGCCGACCATTGAAGAGATCGACGCCAGGTTCGACGGTAAAGCCGTCGTCGAGTATTACTCGCGGTAGCATTGAATAAGGAGGTAAATTCATTGGATGGACTCTTAGTCCCAAAAATTGAATGTACCGAACAGAGTGAAACTTACGGGCGCTTTATTGCCGAACCCCTGGAAAAGGGCTTCGGCATAACGCTGGGAAATTCCTTGCGCCGCGTGTTGCTCGGCTATCTCCCCGGAGCAGCCGTAACCCAGGTACGCATTCAGGACGTCCAGCACGAATTCACCGTTATCCCCAACGCCAAAGAGGACGTCATGGAATTCCTTCTCAATGTGAAGGAACTCAGGCTCAAGCCCCTCTCCAACCGGGGCGGTATGCTGGTACTGGAAGTAGAAGGCGAGAAAACCGTCACGGCCGCGGATATCAAACCCTCGGCGGACTTCGAGGTAGCTAATCCGGATCTGGCGTTGTTGACGACCACGTCACCCGATGCCCGGCTGTACGTCGAGTTCGATGTCGAGATCGGAACCGGGTTCCACGGCGCTGAAGCCAGCGATGCCACGCCCGTTGGCACCATCCCGGTAGACGCCCTGTTCACGCCCACCCGTAAGGTCAACTATACTGTCGTGCCGACACACCTCGGCCGGGAAACCAGCCGGGAACGGCTCCAGATAGACGTCTGGACGGACGGCACGACATCACCGGTGGATGCCATAAGCAAGGCCGCCGGCATTCTGATAGAACAAATGACGCCCTTCATGGACTACGTCAAGATATCCCAGATGAAGGACGAAGAACGTATGATCCGGATGGCGATCCCGGATGAAAAATACAACATGCCGGTCGATCAGCTCGACCTCTCGGTCCGGACGATGAACTGCCTCAGACGCAGTAACATAACCACCGTCGGCGAGCTTATCGGCAAAGGTACCAAGGAACTGCTCAAGCTGCGTAACTTCGGGCAGAAATCCTACCAGGAGATCGAAGATCGCCTCGCTTCCATCGGCCTGTCGCTCAACCCCAACAATGAAGAGGGCGAAGACGAGGAACAGGAAGAAGACTCAGCCGTTGCCTCCTTCATGAAGGAAAACGAAGAAGAAGAATAAGCTGGAGAGCCGCAAACAATGAGGCATAGGATAACTGGCAGACAACTGGGCAGACCGAGCGGGCACCGTCAACTCCTTTACCGCAACATGGTGACCTCGCTGCTCAAGAATGAAAAAATAGTCACCACCGAGGCCAAGGCGCGTGAAATACGCCCGATGACCGAGAAGATGATAACGCTCGGCAAAAAGAGCGGCCTGCACGCTTACCGGCAGGCGATCGCGTACCTCACGGAAAAGGAAGTGGCGGAAAAACTGTTTTCCGACCTCGGCCCGAGGTATAAGGAACGCCCCGGCGGCTATACCCGCATGGTCAAACTGGCCCCGCGGCAGGGAGACGCCGCGCCCATGGCGCAGGTGGAACTGGTCTAAGTAAGGAAAACCGGTGCAGAGGGATTGGCAGGGAACGGTACGGCAGAGAGCGTCAGGATAGTGCTCGTCATCGAATATGACGGCCGCGCTTACTGCGGTTCCCAGGTCCAGCCCGGAGCGCCGACCATCCAGGGAGAAATAGAAAAAGCTTTGAACAAGCTGACCGGGAAAAAGGTACGGATAGCGTCCGCCAGCCGGACGGATGCCGGCGTGCATGCCAGAGGACAGGTCTTTTCCTTCCTCACGGATTCGCCGATGCCCGTTCATGCTTATGTGGAAGGCTTGAACCACTACCTCCCGGATGACATCGCCGTGAAAGCTGCCCGCCGGGCGGACGTTTCGTTCGATGTGAGACGCCGCGCCGTCAGCCGCGAGTACCGGTATTATATCTACAACAGCGATACACGTTCGCCGCTGCGCCATGGCCACGCCTGGCGCGTCTATGGCGAATTGGATACCAACGCGATGAACGAGGCCTGCCGCTGCCTGATCGGCCGGCATGACTTCGCTTCATTCGTGTCCAGTGAAATTATCGCGCGGGAAAAGAACACCGTGCGGGAAATTACAAAAGCAGAAATAATGCAAAACGGGGACACGGTTACCCTGGTCATAGAGGCCAGGTCGTTCCTGCCCCACCAGGTACGCAGTACCGTCGGCGCTCTGATTGGCGTCGGCCGCGGCAAGATGACGGTCGACGAATTCAGAACGATGCTCGAAGCGAAGACGCCCGGACTGGCCGGGCCGATGGCGCCGCCCGAGGGACTGTATCTGGAGAGGGTTGATTACCCCGTAACGTTCGAGGGAGAAGCACAATGAAATCCTATAGCGCCAGACCGGCCGATATCAAACGGGAATGGCACCTGATCGACGCCACGGACCAGACGCTGGGCCGCATGTCCACGCAGATAGCCAAGCTGCTCATGGGCAAGCACAAGCCCATCTACACACCCAGCATGGACACCGGGGACTTCGTGGTGGTCATCAATGCGGAAAAGATACGCGTTACCGGCAAGAAAATGAAGCAGAAGCTCTACTACCGCCACTCCAACTACCCCGGCGGTCTCAAGAGCATCTGGCTGGAACGCCTGATGAAGGACCACCCCACCCGGGCCATCGAGCACGCCGTCAAGGGCATGCTGCCGCACACGCGGCTCGGCGCGGAAATGCTGAAGAAGCTCCGTGTCTACGCCGGGGACAAGCACCCGCATGGTTCCCAACTTACCGTGAAAGAAGTATAATAGAGGGCAGGATAGCACATGGATAAACAGAGTTATTTTTACGGAACCGGCCGCCGCAAGACCGCCGTGGCGCGCGTGAAACTGATGGCCGGCAACGGCGCCATCATCATCAACGGGACGCCCTATGAAGAGCGGTTCACCGCGGTAGAGCACCAGCGGAGCGTCCTGCAGCCTTTCTACGCCACGGAGACGTCCGGCAAGTACAACGCCGTTATCAAGGTTGAAGGCGGCGGGATGACCGGCCAGAGCCAGGCCATATCCCACGGCATTTCCCGCGCCCTTGTGGAAGCCAACGCGGAATTCAAGCCCATGCTCAAGCAGCAGGGACTCTTAACGCGCGACGCAAGAGCCAAGGAGCGCAAGAAGCCCGGTCTCAAGCGCGCCCGCAAGGCCCCGCAGTACACCAAGCGTTAAA
>CAZPSP010000110.1:0-8474 GCA_964589285.1 uncultured Dehalococcoidaceae bacterium | reverse complement strand
GACATCGGGCGACATCGTGGCAGCGGTCAAGAAGGTCATTGCGCGGAAGAAGTAGCCAATCTCCCGAAACCCCCAACTTCTCTCTTTTAAAAGGGAGATGATGGTCTGGTTCTCACCATTCTCCTGCGGCAATTCACGGGTTTCTCTTGCATCATCAGGCCGACGTATTTTGTGAAACAGTATCAGCCATTCCGAATGGGTAGAGCGGGTTTTTTTGCCAGCAGACCAGCAGGGACGCCGATCCCACCAGACTCTTTCTCCAAGTCAATTAGTCCAGGAACGTGATTATCTCCGGCGGCCGAGGGAGGATGGAGACCTCTATCCCGGCTTCCTCGAACAGCTTGATGAACTGGTCGTCCTGGTACTTCCCGAAGGACACGGACCGCGCTATCCGCGCGTTGACCATCATCTTGGCGCAGAGAATGCATGGTGTGTGCGTGCAGTACATCGTCGCGCCTTCCAGGCTGACCCCATGGAGCGCCGCCTGGATAATAGCATTCTGTTCCGCGTGGATGGCGCGGCAGATCTCATGCCGGGTGCCGGACGGAATGCCGAGTTCGTCCCGCAGGCAACCGAGTTCCAGGCAGTCCTTGAGCCCCGCCGCCGCCCCATTGTAGCCGGTAGCGAGGATGTGCTTGTCCCTTACGGCAATGGCCCCCATGTGGTGCCGCCGGCAGGTGGAGCGTTCCGCCACCACGGAAGCGAGCTTGAGAAAGTACTCATCGAGCTTGGGACGCCGAGGCAGATCGTTCATGCTAACCCCCGAATGATGTGTTCGACCCCTGACTTCATATCTTCCAAATCGCCGTCATTGAGGATGGTATGGTCGGCCATGCAGATAGGACCGCCCTTGTTCAGGTTTTCTATCTCCGCCCTGTCCCGGGAAGCGGCTTCCGCAGGGGTCAGCGGGCGTATCTCGCGGCGGCCTAATCGCTCGTATCGGACCGCCGGCGACGACCATACCGCCACGACCCTGAGCCTGTCCTCGAAGTGTCCCTTGAGGAACAGGTACTCCTCCCAGGAATACAGGCCGTCCACGACGACGTTCGCCGTTTTCAACCCCTCCTCGATGCGCGGCAGGCTCAGCTTCGCATAGGCGTTCATGCCATGTTCACGCCTCAAGGATTCCCGTGCCAGGCGTTCATTGGCCTCGGTCAGCGGCAGGCCCTGCTTCTTCAACGCTTCATCGGTGACATCTCCGAAGCGCACGGAGATGAACCCGCGTTCCCGGAACATCCGGGCGACCTCTGATTTCCCGGAGCCGGTCATGCCCACGATACTGATGATGTAATTCATAAACCCTTTCCGACATTATACGTGAGACGCAGATAGATTTTCCATGCGGAATAGGTGGACTTCCCCATAGCTTTCATCGCTGCTTGCATATGTTATACTGGGGTATGCAGGTACAGCCCGATAATATCAATCTCGCCAAGCTCATCGAAGACCGGCTGCCGCCGGACATTGTCGCGTTCATCCGTAAGGCCGGAACGATCGCTGCCGGACGGGGCGAACCTCTGTACCTGGTGGGCGGGGCCGTCCGTGACCTGCTGCTCGGCCGCGGCACTCTGGATATCGACCTCGTTGCCGAAGGCAATGCCATAGCTTTGGCGGATCTGCTTGCCGCGGATATCGGCGGCAAAGTAACGGTCCACCGCCGTTTCGGGACCGCTACTCTCAAGTGGGACAACAAGAGCATCGACTTCGTCACGGCGCGTTCCGAAGTCTATCAGAAACCGGGAGCGCTCCCTCAAGTAAAGCCTGGCTCCATTACCGATGACCTTGCCAGGCGTGATTTCACCATCAACGCCATGGCCGCGGCCGTCGACCCGGAGCGCTACGGGGAACTTATCGATCTTCATAACGGCATCCGAGACCTCAACGAAAAAGCCGTCCGCGTTCTCCATGAAAAGAGTTTTTCCGATGATGCCACGCGCATGTGGCGGGCGGTACGTTATGAACAGCGCCTGGGATTTGCCATCGGGCCGATGACGCTCCTTCTGCTGGAACGCGACCTGCCGATGCTGGCGACGGTCAGCGGAGACCGCATCCGCCATGAAATAGAGCTGGTACTGAAGGAAGCCGAGCCTGAGAATGCTCTGCGCCGCGCGGCACACCTCGGATTGCTGGAAAGGATCAACCCGGCTCTTTCCTTCAATGAAGACCTGGCGGCCCGCTTCGATACCGCCCGCCGACGCTACGGAGATAGCTTACCGTCCGATCTCTATCTAGCTTTGCTGTTATGTCAACTCCCCGCAACCGCCTTGGAAGAGACGGTCGGGTATCTCCATCTCACCGGAACAGAGCAGACTACCATTACGCAGGCAGCGGCCGTGCAGGACCGCGTCGAAGAACTGGCAACACCCGGACTTTCTCCCAGCCGCGTCTACGACATTCTCCATGGATACCAGCCGGCGGCGCTAATGGCAGCTTCCGTCTGCGCTGATGCCGCCGTGGCTGAGCAGGTGGAGCTTTATCTGAACGTGCTGCGGCATGTCAAACCGGCGCTCAGCGGTGAAGACCTGAAGCAGATGGGGATAGCGGAAGGGCGGGCGATCAAGAAGATACTGGTTTCACTGCGAGAAGCGCGGCTGGACGGTACGGTGAACAGCAAGGCGGATGAAGAAGCGCTGGTGAATGGCTTGCTGGAGATGAAATAGGAGTACCTCGACTAGATCAATTCTAGCACTGGCACTATCTATCATCATTCTCCCGTAAGACAGGAAGAGATGGCAGCGTGCTTTTCTTTTCCTCTCCTCTTCAGCTATAAAAAAGGAAGTACGGTTTTTCCCGGAAAAACAACACTACCATCCAGTTAAATCGGTTCTCAAAGCGTTCTGCCGGTCATCAGTCCATGCGCATAAAAGCGGTCTTTTTGGCGTTACAGACCGGACAGTTTTCCGGCGGTTCTCCGGTGACGGTGTTACCGCAGACCTGGCAGACGTAGTAGGTAGCGTTTTCAGGCTGCTTACCTGCTTTAACGGCCTCCAGGGCTTTCTCAAACAGTCCGTGGTGGATTTGTTCGACCTTATTGGCCCAATCGAAGCTCTTCTCAGCCCGGGCATTACGGTCTCTCTGTGCGTCATCGATGAACTCGGGGTACATGCCGGTAAACTCGCTGTATTCTCCCATGACCGCAGCCAGGAGATTGTCCTGAGTGGAGCCAAGAGCGTCCAGAACCATAAAATGATTTTTAGCGTGGATTGTCTCGGCGGCAGCCACAGCGCGGAATAATTTTGCTACTTGCGGATAACCGTCTTTCTCCGCCTTTTCCGCATAGAACGTGTATCTCCGGTTAGCCTCGCTCTCACCGCCGAAAGCGTCCTTGAGGTTGTCTTCAGTATTGTACTTGGCCATATCCATCTCCCGAATCAGTTTTCAATAGTATACGGTATCCGTGTCTCTTTTGTCTCGTGTCTAGAGCCAGCCGGCTTGCGTGCCGGAATCCTCGTGTAACAATATTGCTGGTATCCAACCATCATCGCAGCATAGGGCGAATGTCCTTCCGGCAACCCGATAGCCTGTACCATGTCCGGGTAAGACGCGGCTGCCATCATCATGAACCCTCCCCAACAACAGCCGAGATTACGGGTCGTCGTCGCCAGATCATGTTTCCCGGTTAATGGAAATTAGCGCCATCGGTGATGTTCTCCTTCAGTATCCGGTAGAATTCATCGTGAGCGTATCGTTCCCGCCAGGGGGTGTGCCCGCATTTATTTAATAGATAAAACCGGAAGTCCGGTACAACGCGGGAGAGCGGCTCACGCACGCCTTCAGCGGGATGAGGGTCGTAGTCACCGTGGATGGCGACAACCGGGCATGTGACACGGCCCGCCATTGCCAGCAGTTCTCCGGAAGAACGCAGTCTTTCCGCCTCCGGCCAGATGCCGTCATAAATTCGCTGGTCGAAACCGGTCCCTTCATTGGGAACAGTCAAGGCTTCAAAGGTATCTGCCTTGTCGAACAGCGCTCCGAGCCTCGCTATCGGAGTTTCGGCATTCCGGAGCGATGGGTCATTGATTTTTTCGATAAGTTCGAGTGCCTCAATACGCTCCTCCTCATTCAGTCGGGACAATCGTACGGCGCCCATTTCATCCGCATAGCGGGTCTCGAACGGGCCGGAGCTTATCAGTATGAGTTTCTGTACCATGGCCGGATAGTGTGCGGTAAATATCAGCCCGAGCCAGGCGCCCCAGGAATAGCCGGCGATGATTACGGGCAGGCGGGCATTCGAGGCCAAAACTTCACGCAGCTCATCGACTTGCCCGCCGATGGAGAGTTTGGTCTGGAAAGGTTCCAGGACTCCGGTCAGAGAAGATAGTTCCCGGGCTACCGGGGCCATTTCACCAGGCGCGCCGGGGCCGCCATGCAGGAGGGCCACGGTACAGGGAGGGTTGCCATAAGTCCGGATATTGTACATAAAGAGAATCGAATCCTTCCCCTCCTTCCTTTTCAAGGGAGGCGATAGACCATCCAGAACAGTGCTATGGTATTAAGCTCGATACCACTACTTGTCTTTGTAGCTTCCCCCGCAAGCTATCCTACACCGTTGCTACTACGTAGGTCTTGAGTCCCTGGTTCTGGCATTTCACGGCGAGGTCGTCGGCGCGGGCCTTGTCATCGAAAAGAGCATAAAGGGACGGCCCGGAGCCGCACAGATGAACATGAGGCGCGCCGAGAGCGAGTATCCGTTCTTTATACATGCTGAGGATGGAACTGGGGTTGAAAGCGATCTGGTCGAACGTATTGACGAGCATCGTCGGGCGGAACCTGAGGCCGGTGATGAGCGCTTCGACGAGCCGGCGTGTGGTCTGACCATCGGTAAAGTGCTTCGGTTTGAGGCTGGCGTACATCTGGGCCGTCTTGCCCTGTTCCACCGGCACTTCCGGCAGCATGAGGACCACCCACTGGCGGTCCGGTGAGGGCAGGGGCGTCATCTGGTCGCCGCGACCTTCACCCAGCGCTGTCCCGCCGTTAAGGAAAAAAGCGACGTCGGAACCGAGTTCACGGGCCATCTCTACGATCCTGTCACTATCCAGGTTCAAGCTCCAGAGCTGCACAAGCCCGCGGAGAACCGCGGCGGCATCGCTGGAATCACCGCCCAACCCGGACATTAGCGGAATGCGTTTTTCAATGTGAATGGCAACGCCCTTTTTGTATCCGGCAGCCTCCTTTACAATCTGCACCGTTTTGGGAACCAGACTGCTTCCCGCGCTCCAATCAGGCTGGTTACTGGTAATCAGCACTTTTTTAGAAGTCTCGAAATGGAGCGTATCGTACATCCCGACCGTCTGCATGACAGTCCGTATCTCATGGAAATCGTCCGGGCGTTTGCCCAGCACTTCCAGGGTGAGGTTAATCTTGGCGGGGGCTTTAAGAGTCAGCATAGAACCAGTCCATTTCCTTATTGTTCAGTATTTTCAATAGCTTAGCCCATTCATCCAGTTCCAGCGCACCAGCGCGACGAGTGGGATCGATCTCTGCCGTTTTCAAAAGAACCGCGGTCTGCTCCCTGGAAAAGGACAGCCCGTTGGCCAGGGAGTTGAGAAGCTGTTTTCGCGGTGCGGAGAAGCCCGCCCGGACGAGCCGGAAAAATGCCTCGCCGTCACCGATGTCCACCACCGGTTCCGGGTAAACCTCAATCTTCACCACCGCCGAGGCCACGTCCGGCGCCGGGAAGAACGCCTCCGGCGGCACGGTCATGATGATCTCCGGCCGGCCGTAAACCTGCACGGCAATGCTAAGAAGGCTCCGCTTGCCTGGCCCGGCGCAGACCGTCTCCGCTACTTCCTTCTGGATCATCACTACCATGACGTCCGGCCGTGTCGAGGCCTCCAGGAAGTGCCGCAACACCGGCGAAGTAATATAGTATGGCAGGTTGGCAACGACCTTGTAGGAAATCATATTCTGAGGTATTCGCGCCGCGTGCGATGCAAACAGTGTGCCCGGTTCCATGCCCAGGATGTCCCCGTTAAGGATGACGACGTTATCGTGGGTGAGGGAGGTCTGTAGCATGGAAGCCAGGTTGGTATCCAGCTCGATGGCGATGACCCAACCGGCGCGGGCTGCCAGTTCGTCAGTCATGATGCCGAGGCCGGGACCGACCTCGATGACCGTATCGAACTTTTTCAGGTCAGCCGCGGCGACGATGCCGTTGAGGGCATCGGCATCGATAAGGAAATGCTGGCCCAGGCCTTTCCGGGGTCGCAAACCGAACCGGCGGAGCAGTTTCTTCGTTTGTGTAAGCAGGGAAGTAGGGACGCCTTCCGGACTGTTATCCATCGTCATAATGAGGCCGTGCACCCACTCTCGACTCCACCTAACAGCTTGCCTCCGGCAGCCGGCTCCAGCCAGGCAACCCTGCGGCACCCGGAATTATCCGTTTACCGCTGCTTCCTCTCAGACCTGACGGGGTTCACGGCGTTCCGCCGCGCAGGACCCAGCCTTCAACGCTGCTTACCGTTAGCAGTCCTACCAGATGAGAGCCTCAAGCGGGAATTCGACCCTGCTATAGCGGGTTTCAGGTACAGGGCACCGCTAACTCCCCGTCTAGCACGACCTCATATTTAAGCGTATAGGGTAGTATATGGTTTGTCAAGAAAATAAGCCAGAAGTAAAAGGGGAAAAATAAAAGCTGCAAGTGATCGTGAATCAATTGCGGCTCCGGTTTCCGGTACCCATAGTGAGTCGGGTTTTGAAGGTATCAGCCAGCGGCTACTACGACTGGGCGGCACAGGGTATCCGGGTGGGGAATTGCCGGATACGGCGAATTCGCAAGAAACTTGGCGCCACCTGACGGCAGAAACGCAGATTCAAAGCGACAACCAACAGTCGGCATAAACCTCCCATCGCCAAGAATTTACCAAGATTCCTCTTAAGAAGTTTGTGAAATATGGGATAATCATGTATATTGACTACTTGATGAAGAGGATAATGAGAGATTCGGGGTTCCAGTTTGACGAGGCAAATCAGATACCCCATAATAATTAGTGCGGTTAATCACGTCCAGGAGAGGTGTCCGAGTGGTTTATGGTGCCGCTCTCGAAAAGCGGTCTACGTTTTTGCGTAGCGTGGGTTCGAATCCCACCCTCTCCGCCGGTTGACGCGAACCGCCCGGATACCGAATAATAGAAGAGTCCTTACCGTTTCACCAGGAAACGGTCCCTACGCGGAGAGATGCTGGAGTGGACGATCAGGCACGCCTGGAGAGCGTGTGTAGCCGTAAGGCTACCGTGGGTTCGAATCCCACTCTCTCCGCCATCCTCAGATCCGCCCCGTACGTTAGCCCCCAGGTTTTCTTCGCATCTTTTTGTGAAGCGCTTGATGCGTATGCTAGAATGACTATGATTTGAACGAGCAGCTGCAATTCTGGGTGGCCTTCAATAATATCCCCGGTATCGGGAGGGTCAGGCTTGCCGGCCTCGAAAAATACTTCGGTTCCCTGGAAGCAGCCTGGCATGCGCCTCTCGGAGAGATAGAAAAATCCGGGCTGGACGGCAACGGCGTCAAGTCCATCGCGAAATACCGCCCCGGTATATCTCCGGAACAGGAACTGGAAAAACTGTACGCCAAAGGAGTTCAGGCCGTCACCTGCCGGGATGATGCTTACCCGGCGCGGCTCAAGGAGATTTACGACTACCCGCCGGTGCTGTACGTGCGAGGTGAGATTAAACCGGAGGATGAGTGGTGCGTGGCCGTGGTGGGAACACGCCGGGTGACCGTCTACGGACGTCAGGTCACGGCGGAATTGTCTACGGACCTGGCAGCTAACGGCATTACCGTAGTCAGCGGACTGGCCAGGGGCGTCGATACCATCGCGCACCGCAGCGCTTTGGAGGCCGGAGGCCGGACGATAGCCGTCTTCGCCTGCGGACTGGATATAATTTACCCGTCTGAGAACGAGAAACTGGCCCGGGAGATCGAGAAAAACGGCGCCCTCGTCAGCGAATACCCGCTGGGAACGCGACCCAGGGCGGAAAATTTCCCGCGCCGGAACCGCATCCTCAGCGGCCTGAGCCTCGGTGTCCTTGTCACCGAGGCGGATGAGAACAGCGGCGCCATGATCACAGCCAGGTTCGCCATCGAACAGAACCGGGATGTCTTCGCCGTGCCGGGCAGCATCCTGTCCCCGGTGAGTCGCGGCGTCAACCACCTCATCCAGGACGGCGCACGTCTTGTCATGGGGTATACTGATATTATGGAAGAACTGAATCTGGCAACAGTCGCCCGGCAGATGGAAATGCGGGAACTCATCCCGGATACTGAAACCGAGCGCCTTCTGCTGAACGAACTCGGCGCGGAACCGACGCACATCGATGAAGTATGCCGCAAGAGCGGCCTGCCGGTCGCCGAGGTCAGCGGGACGCTGGCGATGATGGAACTGAAAGGTATGGTCAAACAGGTCGGCACCATGAACTACGTCATCGCCCGCGAACTGCGCCAGGAATACAGAGTAAGAGTAGAATAAAAAATGG
>CAZPSP010000109.1:0-8489 GCA_964589285.1 uncultured Dehalococcoidaceae bacterium | reverse complement strand
CGTGCAGCAACTGTTCGGGCATATGCTCGAGGCTTTCGACTTCGGGGCCCCGCCTCACGGCGGTTTCGGCGCCGGGATCGACCGCATTATGATGACGCTGCTCGGAGAGGACAACATCCGGGACGTCATCGCGTTCCCCAAGACACAGAGCGCCCAGGACCTGACGCTCGGTTCGCCGTCCGCGGTATCGCAACAACAACTCGATGATTTACATATCTGCATAAGAGAAGAAGACTAGTCAGCCAATTCCGGAGGTAGAGTGAAAGTAACCAAGGAAAAGATCGAAGAACGCCAGGTATTCCTGACCGTCGAGACGGAGGAAGCGGACATGGCGCCCGCCCTGGAAGACGCCACGAGGCGGTTAGCCCAGAAGACGACCATTCCGGGGTTCCGCAAGGGCAAGGCCCCGAAGAACCTGGTGGAGAAATACATCGGCAAATCGGCCATCCTAGAAGAAGCCATCGACCGGATGCTGCCGCAGGTGTACGAACAGGCCCTGAAGGAACAGGAAATCGAACCGTACGCCCAGCCCAGGATCGAGGTCACCCAACTGGAGCCGCTGGCCTTCAAGGCCACGGTGCCGCTGTTCCCGGAAGTGGAACTGGGAGATTACCAAGACATCCGCCTCGAACCTCTCAAGCAGGACGTCACTGACGAGCGCATCGAGGCCGTCATAGAGCAACTGCGGCACCAGTACGCTACCTGGGAGCCGGTGGAACGTCCCGTTCAGTATAACGATATGGTTACCGCCGATATCCTCGGAGAGGTGGAAGAAAAGCCATACGTACGGAAGATCGGCGCGCAGACGCAGATACTCGAAGGCTCGATCTCCCCGGCGCCCGGTTTCGCCGAGCAGATCGCCGGCATGAACAAGGATGAAGAAAAGGAATTTACCCTGACCTTCCCGGAAGACTTCCCGAATGAGAACGTGGCCGGTAAGGAAGGCCATTTCAAGGTCAAGATTTCCGAGATCAAAGAAGAAAAACTACCGGAAGTCAACGACGAACTGGCCGCACAGATCGATGAGAAATTCAAGACCCTTGCGGACCTGAGGGAAGAGATCGTGACAAGCCTGACCGCCCAGGCGGAAGAGAACATCCGGATGGACCTGGAGGAACGGGCCATCAACGTGGCCATCCAGCAGGCTAAGATAGAGTACCCGCCGATCGTGGTCGCCATGGAAATCGAACGTATCATGAACGAGCAGCAGCGGCAACTCCAGGCCGCGGGCCGTGCCATGGAAGACTATTTGAGGAACATCGGGAAGACCGAGGAACAGATGCGGGCGGACCTGGAACCCATCGCCCGCAAGAACATCCAGGCTTCCCTCGTGCTCGGGAAGATAGCCGAGGTGGAAAACATCGAGGCCACCGAGGAAGACATCCAGAACGGCCTCAAGAACATGGTAAAGAACGTATCCGAAGAACAGCGGGAAGCATTCCTGAAGATGCTGGATACGCCCCAGACCCGGCAATCGCTGTCTTCATCACTGAGAACGCGGAAGACGATCGAACGCCTGACGGAGATCGCCAAGACCGCGGATGATAAACCTAAATCCCCGGAACCTTCCTACGGGGAGGCTGCCCCGCCAACGACCGATCCCGGGGAAGCACCAATAAAGGAGGAGGAACAGAAGAATGAACCAACCGAGTAACGTCATACCCATGGTCATCGAAAGCGGTGCCAGGGGCGAACGCGCTTTTGATATCTATTCCCTGCTGCTGAGAGAGCGCATCGTCATGCTGGGCACACCCATCAACGACCAGATAGCCAACCTTATCATCGCCCAGTTATTGTTCCTGGAACGTGAGGACCCGGACAAAGATATCAATCTGTATATCAACAGCCCCGGCGGAGTCATCACCTCCGGACTTGCCATTTATGACACTATGCAATTGATCAAGCCGGATGTGTCTACCATCTGCGTCGGTATGGCCGCCAGCATGGCGACGGTGCTCCTGACCGCGGGGGCCAAAGGCAAGCGTTTCGCTTTACCCAACGCCACCATCCACATGCACCAGGCCATCGGCGGAGCGCAGGGACAGGCGGCGGATATCGTTATCCAGGCCAAAGAGATCACGCGCCTTCAGGATATCATCAAGGACATATTCGTCAAACACACGGGGCAGTCATCGGACAAGATCACGCATGACATGGACCGTGACTACTACCTCAATTCGGACCAAGCGGTGGAATACGGTCTAATTGATGAAGTACTGGCAAAAGCCGGTGAGACCGTACAGAAAGAGAAAAAGTAAAAGCGGGCTTACCGCAGACTGGTATCGATCCGAGCGTCGATATCGGCGGTAAGATCATAACCCCGGATAGGATGACCGGCAGCGTCTACGACCTGCCGGTCTTTCGTTATCCGGACCTTGCCGGCGGCGAAGGCCTTGATGGTCTCCACGGTCAGCGGCAGTTCCCGCGCCGCGCCGCGTTCCCGGATAAGTTTGAAGAGGGCGTTTTCCGTGCCCTGCGCCTGTTTGACCTCTTCCACGGTTTTGCCGTGAAATTCGGTCCAGAGGGGGTCGAAGGCGCCGCCCCGGATAGGGAAGGTGCAGTACGTGGCGGTGGGACCAGCGTCGAGTTCCGGTATAGCCACGTGCATCTTGACGCCCTGGGTATTGGCCCGCGTCTCGATGAGCTTCCAGATGACCTGCTGCCAGGTACCGGCGGGGCCGTCAGGTGCTGCCGGGTGCAGATTGAGGATATCGTACCTGGCGCACATTTCCGGACCGGTGACGATCATGAAACCGGCCAGCATGCAGAGGTCCGGGCTGAAGCCCTCCAGGCGGTCCATGACCTCGCGGTCATAGTCAAGCCGCCATTGGGGCAGCGGTTTGGAAAGGTCCGGGCTGGGCCTGCCGGCGCGATACTTCTGGTAGGAGTAAGTAACGAGGGGGATGCCGTAGGACTCGACCATATCCAGGTAGGAGTCCGTCATTTCCGTTTCTCCGCGCTCCCGGGTGCAGTAGACAAATTCTATCTGCGCATCAATGTCCCCGGCGAGAATCGCATCCTGGACGGTCTGGAGGAGTGCTCGCGAACCGGGGCCGCGCCCGGTGGAAAACCATCCCAGCTTATACGTTCCGGCCATCATTTCCCCCATTTCAGGAATTGATTTTTAACCTTAGCCCAGGTGCTGAAGACCTTGACGAAGACACTTGACCGCTTACCGTGTATAACGCCGCTTTTCAGTGACTTGAGAAACTCCTGGGGCGTTTTAAAATCCGACATCTCGACCCAGGCGTTGCCGATCTCATAGACGGTATGGGCGTCGCTGCCGGCGCCGCCGGGTATGTTGTGCTTGCAGGCGAATTCTCTGGCCTTATTGGTATTGGCCGGGAACGGGCTGCGTGAGTTGAGGACTTCCATAAGGTCGATGTCTTTGGCTATCTCCTCGATGCACCAGTCCTTGAGAGCCGAACCGCGGATGGTCTCGAACGGGTGGGGGATATTAACCAGCGCCCCCTGGGCGTGGATACGCTTGATGGTCTCGGTGGGGGTGAGGCCGCTCGGAATGGTCTCCTTGAGGAACATGCCCATGATCTCGCCCTGGGTGGTGAGTATTTCCTCAGCGACGATGACCTTGAAAGGGGCCATCTTTTTCATTTTCAACGCCCCTTCGGCGGTGCCGTGGTCGGCGATGGCGATGCAGTTGATGTTAAGGCGTTTGCAGCGTTCAATGATCTTTTCCAGCGGCGTGTTGCAATCCATCGAGTACTGCGTGTGAATATGAAGGTCGGCTTTCAGCAAATGGCGGTCCTAGCCTTTCCTTTCGATATAACTCCCGGTCCGGGTATCTATTTTCAGGATATCGCCCTCGTTGATGAAGAGGGGGACCTGAACGGTCAGACCTGTTTCCAATGTGGCCGGCTTGGTGCCGGCGGTAGCGGTATCGCCTTTAAAACCGGGGTCGGTTTGAGTGACTTCGAGTTCGACGGTAATGGGCATATCAACGCTGATGATCTCGTCTTTGTAGCTGGAAAATTCGACGGTATTGTTTTCCTTAAGGTAAGGCAGGATGTCCTCGATCATCGTCCGGCTGATGGGCGTTTGCTCGTAGGTCTCCTGGTCCATGAAATAGTACAGGTCACCGTCATTGTACAAGTACTGCATCTGCTTGACATCAAGCTGGGCGCGGACGAATTTCTGGTCCGACTGGAACGAGCGTTCGATGGTATGTCCAGCGTTGACATCCTTGAGTTTTACCTTGGCGAGGGCCGTCCTTTTCATCTTTACGTGCTGGTAATCGACTACTTGCCAGAGTTTATCTTCGAATTCAATGATCACGCCGCGGCGTAGATCGGTCGCGCTAATCATAGGTTGCCTTTCCTGCTTGAGAGAGGACTCTCAATTTTCCGTTTTGGATGACGACGGTGTCCTCGATACGCACACCGCCCCATCCTGAAAGATAAATACCGGGTTCAACAGTAAAAACCATACCGTCTTGAAGCGGGTCTGTAACTCCGGGACTCAAACGGGGCATTTCGTGTTCGGCAAGCCCGACCCCGTGACCGAGGGAATGCCCGAAGTCTTCACCATAGCCGGCGGCTTCAATGACCTTGCGGGCGGCGGCGTCCGCTTCCCCCCCGGTGACCCCGTTTTTTATTATACGCAAAGCCGATAACTGTGCGTCAAGAACGATGCCGTAGACCTTGCGGAACTGGTCATCCGGCGTGCCGGCGCAGAGTGTGCGGGTGAGGTCTGAGGCATAACCGCCATAACGCGCTCCCATATCGATAACTACGGCGTCGCCTTCCCGGACGGTCCGGTCGGTCGGCTTGGCATGGGGCAGGGCAGCCTTAGGGCCGGAAGCGACGATGATATCGAACGGCAGGGACTGGCTGCCGCGTTCCCGCATCTGTTTTTCCAGTTCCCAGGCAATCTCGTTCTCGGTGATGCCCGGCTTGACCATCGGGGCCACGGCGTCGAAGGCGGCGTCGCTGATGGCGACGGCTTTTTCCACGCAAGCAATCTCCTCCTGTTCCTTGACGGTGCGGAGAGTTTCGACGATGCCGCTGACCGGGACCAGTTCCACGTCAACACACTTGCTTTCCAGCGCGCCGGTCAATGCCTGATAGAACTGATAACTGACGTCAGAAGCATCGAAACCCAGCCGCGTAACGCGCCCGTCCCGGACGAGCGAAGGGAACCATTCGGAGATGTTGTTGGCGATGCGAAGGATTTCAAATTCCGGCGCTTCCGAGACCGCCTGCTCCGTGTAGCGGAAGTCCGTCGCGAGCACCGCTTTCGATCCGGTAATAAACAAATATCCGGCAGAACCATTAAAACCGGACAGGTAATAGCGGTTATCGGCCTGGGTCACGAACAGACCGTCTATCTCACGGCCGGCAAACGCCGACCTCAGGTTATTCAGTCTCCCGGTTATGTTCATGTTCATTAGTTCCTTTTCCCGCCAGGGGGTGCGCGGCCAGGTAGGTCTTGCGCGCCCGGCTCTTGCTGACATGCGTGTATATCTGCGTGGTCTGCAAGTCTGAATGCCCGAGGAGTTCCTGGACCACTTTGAGGTCCGCCCCGCCATCGAGGAGGTGGGTGGCGAAGGTGTGGCGAAGCTTGTGGGGATAAACGCGCTTGCCGATGGTCCCGGAATACCTTGTGATGATTTTCTGTACCGTCCTGGCGGGGAGCCGCCCGCCGTATCTGCCCAGGAACAGGGCCTTGTTTTTATGCTCTCCTAGTAATTCACGGCGGCCGTTCCGGATATAAGCCTCAACAGCCCGGACCGCTGGAGCGCCGATGAGAACCAGCCGTTCTTTGGAGCCTTTACCGCGGACCCGTATCTCACTGTTGGCCAGGTCGATGATATCTACATCCAGTGAGACTATTTCACTGACCCGGAGGCCGGAGGCGTATAACAGCTCCAGGAGGGCCCGGTCTCGCTGACCGATGGATGTGGAGGCATCGGGTGCTTCGACAAGTTGTTTGACCTCTTCCGGGGTGAGAAACGTCGGCAGCTTCCGGTCAAGCTTCGGCGATGCCGTATTGCCGGCCGGGCTTGTCGATATCAATTCCTCCCGCATCAGGTACCGGTAAAAAGAGCGTATGGCGGAGAGCATACGGGCAATGCTTGTTTTAGCCTTGCCCTCAGCGACAAGCGCGGCCATAAAAGCCCTGACCGTCTGCCGGTCCACGTCTCGCAGGCTTGTTACATTCTTTTGCCGGAGGAAAAGAAAGAACTTCTTCAGGTCGTTCCGGTAGTTCCTGACCGTGTACCGGGAGGCGTGTTTTTCCGCTTCGAGGTAGTCAGTATAAAGGTCAAGGATGTTCTTCTTCTTTTTCTCGCCGGCCACGGTCATTCCCTATGCCTTCTCTTCCGCCGGTTCCTTCTCCGCGTTCTCCGCCTTGCCCTTGTACTCACACTTCGTGCAGATGACCTGCTTACCGCGCTGGCCGAGCAGCCCGCCGCACTGCGGGCAGGGCGTGCCGATGGGTTTCAGATTGGTGGCGAACTCGCAGTCCGGATACCGGTTGCAGCCGTAAAACGTCCTTTTTTTCTTACTGACCCGCTGGACCAGTTCACCCTGTTTGCATTCCGGGCAGGTAATGCCGGTCTTGACCTGGTAGGACTGGGTATGCTTGCACTCCGGATAACCGCTGCAGGCGACGAACTTGCCGAACCGCCCCGTCTTGATGATAAGCGGCTTGCCGCATTTCGGGCACGGGTCTCCTGTTTCTTCATCAGCGATCTTGACCTTTTCCGCCGTTTCCAGGGCCTTGGTCAGGTCTTTATCGAAAGCATGATAGAAGGTATCGACGACGGTCGGCCACTTACGTTCGTTCGCGGCGATTTCATCGAGTTCATTCTCCATCTCGGCAGTAAATGACTCGTTGATGACGCCCGGGAAGTGGAGGGTGAGGAAATCGTTGACGGCCATGCCCAGTTCGGTAGGCTGGAACACACCCTTCGTTTTTTCCACGTATTCACGGTCCAGGATGGTAGAGATGGTTGGAGCATACGTGCTCGGCCGCCCGATGCCGTTTTGTTCCAGCGCCTTTACGAGCGTAGCCTCGGTGAACCGCGGCGGCGGCTGAGTGAACTTTTGCTGTGAATGGATATCGATAAATGAAAGGCCGTCTCCCTTGGCCAGCTTGGGCAGCCTGGTCTTGCCTTCTTCTTCCTCTTCGTCCTTGCCTTCCGTGTACAGCGTGATGAAACCGGGGAAGGTATTGACCGAGGCAGCCGTGCGGAGCAGGTAGTTATTGTGGTCGGCGGCTTCGATGTCCACGGTGGTATTATCGAACTCGGCAGCGGCCATCTGGCTGGCGACCATGCGCTTCCAGATGAGGTCGTAAAGACGGAACTGGTTAGCGGCCAGGTATTGCTTGATCACCGAGGGTTCCCGGTGAATGCGTGTGGGGCGGATGGCTTCATGAGCATCCTGTGATCCTTTGGCCCGAGCCGTAAAATACCGCGCTTTGGCCGGGACATACTCTTTGCCATAGGTCTTCCCGATATAGTCCCTGGATTCAGCAATGGCGGTCTCCGCCACGCGGGTGGAATCGGTCCTCATATACGTGATGAGACCGACACTTCCCTCGTCACCGAGCGGGAGGCCTTCATATAACTGCTGGGCTATCGCCATGGTCTGCTTGGCGGAATACCGCAATTTACGCCAGGCTTCCTGCTGGAGCGTGCTGGTAGTGAACGGCGGCGCGGGCTGGCGAGACGTCTTCTTGGTAGCTACCTTGTTGACGGAATAGGCGGCCTGTTTCAGCGCCGACACCAGCTTGTCCGACTCTTCTGCGTTGGCGATCTCCATCTTCTTGCCGTTCATCAGGCCGTTCAGGGTAGCGGAAAACTGTATCGAATCTTTCGGTTTCTTGAGATCGACCTCGATGGTCCAGTACTCTTTCGGGACAAAGGCCAGTATCTCCCGTTCCCTGTCCACGATCATCTTGACCGCCACGGACTGCACGCGTCCGGCGGAGAGGCGTTTCCGCACCTTTTTCCAGAGCAGGGGACTCATCTTGTAACCGACCAGCCGGTCGAGCACGCGCCGTGCCTGCTGGGCGTCCACCAGGTTCATGTCTATCTCTCTCGGTTCCTTGAAGGCGGACTTGACCGCATCTTCGGTAATTTCTCTGAAGACCACCCGGTAGACCTGCTTACCGTCCGCGCCGGTGACCTCCGCCAGGTGCCAGGCGATGGCTTCGCCCTCACGGTCGGGGTCTGTTGCCAGGTAGATGACCGAGGCGTCTTTGGCGGCCTGTTTCAGTTCGTTGACCAGCTTGGTCTTGAGCTTGGGGACGACGTACTTGGGTTCGAACCCGTGTTCGACATCCACGCCCATCTGCCCCTTAGGCAGGTCCCGAACGTGACCGAGCGATGCCTTGAGATTGTATGTTTTTCCAAGAATCTTCCCGAGTGTCCTGGCCTTGGCGGGAGATTCTACGATGACCAGTTTTTTTGCCATTTTTTATTCTACTCTTACTCTGTATTCCTGGCGCAGTTCGCGGGCGATGAC
>CAZPSP010000108.1:0-8814 GCA_964589285.1 uncultured Dehalococcoidaceae bacterium | reverse complement strand
GGGTCCCTGCGAGATATGAAAGAGATATATCTGGACTACGCCGCGACAACGCCGGTCCACCCTGAGGTACGGGACGCCATGCTCCCGTACTTCCGGGAAGAGTTCGGTAATCCGTCATCCGCCCATGCCTGCGGCGAGCGGGCGCGGCAGGCGATGGAGCATGCCCGCGAGCAGGTGGCCGGTCTCATGAATTGCCTGCCGGAAGAGGTCTATTTTACCAGCGGCGGGACGGAATCGGACAATCTCGCCCTCACCGGCGCGATGCGGGCGGCCGGAAAGAAGAACGGCCACCTGGTCATATCCGCCATTGAGCATCACGCCGTGCTGGAAACCTGTGAATACCTGGCGGACAGCGGCTGTGATTATTCCGTCGTGCCCGTGGACGGCCGCGGCCTCGTCGATCCGGAAGAGGTCCGCAAAGCGATAACCCCGGAAACGGTGCTCGTTTCCATCATGCATGCCAACAACGAGATAGGGACCATCCAGCCCCTGGGGGAGATCGGCCGGATAGCGAGAGATACGGGTGTGCTGTTTCACACTGACGCGGTCCAGACGGCCGGGCGCATCCCGGTGGACGTGGATGAACTCGGCGTCGTTCTGCTGTCGATTTCGGCCCACAAACTGTACGGTCCCAAGGGAGTTGGAGCGCTGTACATCCGGCGGGGAACGAATATCGCCCCGCTCCTGCACGGCGGTTCCCAGGAACGGAAGATGCGGGCCGGCACGGAGAACGTTCCGGGCATCGTCGGACTCGGGGCCGCGGCGGCGCTGGCCCGGCGGGACATGGACGCTGAAATCGGCCGTCTCCAGGTCCTCCGGAACAGGCTGTTGTCCGGTATCCGGGGCAACATCAGGGACGCCGTGCTCAACGGGGATGAGGAACGGCGGCTGCCGAATAACGTGAGCTTCTCCTTTGCCGGCGTCGAGAGCGAAGCCGTGCTGGCCATGCTGGACGATGAAGGCGTTTGCGCATCCGGCGGTTCCGCCTGCACGGCCGGCAGCCTGACCGTATCCCATGTCCTGCATGCCATCGGCTGTCCCGCGGAACTGGCGCGGGGCGCCGTGCGGTTCAGCCTGGGCAGATGGACGACGGAAGCGGACATCGACCGGGTCCTGGAACTGCTGCCCGGCATCGTCAAGAGATTGCGCGATGTATCACCCACCTACCGACAATAACCGGAGGAACAATGACGAACAACGACATGCCTGAAATCGGAAAAATCTCGCCGGCCATCTTCGATGAGCTGATCTTCCCGCGTCTCGGTGCGAAGAACAGCTCTGTTCTCGTCGGGCCGCAGCACGGCGTGGACGTCGGCATCGCGGAGATCGGAGGCCAGGCGGTGTCGGTTACCACTGATCCCGTGTTCATCGTACCGGCCTATGGCTGGGAGCGGGCGGCCTGGTTTGCCATTCATATCATAGCCTCGGACTCCGTCACCAGCGGCCTCCGGCCCAAATTCCTTTCCATCGACCTCAACCTGCCCATGGAGATGACCAAGGAACAATTGAGGACTGTCTGGGACGTCATCCACAGGGAATGCGAGAAGATGGGCATCAACGTTATTACCGGCCATACGGGCCGTTACGAGGGATGTCAGTACCCGATGGTCGGCGGCGCCACGCTCATCGGCACGGGCGGCCTGGATGAGTACGTCACGCCCCGCTTCTGCAGGGCAGGGGACAGCATCATTATTACCAAGGGGCCGGCCATCGAGGCCGCCGGCATCCTGGGGGCGATGTTCCCCCAGATACTGGAGAGGGAATTCGGCGCCGAGTTCGCCGCAAAAGTCCAGGATGTCTTTTACCAGATGTCGGTGGTGGAAGACGCGCTCACGGCGGTATCCGTGGGTGTCAGGGACAACGGCGTGACCGCCATGCACGATGCCACGGAGTGCGGTATCTGGGGCGGCCTCTACGAGGTAGCCAAAGCCTCCAACCTGGGGGTGAGGGTGGTCAAGGAAAATATCGTCGTTACAGACGGCATTCCGGAAATTTGCCGGTTCTTCGGGATCGACCCGTACTCATCCATCAGTGAGGGCACGCTCATCATAGCTTGCCGCCCGCACCGGGCAAAGGACGTCGTCGAAGCGCTTACCGGCAAAGGCATTGCCGCCTCCATCGCCGGTGAACTGACGGAGCCGGAGAAAGGCATGGTGCTGTCTGAGAATGGCCGGGAGAAGAAGCTTGAGCATCCCATCGTCGATCCCTTCTGGCGGGCTTTCTATTCCGCCGCGGAAAAATACTCGACATAATGAGGGGCGGTATCGCGCGAATTGCCCTTGCCCTGAGCATGAAGCAGAAGTATCATGTTCAGTGCTGACGGCAACCACAAGGGGAGGTGGAACATGGCGGAGAACATCACCGGGCCGAGAAAATGTCCGAACTGCGGCAGCGACATCGCGGAAGCGGCATGGCCTTACTGCGAGGCCTGCGATGCGAAGATCGTGACCTGTCCCGGTTGCGGGTGCGCCGTGACCTCGGAAACGCATACCTGCCCGGAATGCGGGGCTGAGGTCGGAAAACCTGCTTGAGATCGGGTAGCGGTTACAGCTCCCGGAAATCCACGAGCTGCCCGAAGTCTATCATCCCGCTTTCCGCGGCGTTTTCCACTTCAACTCCGGCTTCGACGGCGGCGGCAACCGGGTTCAGGCCGCCGAGCTGGACGACCCCGATGCGGTTGAGCGAGACCGCTATCTGGCAGACCGGTTCGCTGGTGTGCCCGAGGGCGTAAATGCCCGTAATGCCGGCTTCCTGAAGTAGGTTGAGGATTCTTTCCATGTCATCGCGGGCGGGGGCGGGAACGGTGCGGAAAGCTCCCAGTATCTTGCCGTTCCCGGTGCGGACGGCTTCTCCCACGCTCGTCATCCGCGCCTGGATGAACTGTTCGGAGGGGTCGATGGAAGTTCCGGCGTACTCGGTGATAGCGGTGAAACGTCTCGCCACCTTGTTTCTCATTTCCAGTACGCCGCCGAACCTGAATTCGGTGGGCACCCCGGCCTTGAGCAGGACGCCGTTGATGGATGCCCCGCATACCGTGGCGATGCCTACTTTTCCTTCCGGAATATGGATGTTTCCCAGACGTCCGCCCTCCTCGGCCACCGCCACATACCGGCTGACGCAGATACCGGCTTCGAAGACGGGACGCATGGCCGCCAGGGCTTTCTTGAACCTGGTCTTATCGAAGAGCGACGTGTTGATAGCGAGTTGCCCGGTGCGCTTGACGGGGTCGAACGTCGTCAGGTAAGCGACGAGTTCCAGTTTGTCCCGGACGAACCCGAGTTGCTGCGGCGCCAGGGCTTCCTTGACCTCCTGCCGTCCCTTCGGCGTTATCATCCGGCCGTCCCGGCCGCCCGGTATGGTGAATCCCCGCTCGTCAGCGATTTTGAGGTGGTAGCGGACCGCACGTTCGCTCAGGAAGACGCCTTCGTGTTCGAGCCTCCGTGCGATGGTGATGGAGCCGAGCGGTTCGTCCGCTTCGCTGAGCACCTTGAGGATGGCGATGAGCTTGTTTTCAGCATCCGCGCCGACTGGCTGGTCCATGATTTCATGTCTCCGTCTGGAAATTCTGCCGTATTATACCATATACGAAGGGAAAGTCACTCAAGAACCGGCATCGACGTCGCTATTCCGGCGAGAGCGCGGGCTATTGGAGGATTTCCTCCGCTTTGTCGAGACAATAGTAACTCATCTGATAGACCCTATCTTTATCCACAGGACCTGCCTGTAGTTCGGCGATAAAGCCCATCAATTGGGGATCTCCGATGCTGGAAGCCAGGTCATTCAGTGCCGAGTGATATTCACCGGCATTGAGAAACGTGTAGTTGGGCGTGATTCCGGCCACCAGCCAGACCTCATACATGAGAATGTCCATGAATGCCACGTAGTCCAGCGCCGCCGCAGGAGCAATGCGGGCGGCATCCAGGTCGTTCTGCAGCGACTGGACTTGTGCCTGAAAACCCTGTATGTCCGCAGTGGCGGCGGCAAGTTGAGATTGTAGTTCCTGGATCTGGGCCTGGGCCGTTTGCCCGCCGGCCTGTTCCGTCTGGAGTTGTGCCTGCGCTGCTTCCAGATCACTCTGTGTTGTTTCGAGCTCGCCCTTCGTGGTGTCAAGCTGGTCTTGGGTCGTTTCAAGCTCGACCTGCGCCCTTGCCAGGTCGCCGGCCGCGTCGGTGAGTTGAGACTGCAGGTCCTGAAGCTGGGTCTGCAGTTCCTGCTTGTCCTGTTTCACCAGGTCAAGCTCAATGGCAGCAGCGTCATATTCAGATCTGGACACGCCGCAACCTGTTGCAATGGAGAAAATAAAGATGACCAGGGCGATGACGGGTAACCATCGATTGTTCATGGCCGTGTCTCCTCGGTTGGCTAAGTAGTCGGGACGATTAATCCAATTATTGTAGCTTTACTGTATGTTTGTCAATTTACAGGGAAAGCGGAAGAAAGAAGTTTGGCCGCGCTCCTGCTGATACATTCGTTCGCGGTCTCAGCTTGAACAAGAAGAGAGAAATGCGGATGCCAAGCCATCTATGTAACAAAGCCCCGGTGTACCTGACGGATGGAACGAAGAGCAGCTATTACTCTTCACCGGTAGCGGTTCGTGATCGGCAGCCTTCTGTCCCGTCCGAAGGCCCGCGCGGTTATCTTGACCCCCGGCGGGGCCTGACGCCGCTTGTACTCGCTGAGGTCAACAAGGCGGGCCACCCGGCGGACGATGGCTTCGTCATACCCGGCGGCAACGATCTGCTCGATGCTCCGGTCTTCTTCCACGTAGGCGGTCAGAATGGGATCGAGGACCTCATACGGAGGCAGCGAGTCCGTGTCCTTCTGGTCCGGGCGCAACTCGGCGGACGGTGGTTTATCGATGACGGACTGCGGGATGATGTCCTTGCCGGCGAGCCTGTTGCGGTACCGGCATATCTCGTAGGCCACGGTTTTGGGAACGTCCTTGATGACGGCAAACCCGCCGGCCATGTCCCCGTACAGTGTGGCGTAGCCGGTAGCCATCTCGCTCTTGTTGCCGGTAGTCAGGACCATCCAGTTGAACTTGTTGGAAAGCGCCATGATGATGGCGCCGCGCACCCTGGCCTGGATGTTCTCTTCAGCCACGCCCGGTTTGGTGCCGGCGAATTCCTTTTCCAGGGCGGAGAGGAAGCTGCGGAAGGTGGATTCGATGGGAATCGTCAGTAATTTGATACCGAGGTTCTTCGCCAGGAGTTCCGCATCCGTGACGCTGCCGGCTGACGAATACCCGGACGGCATGGAAACGCCGGTGACGTTTTCAGCGCCGAGGGCATCCACGGCGATGGTCGCTACCAGGCTGGAATCAAGCCCTCCGGACAGGCCGATGACAACCTTCTCGAAGCCGTTCTTGCGCACGTAATCGCCGGTGCCGAGGACGAGGGCTTCATAGATCTCCGCGATGATGTCCGGTTCCGCGACGGTCCGGACGGGAAGGGCGGGTTTTTCCCTGGCGGTAAGCTTGTCTGAAATAACGATCTTCCCGGACGGTCTCCAGCCCTGTTCCTGGCGGCGGGTGAAGCCCTGGCGCCAGCGGGGATCGTACAGCCGGGTCCGGAACACGTTTTCGATGTCTACGTCCGCGATGACGAGGTCCTCCCGGAACCTCGCTCCCCGGGCGATACAGCGACCCTTTTCGTCCATGATGAGGCTGTTGCCGTCGAAGACGAGTTCGTCCTGGCCGCCGACCAGGTTGCAGAAGGCGAACACCGCCGCGTTATCGGCGGCGCGGGTGGCGATCATCCTCTCGCGGATGGCGATCTTCCCGGTGTAGAAGGGAGAAGCGCTGATATTGATAATGAGTTCCGCCCCGCTGTAGGTCTGCGAGGCGGCGGGACCGCCTTCGTACCAGATATCTTCGCAGACCGTGACGCCGATGTTGATACCGTCGATGACATAGACGGGGCTGGACTCGCCCGCCCGGAAGTACCGGTTCTCATCAAAGACACCGTAGTTCGGCAGGAACACCTTGTGATACGTGGCGATATGCGCGCCGTCATGGAGCACGGCGGCCGCATTATAAATGTCCTGGTCGGCGTCCACAAAACCAGTAACCACGGTCATGCCCTGCGTGGCTTCCGTAATCTTGCCGAGCGCCCTGATGTTCTCGGCGATGAACTGCGGTTTAAAGAGCAGGTCTTCGGGCGGGTACCCGCACACCGCGAGTTCCGGGAAGGCAAGGATGTCCACACCCGAGGACCTGGCGTCTTCAATCGTCTGCAGGATCTTCTGCTGGTTGCCGGCAATGTCCCCCACGGTAGCATTTATCTGCGCCAGTCCGATGCGGACCCGGCGCGTTTCCGGCGAGGTGGTCATTCCCTTTCAGCCCCCTGTATTCAGGTTACAATATCGGCAAGTAACGGTTGAGTTCGTATTCGGTCACCTGGGTGCGGTAATTGTTCCACTCTATTTTTTTGTTCTCAATGAACGCTTCGAAGGTATGGTCGCCGAGCGCTTCTTTGACAATATCACTGTTCTCGGCCAGAACGATAGCTTCATCCAGGCTGCCCGGCAGCATCCCTATATTGCGGTTCCGGCGTTCTTCAACGCTCATTTCATAGACGTTCTCTTCCACCGGTTCCGGCGGCTGGTAATCGTTCTTGATGCCGTCCAGACCGGCTGCCAGCATGACGCTGAAAGCCAGGTACGGGTTGCAGGCCGGGTCCGGAGAGCGGAATTCTATGCGGGTGGCTTTTTCACGGCCGGGGCGGTATTCCGGAACGCGGATGAGGTCGGACCGGTTGCGGCGCGCCCATGAGAGATAGACCGGCGCTTCATAGCCTGGGACGAGCCGCTTATAGGAATTGACCCACTGGTTGCAGACGGCGGTGATTTCCGGAGCATGTTTGAGCAGGCCGGCGATGTAGTTTTTCGCTTCTTTAGAGAGATTGTAATCGTCCTTGGCGTCAAAGAACGCGTTCTTATCGCCTTTAAAAAGGGACTGGTGGACGTGCATGCCGCTCCCATTGGCGCCGAAGATCGGCTTGGGCATGAAGGTGGCGTAGATATTGTTCCGCATGGCCACTTCCTTGACCACGAGGCGGTAGGTCATGACGTTATCGGCCATGGTCAACGCATCCGTGTAGCGCATATCGATCTCATGCTGAGAATCGGCGACTTCATGGTGGGAGTACTCCACGCCGATGCCCATCTTTTCAAGCTGGATGACGGTATCGCGGCGCCATTCGATGGCGGCATCGCGGGTGGTGAGGTCGAAGTAGCCGCCGCGGTCGAGCACATCGGTGGTCGGCTGTATCGGGTCCGGCTGTCCGTCCGTCCCGGCTTTCAGTTTGAAGTAGAAGAACTCCAGTTCCGGGCCGACGTAGAAGGTGTAGCCGAGGTCCGCCGCCTTTTTCAGGTTCCTGCGGAGGACGTAGCGGGGGTCGCCCTCGAAAGGCTGGCCGCCGGGCCGCAGGACATCGCAGAACATGCGGGCCACGGAGCGGTGCTCGGGCGGGCTCCAGGGGAGCAGGCACCAGGTGTTCGGGTCCGGCATGGCGACCATGTCGCTCTCGTCGATGCGGGCGAACCCCTGGATGGACGAGCCATCGAACCCCATGCCTTCTTCGAGCGCCCCTTCAAGCTCCTCGACGGTGATCGCAAAACTTTTCAGACTGCCCAGGATATCGGTGAACCACAACCAGATGAACTTGACATCGTGTTCTTTAGCCATTTTCAGGACATATTCTTTGGCTTCTTCCCTGCTTCGGTTGACCATACTTACCTCCAAAAATTTTTACCCGGGCAGAAGGCCGGCAGCTTCCTGTCGCCTTACTACCCATAGTATAGAATAAGTCATACTCATGCAACAGCTTTAGACCGCCGCCTCGTTCCTGTCCCCGGTGCGCACTCTCACCACCATCTCCACGGGGGAAACGAATATCTTGCCGTCGCCGGTCTCCCCGGTCCGGGCGTTCCTGATGATGGCGTCGATGACGGGAGAGACGTCCGGATCCAGGACGACGAGTTCTATCTTTATCTTGGGCAGGAGGTCGACGCGGTATTCTCCGGCGCGCCCCTGCAGCGTGATGCCTTTCTGTTTGCCGCGCCCGCTGACCTCGCTGACCGTCATGCCCCAGTAACTGGCTTCTTCAAGGGCGGCCTTGACGGCGGAAAACCGTTCTTCACGAATGATCGCTTCTATTTTCTTCATTTCAACAGTCCTCCGTAAGCCCGTTCTCCATGTTGCGCGAGATCAAGGCCGATGGTTTCTTCGACCGGTTTGACCCTGAGGCCGATAGTAACGTCGATGGCCTTGCCGATGATCCAGGTAAGGGAGAAAGCGAAGGCCGCGACGACAAGGATGCTCAACGCCTGGGTCCCGAGCTGGCCCCAGTTGCCCTCGATGGCCCCGCTGAAGCCGCCCACCGAACTGCTGGCGAAGATGCCCGTGGCCAGAGCGCCCCAGATGCCGCCCGTACCGTGGACGGCAAAGACGTCCAGCGAATCATCAAAGTGGAGTTTCTCTTTCATGAAGACGATGGAATAGTAACCGATGAACGATACCACGATGCCGATAGCGATGGCGGACATCGGGCCGACGAAACCGGCCGCCGGCGTAATGGCAACCAGACCCGCCACCGCCCCGGTCACCGTGCCGAGCAGGCTGGGTTTGCGGTGCATCCAGCTTATCATCATCCAGGTGAATGCCGCGGCGCCCGCCGCCAGGTTGGTGGTCACGAAGGCGTTAGCCGCCAGGCCGTTGGCGCCGAGCGCGCTGCCGGCGTTGAAACCGAACCAGCCGAACCAGAGCAGGCCGGCCCCGAGGGCGACCATCGGGATATTGTTCGGTTCCATGAC
>CAZPSP010000107.1:0-9066 GCA_964589285.1 uncultured Dehalococcoidaceae bacterium | reverse complement strand
GGAAAACGGGACAGCCACACCCTTCCGCCCGTATACTAAACACACCGGAGGAGCGCCGCCATGTTTACTGAAGCCCTCGCCGATTTCATCTGCAAGACCAATTATGAAAACTTGCCGCCGGAACTCATCGCCAGGGCCAAACCGGCCGTACTGGACCACCTAGCCGTGGCCATGTCCGGCAGCCGGGAGCCTTCCGGCCGGATGGTCGCCGGACTCGTCAGGGAACAGCAGTCCATCGGAGAGGCTACGGTCATCGGAAACAGCTTCAAAGCAAGTTGCCCCCTGGCCGCCCTGGTCAACGGTAATTCCTCCCACTCGCAGGACTTCGATGACTGCCTGGACTTCCCGGGCGCCGGCCTCGCCCACCCCTCTACCGGCATCCTCCCCGCTGTTCTGGCCCTCGCGGAAAAAAACCGGCTGTCCGGAAAAGACGTCCTGACCGCGTACTGCCTCGGCGTGGAGGCTTATGGGAAGATAGGCCTGCTGGTCAACGAGGTGAAAGCCGGACGGGAAGGCTGGGAACCGACTGGTATACTCGGCGTCATAGGAGCGGCCGCTGCGGTTGCCAAACTGCTGGGTCTGGACCGCCGCCGGACGATGATGACGCTGGGCATCGCGTCCTCCATGTCCTGCGGCCTGATACGGAACTTCGGCTCGATGGCCGGTCACATCCATGCCGGCAACGCCGCCCGGCATGGCATCGAGGCCGGTCTCCTCGCCCTGAAGGGATACACCGCCACCTGTCCCGGCATCATCGAAGGCCCGAACGGTTTTTACAACGCCTTTTCCGCCCGGTCCGGCCCCGCCCCGCTGGAAAGCCAGCAGAAGCTCATCGAAGCGCTGGGCGATCCGTGGAACCTGGTCGACCCCGGCCTCATGTTCAAGGCCTACCCCTGCGCGCATATCAGCCACTTCGGCGCATACGGCGGCCTTATGGTCCGCGAGAAATACAACATCGACTGGCGTCAGATAGACTCGATAGAGTTCCGCGTACCCAGGATCATGGAGAGCATCGCCTTCGCGCCGCACCCGGAGGACGGCGTCCAGGGCCGCTTCAGCCTGGTCTACTGCCTCTGCCGGGCGCTCATCCACGGCGAGATCGATTTCAGCTTCTTCACGGACGAAGCCGTCAGGGACGAAAACACGAACCGGCTCATCGATAAGGTCAACTGGGTCTTCATGGATGATGACGCAGCCGGCCCCTTCGCCAACCAGGAAGTCTCCGTCAGGATGAAAGACGGCGCTGTCTACAGCTTTGTCATCGACCACCCCAAAGGCGAACCCCAGAACCCCCAGACGCCTGATGAACTGGACGCCAAGTACCGGAAATGCGGTCTCTATGGCGGCTACAGCGAGGCGACCATAGACCAGGTTCAGAAGATGGTCACGGACCTGGAAAACGTAGCTGATGTATCGAGTTTGATGGGCTTGTTCGGGAATTAGCCCCGGCGCCCCGCTCAATCATTGAACGTTTCTTCCAGCGAAGCCGGCGGCAGACCGTTTTCATCCCACCCCCGGGCACGGTAATACCGGGTTAACAGGGACTCAAAATCCTCCCGGTTGACGGTCTTCCCCGCATTCGGCCCGCTGAGAGGGGCAACCGCCTGGACCTTCCACGGCAGGCTGTCATCGCGCCGCGTGGCGCCGAGCCGCGTGTTGATGAGCCGCGTGAGGTTATATATGTCGTTGGAGAGTTCCAGCAATTCGTCGAGGGTGCGCTCGTTGCCGGTGATGTGCCGGTAAAAATACTCGTAATGCTTCTCATTGAGGCCCAGTTCGATCCAGGGCAGGCGGCAGACGCCGAACATATCGAACAAAGGCCGCAATTTCTGATGGTATATTACCGTAGCAACCCGATCGTCGTCCGACCATGTGTTGCCTTCTTCAACTTCACGCGCGATCGTCCAGGCCCGGGTATGGTGCGCCCCGATGTCCGAAGTGGCATAGGCCAGCGCCATCGATGTACCGGCGCGACTATCGTAGGCGGACTGTTCCAGGCCCTTGACCTGGAGAAGCACGTCTTCCATGTCCGGCCAGCGGCGCATGATGCCGCGGGCGCCTTCGGCAATGGTATCGCCGATGCCTTCACGATTGCCGGTTTTCCGGATAAGATCGAGCACGCCGTCGGCATCGCCCCAGGCTATATTCCGGCCGTCAAGGTCGGCCAGACTGATGATTCCCTTCTCGTAGCCTTCCATGACCGCGCCGATAAGGTTGCCCATGGAGATGGTATCCACACCCAGTTCATCGCAGAGCCGGTTCGCGGCCAGCACGGCGGCAAAATCATCCACGCCCACATTGGAACCGAGCATGGCGCAGGATTCGTATTCCGGCCCCTCCACCACGGTCCCGGCATATTTGCCGTCCTTCACCAGGCAGATATTGGAGCAGCACATGGCACAGCCGAAGCAGGCGCTGTCTCCTATCTTGTACTTGGAAAGCATGGTCGTACCGTTGATCTGATCGTGCCGGGAGTAGACGCTGTCCCGGAAATTGAAGGTAGGTAAAATTCCTTTCTCATGGGCGTAATCGATGACGTTCATGAGCCCTTCACGCTGCCACAACCGGAAGAACTTGTGCTCCTTGAGATAGGCGTAGGCTTTGTCTGATTCCGCCTTCAGAGAAGCAATATCATGGACCGGGAGGTCCCGCTGGCCGCGGACAACGATGGCCTTGAGGTTCTTGGAGCCGAGAATAGCGCCGAACCCGGTACGGCCGGCATTACGCCCCCAATCAGCATTCACACACGCAAACTTAACCAGGTTCTCCCCGCCCGGCCCGATCGTGGCGATATGGGCGCTCTGGGTACCCAGCCGCTCCCGGATAATGCCTTCGGCCTCCAGCGATGTCTTGCCTTTCAAATCCGGCATGGGGATGATCCTGGTGTTGCCGTTATCGATGAAGATTATCGATAGTTCCGGCGCACGGCCGGTAATGGTAAGAACATCAAGACCGCACTGCCGGAGTTCCACCCCGAAACCGCCCCCGATGGACGAATCGCCGTAGAGACCGGTGGCCGGGGAAATGGCGATGAAAGACGTTTTGCCGGAAGAAGGTAAATAAGCGCCGGTTAATGGGCCGGGAGCGATGACGACCAGGTTTTCCGCGCCGAGGGGATCGATGGCAAAATTATGCTTCCGCAGGTTGTCCCAGACGAACTTCGCCCCGAAGCCGCGGCCGCCGATATACCGTTCGATGAAAGCATCGGAAAGGTCGATGCGCTCACTGGAGCCGGAGGTAAGATCGACGTAAAGCCGCTTTTTAAAATAGCCGCTGTGTATGCTCATAATTCTTCCTTGCCGATCTCGGCGTAGCGGATTGTCTTCTTCTCGCCTTTGTCGTAGTATTCTATCTCTCGCATCTGCGTGTAACTCAGTACGTTGTTGAGGCGTTTGGTCTCGCCCAGTACATGCTCCGGGATGAGGCGGAGAGCGCCGAGCGGGCAATTCTTCACGCATTCGGGGTCGCCGCCGCACATATCGCACTTGATAGGCACATCGCAGTCGTCATGGGCAAACATGGCTCCGAAGGGACAGGCCTCGACACAGGAAAAACAGGAGATGCAGAGTTCCTCGTTCAAACGGACGATATTATCGACGCGTGTGATAGCCCCGACCGGACAGACCGCGGCGCAGGCAGGCTTCTTGCACTGGCTGCACACCACCGGCATGCGCATGACCGGGTGAGGGTAGGTATTGACGACGCGGATGGCCGCCTTCTTGGGATTATTCACGCCGAAGTGCTTCATGGCGCAAACAAGCTCGCAGATGCGGCAATTGGCGCACAACTCCGGTATAACGGTTATCTTTCGGGGCATGGCAGTTCCTCCGGGCAAAATGTCCACAGCGATTATAGCACGCTTGGGGGCGAGACTGGAAACCAACGGGCGTCATCCAGCGTAACGGCAGTTCTTTGTGCCGGATGATACCATGCAAGTGTAGGAATACTCCATACCCGATCAGGAAATGAACGAATTGGTACCGCCGGATAGTATCTCTTGAAAATGGCGTCAAAGGAGAAAAGGTAAATGTTACTGAGCGAGTTAACCAAAAAAGAAGTGCTGGATGTCAACGCCAATAAGGTCGGCAGTATTATGGACGTTGAGTTGAACATGGCACAAGGGACCGTCGAACATTTCATACTGAAAACGGGGATGATCAAGAAGGTCCCTCTCACCGCGGACAAGATCGGCACTATCGGCGAAAAGGTGATCCTGACCGTGAGTAAGGAGTCCCTGGAGAACTCCCCGGTGGGGTTGAAATAGCCGCGCCCGCGCGTTCCGGGCATCGCCTTAACAATTCGGTCAGTCCCTTTTCTTCACCTCGTACTTCGGGCGCTGAACGGCCCCCATCTGGCTGAAAAGCGTCAACGTGTCCGCCACGTCCCAGTGTTCGGCTATCATGCCGTCACGGACGCGAAAGATATCGACGACATCGATCTTGATACGGTTCCCGGTAGGGGCCTGGTCGAGCCATTCACCCTCGTGCGTGGCGGTCATGGTGCTGTAAACCACCACGATATCCCCCTCGGCCACGGTCATATGCACGGTATACTTGAAGTCCGGCAAGGACTCGAATGTCTTGATGAAGAGGTCCTTGAACCCCTGCTTGCCGGTTTCGGCGATGTCGTTGTGCTGGATATAGTCGTCCCGCATGTATTCGTCGAGGTGTGACAGGTCATGGTTGACGAAAACGTCCCGGCAGAATGTTTCAACGATATCTTTATTGCTGCCTTTCATATCCCTCCCGTCATTCCGGACAACCGTCCCCGGTCTTGCCGGAACATCTCCATGCCGGTTTGTTCCAGCCCTAATGACAGCCCGTTGTGCCGGGTATTCCGGCCCACTTGCACGCTGAATCACCGGGACCTTCCGGGAACAGATCGTAGATACGCCGGAGCCGGATATCCATGTCCCTGGTCAGGTTCCGTATCGTGGGGCACATGCCGTTCTTCCGGTAATAGTCGCGCAGGTAGCGTATGATTTTCCAGTGTTCTTCCGTAAGCTCGGTTATCCCTTCCCTGGCGGCATACGCCCGGGCAAGGTCCTCGTTCCATCGGTCGGGTTCCTGCAGGAAACCGTCCGCATCGACTTCGTACATCTCACCGGCCAGTTCTATCTTGGGCATGGTCTAGTTTCCTTCTCGCAGGTTTCTTCAAGACTTGTTCAGGTAGTCGATAATGAACTCCGCGCACAACCTGGCCCCGGTCCCCGGAGGCAGGCCGCACTTTTCAAAGCCCTTCTCGCCGGCGAATTGCGACATCGCGGCATCGCTCTCGCCCGGATTCAGTTTCTTGCCGATGACCACGGTCTCGATGATGTCCGCGCAGTGGATCTCCCCTACCTCGTCCTCGAAGTAGGCGATGAACTTCTGCGCCAGCTTCATGCCTTTGCCGATCTGGTCGGGCTCGATGCGTTTATCACGGTTGAAAAGCAGGCCGAGCGCTACGAGGCTGCCGGTGATACCGCCGCAGACCTCTCCCATGCCGCCGATACCCGGAAAGAATTCAAGGGCTTCGATGTTCTTCATCGTGCCCAGCCCGAACTCCTCCAGCAGCGCCAGGGCGGTTCCCTGGGAACAGTTTTTTAAGTAGTAATTGTTTTCTTCAGCGCGCAACTGAACGCGGTCGAGTATTTCCGCCTTGTTCGCCAGAAGCTTCTTCGGGTCCAGGTCCTTCTTCGGTATCCCTTCCGCGAACAGTTTTTTGACCCTGGCATCGATGCCGGCATCGTCCCACTTCCGGGCGGCCAGTTCATCCACTTTTTGTTTTAGAGCTGCATAATCAGGCATGTCCGTGTCCTCCCTGTTCCATTATCGTACCAGCGGATTCCCGCCGTCCAGTCAAGGGAAAATCGTAGTTGGCTGGCAGCCGGTCGGCAAGCCGCAATTCAGCGTATATATAGCACAGGCCTCCGCGGATTGTCAAAACAGGATAAACGCCGGTACTATTTGCATCTGGTTGATTGATAAAGCCAGTGTCATTGCGAAGGGCCTTCAGGCCCTGTGGCAATCTCGAAGATCGGGATTGCTTCGCTACGCTCGCAAAGACAACATGTGTGACCAACCAAAACCAAGCAGAACCTAAACGCCGGGAGCTTTATTTCAGGCTCGGACAGGCAGGATGGTCCCATGAATATCGGTAAACTTTTCGATACTTCGATATATAAGATTTAGACGCCGTCAATCCATGTCCGGCGGCTTGTACTTGTTGTCAGTGGCGATGTGTGCGGACCGGAGCAATTGCAGGAGACCTTGTTCCATCTGCGTTCTCCGGGCCTTATCGAGGCAACTGAAAACTTCGATGATCGAATCTCTGGTGATGTTGTTGTAAAGCCGGCGGCCCTTTTCCGTGATATAAATGTCGAGTTTCCGGCGATCTATGGTGTTCGTGCTCCGGCTCACCAGGCCCTGGTCTATCATTCGGCGTATGAGAGTGGAAATGGAGTGGTGGCGCCGGGCCGTGATCTTCACGATCTCGTTGATCGTGCTCGAGCCCTCGCCGTCGGCCAAAATATCCAGGACATAGGCCTGCTCCGGTGTTATATTGAACCGGGCAAGCTCCTGTTCCCGGAGACGCGCTATCAGGAACCTGGTAAGGTCAAGTACCCGCCATAACCGGAAAATGTCGTAGTGGGGGTCTCCGCCCTCGGACGTATAATTTTTGATGCTCATACCCCGGCAACTTCGGTCAATAATGACTCGTTATCATTATAAAGGACTTTGCGGAAATTAGCACACCGGTTCCTATTATTGAAACAGCGGCTTGAAGGACCCGTAACGCCCCTTAACTGGCTGATTCTCCCTCCTATGAAGACGCTCCGCCGATGAATGTCTCCGGTTCCTTTCGCCGGTCGGCCAGGCTCCGGACCCGCTCCGTTATCCGCTTCATCCGCGGGTCTGTCATCACACGGGCCTGCTCCGGGCATGCCTTGATACAGGCACAGCACAGGATACATGATTCCGCGTCCGTCTCTACCCTCCCGCCGATGTTGATAGCCCCGACCGGGCAGACATCAACGCATGCGCCGCAGAGGGTACACCGTTGCGGGTCGGTTTCCGGCGGGGCCTTGGGGTGTTTGACCTTCTCCCGGTAAGGCCGGTTGCCGGGCAGTTCCGGCGGCGTGACATCATCCGGGATGGAAATGGCGCGGAAAAGCTCCATCAGGTCCCGTCCGAACGCCTCGGCCGCACGCTCATCTTCCGCATCCGGCCGGCCGGCGGCGATGGGCGTTTCCGGCGTGGAGTACGAATGCTCCCCGAGAAAAGCCCCCGCCCCGATGACCACAAAGCCCGTCCAGGCCGCTAACTCCCCGAGTTCCAGCAGGGCGTCCTCGTATTCCCGGTTGCCGTAGAGGACCGCGGCCGCCGCCGGCGAACCCGCCGACCTGAACTTGCTGAGCCGCGTCACCGCCGCGTCCGGGAGCCTCCCGGCATAGACAGGCGCGCCGAAGACCGCCATCTCATCGATGGGTATCTCGATGATTTCCCTCGGAACGGAATCCGGCAGCGTCACATCGTGGTGGACGATGTTCTTGACTCCGGTCCCCCGCGCAATGGATTCCAGCGTTTTCTTCGTCGTGCCGGTCGGTGAAAAATAGACGAGATGCAGGGTCTGTATCTCCATTGGTCCTCCTGTTCAGTCAAGCCCCAATCGCCCGGCAAGCTCCCGCGGGCTGTATTTACCCGGCCTTTCCTTCCCTACAGCCATTTCTTTAATTAGATCGGTGATTTTATCATTTAAAGGCGCTTCCAGGCCTATACGCCGTGCCACCCGCACGATCTCCCCGTTGAGAAAGCCCGTCTCGACGCTGCCCTGGCCGCGCGCCAGGCTCTGCCAGGTGGAACTCTGCTCGTTCGTCTTGATTTCGCCTTTCAGCGGCACGGATATCTCCGGCCATTCCCTGCTGACCCGTTCCTGGGAAATGACCTCGATACCGGCCTTCTCCACGACGGCCCGAGCCTCGTCCGCCAGCGCCCGGTAGATGAAACCGGTCTCCTCCCAGCTCCCATCCGTTATCGCCCCCACGGCGTTGCCGAGATTGGCCATGAGCTTGCCCCACTTGTAAGGCATGACGTTCTCCGACGTGCGGACGAAGTACCCTGCTTCCCGCAGGCCTTCGGCGACCGATTCCGCTGTCTGGTCTGTCCCGTGAGGATAACGCCCGATGATGTACCAGCCGGGCGGGTCCCGCCGGCAGACCACCTCTCCATCGGTGATATACACCGCCCCGACGCGCACCATGACGCCGTATACGTCCGGGTAATGTTCCGCAACGATTTCCTCGTTGCGGACGCCGTTCTGGAAACAGAAGACCGGGATCCGGTCCGCCTGCTTTCTCAGGTCCTTCATGGCGTCTTCCGTATTCTGCCCTTTCATGCAGAGGAGGATGACGTCGTCGGGCCTGAACTGGATCTGTTCCGGTCCGGTGACCGCCGGAATTCGTAGGACATGCGTCCCGGTGGGCGTTACCAGCTTGAGGCCGTTCCTTTTGATGGCGTTGACGTGACCGGGCCGCCCGATGAGCACCGCGTCGTGCCCGGTGCGGAACAGGTGCCCGCCCATAATGCTGCCGATGCCGCCGGCCCCGTAAATGATGTATCTCATTAAATACGCTCCGCTTTTCGGTCTACTCGGTTTTTATTGGCTAGGATACTTCATTGACCGCCCCGCCGCAAGTCTGGCAGGCCGGCCGTTTGTCTGGTACCATACGCGGTAAAGATAGGAACAGGAGGCGGGTATGGATGACGACTTGAAGACCCACCTGCAATCGCTGGACTACGATGTCTGCTGGACGGACTGGCGGCGCCACCTGAAAGAGACTATCGAAGGCAGCCGCGAGTACTACCGTGACGAGACCATCCGTAACCTCGTTGACCGCCTGGACGCGTTTCTCACCGCCCGCGTCTGCTCCCTGTCCGAACAAGAAGAACTCATCGCCGACCTCTGGGACGCCGCGGACAGCGAAGAACGGAAAACCCTGGCACGGCTGTTCCTCAAGGTAGCCGATAGGCTCTGATATTATTTGGCACGAATACCCGTAGACCGCTCATCCTGAGCCTGTCGAAG
>CAZPSP010000106.1:0-9149 GCA_964589285.1 uncultured Dehalococcoidaceae bacterium | reverse complement strand
CTTCCTTTGTTGACCCGCGCCATCCGGTCCACGAAGAAGGTGAAGTCATCGTAACTGGGCAGCATAAATGTGTTGATGACGATGCCCGCCCGCGTGCAGTTCTGCACCTCATGCAGCGTCACCTCAACACACCGCCGTGTCGGCGGCAGGTGAAAGACTATCTGCCCATGTTCCACGTAAGATGTGGGCTGGCCGTCTGATATCATGATGATCTGTTTATTGGCGGCGCGTTCCTTTTCCAGTATCTTTCTCGCCATCGTGAACGCCAGATGCATGTTGGTATACGGCGTGAAGTCGTCCCAGGTGATATAGGTCAGTTCCTCCGGCGTCATCCTCCGGGCCACGGCCGAGAATCCCAGGATGTGCAGCCTGTCCTTGGGGAACTTGCTGGTTATCAGCGAATTCAGCGCGATCGAGACCATCTTGGCCGACTCGAAGTTCCCGCCCATGCGCATGGAAAGGCTCATGTCCAGCATGATCACCGTGGCGGAACGCACGGCCTGCTCGTGGCGGAACACCTCGAAGTCCTTCACGTCGATCTTTATCGGTACCTGCGGGTCCCGCAGCATGGCGTTCGTCAGGGTCTTCTGGAGGTGCAGTTCGAAGTCGTCCCCGAACTCGTATTGTTTCGTGTCATCGGCCCTCTCGCCGCCGGCCCCGCGTTCCCTCACGATGTGTGAGCCGGTGCGGTCTTTCTTGAGACTGGAGAAGACCGTGTTGAGGGCTTTCTCACCGATCTTTTTCATGCCGCGCGGCGTCAGTTCGTAACGGCCGCGGTCCTTCCGTATGTAGCCGGCGTCCTCCAGCATCTTCGTTATCTCGCGCATCCTGTCGAGTTCGCTGGCGGCGGTATCGCCCAGCAGTTCCTTTACCAGCGCGTCATCGATGTCATCCATCGAATCCATATACCGCGAATCCTGGAACTGCTCTTCCAGCCGATCCATCTTCTGGAGCTGTTCCATCAGCTTCATCGCCTCGGCATAGGAAATGGACTCATCGCCGCTGAAGGAATATCCCTGCGCGTCCATCCAGCCCGGGAACAAGGCTTCCATGTTGGCCGCCATTTTTGCCATCTCGTACTTGGTGGACTCGTCCAGCATGGAATCGATCAGGTCCTGGAGTTCCTGCCGGTCCGCCGGAGAAAGGCTGTCCATCAACGCCTGGGCTTGGGCCATCTGTTGCTGGAGTCGTTCGAGCAGTTCGTCCAGGTCCTTCGGCGGGTTGTCCCCGAAGAATTCCCCGAACTCTTTCATGAAGCCGTCGAAATCCGGCTCCTCGCCGCGCCGCCGCGCTTCCAGCATCTGGTTGATGGCTTCCATGAAATGCCGCATCGCGGCCAGGGAGTCCGCGTTCATGTTCTTCAGGCGGGACGTCATTTCCTTGGCGTAGGAGGACATGGTGCTTCTCTTCAGCATGTCCATGAGTTCCTGGAACTGCCGCCCGGCCTCGCCGTCCAGAAAATCGTACTTGCTCAGGTCTTTTATCCTGCCGCCGACGTCTTCCGGCAGTGCTTCCAGCTTTTCCAAGTTCTGGGAGGCACGGTCTTGCAGGTTCTTCAGCAGCCGGTCCCGCACCTCGGGATCCAGGTCTTTGCCGCCTTCTTCAGCTTTTTTCCCGGCTTCGTCCAGCCGCTGCTGGATGCCCCGGCGTTCCATGTCGATGATGTCGTTGAGACGTTTGCGTATGTCCTCCATCATGGAATCGAGCTTGTATTTTTGAAGCTGTTCCTTACGCCGCTGCTGGAGCCTCTGGATAAACTCCTGGAGGCTGGGCAGGCGCCGGCCTTCCGGGTCCGTCATTCCCCGCCGCTGCATCATATGCAGGGCGCTGGAAAGATCGCCGTCCCGCATCAGGTTTTTCTGAAGCTCATCCATCAGGGCGTCGGCGTCCGGCTCAAAGATGTTCTGCGAGCCGTCCCATTCCGAATATCTGTTGCTGTCCATTGCTTAACGCCTGTAAACCGTTTTCCCTTTTAGTCTGGTCTTGTTGAGCCGTTTGTTGAGATGAGCGCCTTCCAGCAGGAATTCTACCGCCGCGGCTATCTGTTCCGGCGCTTCAGCATCGGTCAGTTTCTTGACGGCGTCGGCCATGCCCGGGATATCCTTCTCATACCGCAGGTAGGATTTGGCGGCCATGGTGTCTGAGGTCTCCACGTTGAACCCGCCGGTGAACTGCCGGGCGATGGGATCGATCTGCTCGAAGGCGAAGCGCCGGTTGAATACTACCAGGACCGCCCGCTTGATGAGGTCCTCGATGATTTTCTCTTCGTTCTTCTCCTCGAAGCCTTCCATCTCCACCTTGCCGGTGGTGGAGGCGACGATGTACGGAAGGTCGCTGATACGCGGCACCGCCAGCTTTTCACCGAGCGTGATGGCCCGCCTCATGGCATTGGCGACCACCGTTTCCATGTTGGCGATGGATACCCTGACGCTGACACCGGACCGCTGCCCGATGTCCGGGCTCCTCCGCGCGAGGTGTGTTATCTCCGCGACGACCTCTTTCATGTAGTCCGGGACGAAATAGGTTATGTCTTTATCCTCGAACTGCTGCCATTCCTGTTCGACGATGGCGATCTCGTCCTCGATGGTTGCCGGATAATGGGTGCGTATCTGCGAGCCGAACCGGTCCTTGAGCGGCGTGATGATCCTGCCGCGGCTGGTGTAGTCTTCCGGATTGGCGCTGGCCACGATCATCACGTCCAGCGGCAGCCGTACCCGGTAGCCCTTTATCTGGATATCGGCTTCCTCCATGAGGTTGAACAGGCCCACCTGTATCCTCTCCGAGAGGTCCGGCAGTTCGTTGATGCAGAAGATGCCCCGGTTGGTGCGCGGGATGATGCCGTAATGTATCGTCAGCTCGTCGGATAGATAACGGCCTTCCGCCACCTTGATGGGATCGACGTCCCCGATGAGGTCGGCAATGGTCGTATCCGGTGTAGCCAGCTTTTCACCGTACCGGTCCTGCCGGGGCACCCAGGCTATCTCTGTGGCGTCCCCGTGGCGGGCCACGGTCTCCCGGCATGATTTGCAGATCGGGGCGAAGGGACTGTCGTTGATCTCGCAGCCCTGGATGATGGGCATCTCTTCATCCAGCAGGTCGATAAGCAGGCGCATGACGCGGGACTTCGCCTGCCCGCGTTCTCCCAGGAAGATGATGTTCTGCCCGGAGAGAATGGCGTTCTCCACCTGCGGGATCACCGTGGTATCGTACCCGATGATGCCGGGAAAGACCGGCTTCTTCTCCCTCAGCCGCGCAATGAGGTTGCGCCGTATCTCTTCCTTGATGGATTCCGGCTGGTAACCGGACGCTTTCAGTTCACCGAGCGTCACCGGTTTACGGGCTGTTTTCTCCTGGTCTTTTTTCTTCGTTTCTTTCATCGATCACATTCCATTTTGACCGTATTGTCACAACGGTCCGGCAGTGGCTTTTTCCATGGAAATGAGACCCGCTGTCTCCGCTGGAGCTTGCCTGCCGGGCCATGTTAACGGCGTCAATACTTCGAGTATAGGCAGGGTTTTGGAGGTGTGTCAATGCGTAAAAGGCGGTATAATATGGAAATCACGATGCTGAGTCTGCTCGGTTTTTCAATAAGCCCTTACTTGGACAGGATATGTGTGTACCGAGCCTTACAGGCCGGGATTGAACAACACCTGCTTGCCCTCCCGTTTTGTCCTGTTCTGTTGTGAAATATCGACTGCGATTCCCCGGATAAGTGAGAATTGGTATATGAACCCTTCCGTACGCTGCGGCTGGTGCGGCACGGTAAAAGATTTTCTTGCAGCGCCTCGCGAAGGCTGGCTCGAAGGCCTGTCCGGGCATCACCGGGAACGTATGCTCGAGCCGCCGGCCGAAAGCCAGGTCCGCGCCTGGGAGTCCTCCAGGACACTATTGAAGGAGTCCCTGGAAAGTCTCGCCAACGAGTGTCCCTTCATTTCCCGGCTGGGTCTCGTCTTTGAATACGAACTCCCGCGGGAACGGGGGCGGCGCCCGGACGCGGTCATCCTCTCCGCTAGGCAGGCCGTCATCCTGGAATTCAAGGAGTCTGCCCTCTCTACCCGTGCCTATATCGACCAGGCCGCGGCGTATGCCCGGGACCTCCGCCACTATCACGCCGCCAGCCGGGACTTGCAGGTAAAGCCGGTACTGGTTTTAGTTCAAGGCAAGCTGCCGGTAACGGAAAAGGATGGCGTCGATATTGTTCCGGGTAATTTGCTGGCGGAATACCTCCGCGACTTGCTTGCGGACTCAGGCGGCCCGGACCTCGAATCATGGCTCGAATCGGAATACCAGCCCCTTCCGGACATCGTCAGTGCGTCCCGCCTTCTCTTCGAGCGTGAACCGCTCCCCGATATCCGCCGCGCCCAAAGCGCCGGTATCCCCCAAACGGTCGACGTCCTGTCCGGTATTGTCGAACAGGCCCGGAGCTCCCGCCGGTATCATCTCGCTATCCTTACCGGCGTGCCCGGTTCGGGCAAGACCCTGGCCGGCCTGCAACTGGTTTACGGGAATGGAAACGCAGGCGTAAGAAATGAAGCCGTGTTTTTGTCCGGTAACGGGCCGCTCGTCGATGTGCTCCAGCATGCCTTGAAAAATAAGGTCTTCGTCCAGGACGTGCACGGGTTCTTGAAGCACTACGGCGGCTCCGGCGCGCAGGTCCCCCTTGAACGTGTCTGGGTCTACGATGAAGCCCAGCGCGCCTGGGACGCCAATAAATCGAACGAAAAACGCGGCACCCGGGTCTCCCAGCCGGAGGACTTTCTCCGCATCGCCGAACGCATCGAGGACTGGACGGTCATCATCGCCTTGGTAGGTGAGGGCCAGGAGATCCACGTCGGCGAAGAAGGCGGACTGGCCCAGTGGAACGACGCCATGCGGAAGGTTCGGCGCCGCTGGACCGTTCACTGTCCGGCCCGGTTTGAAGAAACGTTTTCTGAGGCTGTTGATGTCGTCATTCACCCCGAACTGGACCTCAACGTATCGCTGCGTTCTCACCTCGCGGAAGACGTGGACCGCTGGGTCGCCTGTCTGCTGGACGGCGATTTGAAGAGAGCGGAGGCACTGTCTCACCGGATCAAAGGGCAGGGCTTCGATATGTACTACACGCGGGACCTGGAAAAGGCCAAAGACTACGTGCGTTCCCGGTATGCCGGTACCACCGGCAAAAAGTACGGCCTCATAGCTTCCTCGAAAGCCGTTGACCTGGAATACTACGGCATTCCGAACAACTACTTTGCCACGAGGAAGGTGAAGTACGGTCCCTGGTACAATAGCGGCCCTGCTGACAGGCATTCCTGCTGCGCCATGGATGAGGTCGTTACCGAGTTCGGCTGCCAGGGTCTGGAACTCGATTTCCCCATCGTCTGCTGGGGAAGCGACATGAAATGGGACGGCGACGGCTGGCGTACGCCGATCACCCGTCGCATCAATGCCCGGGACCCCCGCGTGCTCCGTTTGAACAGCTACCGCGTCCTGCTGACCAGGGGACGGGACGGGTTCCTGGTCTTCGTTCCGCCGGCCCGCCGGTATGATGTCAGCGCGGCAGCCCTGAAATCTGCCGGTATGGAAGGACTTGATGGAGACTGCACCGTCGCCGGTCCGTCCCGCCAGTCAAGCCCCATGAGTCCGGTAAGAATCTTCGGGAAATCCGGGCTATCCGGCGGTCACTCTTTGTACCGCACTACCTCCTGGACCGGCCGCCGGGGGCTGCGGTAAGCGTTGATGACGGCGTCGGGATTGGGGTAACCCAGCCCGATTCCCGTGATGATGTTCAGTTCTTCCGGTATTTGCAGTTCCCTGCGCAAAACGTCCTGGTGGGTGATGAATCCTCCGGCGATGAAAGAATCCACGCCGTGGCCCTGCGCCGCCAGGCAGACCGTCTGCACGAACAGCCCGATGTCCAGGTGATTGTTCAGGGCCTTGTCCATGCAGACCACGACCAGCACCGGCGTCCCGAACATCCGCGACCCCCACTCCATGAATACGTTGCCCGAGGCGGGGTCGTTCGGGTCCAGCCCGAGTAATTGGAACCGCTCTTTCCTGATGACGGCCATGCGTTCCTGGATATACGCCGGCTGAGGAGGCCTGGCCGGCGGCGGACCTCCCGCCGGGTTCTGAAAACGCTCCAGGTAGACCCGGCGTATCCGTTCCAGGGTGTCCCCCGCGGCAACGAAGACTTCCCACGGCTGGCCGTTGCCGCCGGACGGGCTTCGTAAAGCCGTTTCCAGGATTTTCATCACCGTTTCCCTCGGTACGGGTGTGGAACTGAACTCTCTTACGCTGTGGCGGTTAAGGATAGCTTCGATAACATCCATGAAACCCTCTCTCCTGTTTGACTCTCCTAAAATATACCACGAGCAGGAGAAATCCCACCATCACAAGAGTCTGCCTCTTCCGTTGTGCTGGCTCTCGCAGATTCACGGACCGTTCCTGGAGAAACAGTATTTCCCGTACGCCGCCTTGCACGCATATTCCAGCATTTCCGCGGCTTCTTCTCTCGTGGCGCCGGTGGCGGCCAGCGTTTTTGCTATATCCAGGGATGCGTGCTGCAGCGCCCGTTTCCGGATCCTGGTCCGTCACTTTTCCATTGTCCCGTTCATATCGGCCTCCGTTTTGGCTGGATTTCTTCCTTGAATAGTCGCGGTATCGTTTGTATACTTGAATCATAGCTTGAAATATCTGAACCAGCATACACGATGTAAGCCGGCCGCTGGTATTGGTAGTCGTACGGAAACCCCTCCGCTGAGGGCAGCGTAGTCGGCGCTTACCGCGACAGCCGGGCGAAGAAAGCGGATGAACGACCGCGAAGAACGTATATCACCGCAACAGAAAATAGCCGAACTCAGTGCTGCCATCGATAGCCTGCGCCTGCTCGCTCAAACCGTTATCGCCGAACATGAGGACGAGATTCGCCGCTATGCCCGGGAAGTCCATAATAAACCGAGCCAGTTGCTGACCCAGTTGTCCCTCATCCTGTACCAGTTGAAAAACATCTCCCCGGAAGCCGCCACCGTTCTGGATGAAGCCGTCTCTCTGGTGAAACAGGTTTCTTCTGAGATACGCAGGATCTATCAGGATACCGGGCTGGCCATGCTGGACCACATCGGCCTGGAAGATACCCTTGCCTGGCTCTGTGAAAATCGCGAGAAATTATCCGGCATTGTCGTTGACTTCAGATATGCAAGCGGCAGAGAGTCTGTTCCCCCGGAGGTCAGCCGGGCCGTCCTGCGCATCACTGATGAGTTCATTTCCCGGGCCGCCGCTGCCGCGGACCCGCCGGAGCCTCTTGTTGAGATAACCGACGAAGACGATGCCCTTGTTCTCGCCCTTTCGTCATCAGGCAACCGGCCTCTTTCTGACCTGCTGTCTCCGCCGTCGCTGACTTTTATCGAAGAACGAGCCCGGATGGCGAACGGATGCATCGAATTCGTTCCTCAATCCCCCGGTCCTCTCCGTTGTGTCTTCCCTGTCGCCGCCTGAGTCTGTCTTCCGTTAATCTGGCCGCCAAACAACGTAGAAATACGCATTTTCTTGGCGGGATGGCAGGTGGAAAATGGAGAGGTGGTTAATATCGTTCTTGCTGATGATAACGTCTGGTTCCGTGTGCGTATCCGGACGTTGCTGGATGCTCAACCGGACTTGAACGTGGTTGCGGAAGCCATAAATGGTGATGACGCCCTGAAACTGGTCGCCGCGCTCCGCCCCGATATCCTGATTACGGACCTGGAGATGCCCCGGCAGAACGGTTTCATGCTGGTCGGCCGGGTGCGCCGGCACAGTCCGGGTACCAAATGCATCGTTCTGTCATCGTACGGGAGTAAAAACTATCTGAAGAAAGCCATCGATGCCGGCGCCCACGGCTACGTGATGAAAGACCCTTTCTGGGAGAACCTGTTGCCGGCTATCCGGGCCGTCCTGGACAACGGAACTTATTACAGCCCTCTGCTGGACATGCGGAAATCTGAATTTCCGGACAACGGGGACTAATCTTCTTCTTTGGTTTCTCCCAGAGTGGTTTCGGACTTTCTTGGTTTGACCATCGGCTGTATCACGTCTATTTGAATCGCCAGCCGCATCAGTTCCGTCTGGTTGGCCGCCCCCAGTTTCCTCATGAGGTTGGCACGGTGCGTTTCCGCGGTCCGGCGGCTGATAACCAGCCTTTCCGCGACCTGGGCGTTATTGTAACCCTGCACCAGGAGCTGCAGGACTTCCCGTTCCCGCTCGGTGAGGGAATCATAGCCTGACTGCTCTTTGTTCTTGCTGCCTTCGATGTAGTACTGCAAAGCCCGTTCCGAGAGCGGCGGGCTCAGGTAATGAATCCCACGGGCAGCATTACGGATCGCCGCCTTGAGTTCGTCCGGGCCGCTGTCCTTCAGGACGTATGCCATCACACCGGCTTTGAGCGCCGATTGGACGAACACCTCGCTCTCGTACATGGAAAGGATGACGACCTTGGTATCCGGGAAATGGGTCACTACCCGGCTGGCTACTTCCAGGCCGCTGATACCGGGAATCTCGATGTCCGTTACCAGGACATCCGGCTTCAACGTCTCGACGAGGCGCAGCGTTTCCAGGCCGTCACCGCATTCGGCAAGGATCTTGAAGTCCGATTCACCCTGCAACAGGGCCGTGATGCCGCCCCGCACGATATGATGGTCGTCTGCTACGATTATCGATATTGTTTGCATATGTCACGATTATAAACCAATTTTGCCGGGAACGCACCTTTTATGGGAAATGCTGGACACTCCGCCGGTCCAGCGTTTACACTAGCAATAGGAAAGTGGAGGACCGCGATGAACGAACTGGTGCTCGCCGTCGATGATAATCAGCGTATCCTGGACCTGGTGACCATGGTCCTCCGGCAGGCCGGGTACCGGACGGTCACGGCCGTTACCGGCGCGGAGGCGCAAAACAAAATAACTGAAGAAACGCCTGCGCTGATTATCCTGGATATGTCTCTGCCGGATACCTCCGGCATGGAACTATTGAAGGCTGTCCGTCAGACATCGGAAGTCCCGGTCATCATCCTGAGCGCCCTCGATGCAGCCGCCGGGAAAGCCGGTAAGTTGCCCGGTGTACAGTTCATATCCAAACCGTTCGATCCCATGGAACTCGTCAACTGCGTGAAACAAACGCTTGGACCGGCTTGA
>CAZPSP010000105.1:0-9192 GCA_964589285.1 uncultured Dehalococcoidaceae bacterium | reverse complement strand
CATCCTGAGCCTGTCGAAGGATCATCCTGAGCCTGTCGAAGGATGCGCCTGCCGAAGTACTAGAGGGTTTCTCATCCCCTTTCCAGTTTCTTCTCCCCTTGCGGGAGAAGATTAAGATGAGGGGTATTCCCACGCCCGTCCAGAACTTGCCTAAGATCAATCTTCGTCACTGGCATCGAAGTAGTCCCGTAGGGTAGGTAAAACCCTTCTCACTCCTTTTACCCACCGCAAAACCACACCGACCTGATAACCCCCGCCAATGACACCAATACCCCAAACTCCTCCCGCCCCGGCGAGAACACCGCCGTCCTGATGGATGCGCACCCCCGGCTTTCCGTAAAATATACGAGCACCTCACCAAACATGGGGTTCTTCCTCCGCAACCCGGCCAGCTTCTCTTTCAAATCATCATCCCCGTTCAGCGCCCCGGCCAGCCGCTCCTCCCCCTCCCACCGGATTTCCCCGGCCGGGCGGCCTTTCTTTATCCTCACCTCTACCTCAGCCTCGTCCATGGGAACAAACCCTGAATCCTTGCCCGTCAAAGGCACGATATACTCGAGATACTCCCGCGTCGGCCGCAGGTAAACCCGGCTGAAACAAACATGGCTGATGTCCGGGTGTCCCAGTACGCACACCGCCTGGACCGTCCGGTTCTTTATCTCCGGCGCCAGCCGCCGCACGAACTCATCTGTCTTCACCGCGCTCGCCAGGTCCAGCAGTCCGGCCTCGATCCCCAGGGCGGACAGCCCTTGACACAGGCTTTGCAGGTTCACCGCGGCGCGCTTCCCCTGCCGCCGGATGATTAAGGTGATCACCAGACCTATCAGGACGAGGGCTATAGCCGTCCCTATCAGGCCTTTCATTTCCGTCGCTGACATCACTGCCTCCCTGAAGAAGTAGTGTCGCATAAAAACGGCCGGCATCTCAACCCGCCAGTCGGTCAACCGCTGGCAAGACCCGGTTCCCCCCTTTTCCCCACCGCCATTAAGAAACTGCCCCCCATTCTCCCCCACCCGGAAAATGGGCCTTTAGTACCAAAATCCATAAGGGCTGACACCCATCTTTTACAAATTCTTAAAAATCGGTGGAAATTCGTGGGAAAAAGGCTTGACAAAAATGGGGGGTGGTGTTATAAAATGGTGAAACGTGGTAAGAAGTGGGAGAAAGTGGGGGGAGAAAAACAGGCCTGATGTTCTACGGAGAGTTCGATTATAAACTGGATGACAAGGGACGGGTCGCCGTTCCCCCTCGCTTCCGCGACGAACTCAAAGACGGCCTCGTACTCTCTCCCGGCCCGGAAAAGTGCCTGACCGCCTACACGCTCAAAGAATGGAAGAAGATTGCTGAACAGCTCGCCTCCAGCGGTATCTCCCACGCCAAGATGAGAAAGCTGAACCGCGCCATCTTCTCCACCGCCTTCCCCACCAAGCTCGATAACCAGGGCCGTATCGCCATCCCCGCTCCGCTCCGTGACCATGCCGGCATCGGTGAAGACGTCGTCATCGCCGGCGCCAACAATGTCCTGGAAATCTGGGACAAGGCCCTGTGGGAAGAAGAAAAAGATGAAAGTCAGGAACAAGCCTGGCAGATCATCGAAACCCTGGAGACCAAATAATGGCCCAACGCCAGCCCATTTCCGATCATACTCCGGTCCTCCTTGAAGAGACCCTCAAAGCCCTTTCGGTCCAACCGGGAGGCCGGTATATCGATTGCACCCTCGGCGACGGCGGACATGCCGCCGCTATCCTGGAACGTTCCGCTCCCGGCGGCCAGTTGCTCGGCATGGATGCTGATCCTGTCGCCATCGAAATAGCCCGGGAACGGTTGCAGGAGTACAAAAACTCCGCTCTCCTGGTAAATGATAACTTCGCCAATTTACAGTCTACCTGTATTAAATATGATTTCTTCCCCGTCCATGGCATTCTCATGGACCTCGGGCTTTCTTCACGGCAATTGTCCGGCAGCGGTCGTGGATTCAGCTTCCAGTATGACGCGCCGCTGGATATGCGCTACAACCCTGCTCAAAAGACGACCGCCGCGGATGTCGTCAACACCGCATCGGAAGAACGCCTCGCCCATATCATCCGGACCTACGGGGAAGAAAACCAGGCGCGGCGCATTGCGCACCTCATCGTCCAAAATCGCCCGCTCAAGACCACCGGCCAGCTCGTGGACCTCATCGAACAGGTTGTGAAACGTCACGGCAGGATCCATCCCGCCACCAGGACCTTTCAGGCCCTCCGTATCGCTGTGAACCATGAACTGGAACACCTGGAAACCGCACTCCGGCAGGCGGTGGAACTGCTCGGGTATGAAGGCAGGCTCGCGGTCATCACGTACCATTCTTTGGAAGACCGCATCGTCAAGCAGTTCATGCAGAAAGAAGCCAGTAACTGCATCTGCCCGCCGGGAACACCCGTTTGCGTCTGCGGCCACACGGCGCGCCTGCGGTTGATAAACCGCAAGGTCATCACACCGGGCGCAAAAGAGATCGAGGCCAATCCCCGCAGCCGCAGCGCCAAACTCCGGGTGGCGGAAAGGATCGTCGACCACGGCCGCCGCTACGCTACCAGCGAGGACCACGCCTTCCTCACTATCGCCCGTTCCCGCGGCTGGCGGCGCCCGGCCCTTTTACACAAGATGAAGATGGCCTTCTTAGCGGCCTGACAATATATGAAGAATTTAAAAGGAGGTTAACGAACGTTGCTGGCCGGGAAAGCGGCAGAGCCCCTTCCCCGGTTAAAAAGGAGGGCAGATGAAAAAACGAAACGTTATCGCTTCCATAGATGTAGGGACCACCAAGATATGTACGATTCTGGCGGATGTCAGAGAAGGAGACCCACGCATTATCGGCGTGGGTATTGCGCCTTCACAAGGCCTTCACAAGGGCCTGGTGGTCAATATCAATGAAGCCAGGGAATCAATCAAGGAATCGGTCAGAAAAGCAGAACAGGTCGCCAACTGCAAGGTTGAATCGGCCTATGTCGGCGTAACCGGCAGACACGTTACGTCCATGAACAAGCACGGCGTCGTTGCCATCACCCGCAATGACCGCGTGGTGCGGCCGGATGATTTGAAAAGGGTGCTCGCCTCGGCTCAGAGCGTCAAGACCGCCAATGACCGGCGGTTGCTCCACGTTATCCCCCGCGGTTACGCCGTGGATGGGCAGACCGGCGTCAAGAACCCGGTCGGCATGCACGGGTTCCGCCTCGATGTCGAGACCCACGTTATCACCGCCGCGGTGACTTCCATCCAGAACCTGGTCAAATGCATTCACAGCATCGGCATCGAGATCGAAGACCTCGTCCTCGAACCACTCGCCAGCAGTGAAGCCATTCTCTCCGAAGATGAACGCCAGGTCGGCGTCGTCCTCGCCGATATCGGCGGCGGCACCACTGACGTTGCCGTTTTTCGCGATGGCAGCATCTGGCACACCTCCATCCTCCCGGTCGCCGGCTACCAGTTGACCCGTGACGTCGCCATCGGCCTCGGTCTCCCGTTCGAGATCGCCGAAGAGATGAAGAAAAAGTACGGCAGTGTCATGCCCGTATATGAAGGCAAGAATGATTCCGCCCCCACTATTTCCAAAGACGGTCACGGCGTTTCTTACCAGGACCTCTGCGATATTATCCGCGCCCGCGTCGAGGAAATCATGAAGCTCATCCTCCTCGAAATGCCGAACTCGGACTATGAATCGCTCGTCCCCGCCGGCCTGGTACTTACCGGCGGCAGTTCCAACCTGAGCGGCCTGGCCACCCTCGGCCGCGATATTCTCAGGATCCCGGTACGCGTGGGCGCACCGCATGACCTCTACGGCGTCGGCGATGTCCTCCGCGACCCGGCCTACGCTACCAGCGTCGGTCTTCTGCTCTGGGGCTCCAGGTATGAAGGCAAACGCCAGTGGCAGGGCGGTTTCCTCGGGGGCGCCATGCAGAAGCTGGCTTCCCGGTTGCGGCAGCTCTTCCGCTAACACTCAGGTATGGCAATTAGAATAATGAAAATAACGATGAAGGAACAATAAAAGGAGGAGGAAATGGCTCGAACCAGTTTCGTAGCAAATCCTGCAAAAATTAAAGTAATAGGTCTGGGTGGCGGCGGCAGTAACGCCGTGACCCGGATGGTCCGGGAAAATATCCTGGGTGTGGAGTTCATCGCCATGAACACGGATGCCCAGGCTCTCGCAGTCTGTGAAGCCCCCGTATGCGTCCAGCTCGGCCCCAAACTGACCAAGGGCCTCGGCGCCGGCGGCGATCATACTGTCGGCCAGAAAGCGGCCGAGGAAAACAAGGACGAACTCAAAGATATCGTATCCGGGGCGGACATGGTCTTCGTGACCGCCGGTATGGGCGGCGGCACCGGCACGGGATCGATCCCCGTCGTTGCCGAGATCGCCAAGGCCAGCGGCGCCCTGACCATCGCCGTGGTGACCAAACCCTTCGGCTTCGAAGGCGCGCACCGCATGCAGTCCGCCGAGACCGGCATAAATAATCTCATCGATAAGGTCGATACCCTCATCATCATTCCCAACGACCGCCTGCTGACGCTCTGCGACAACAAGACCGGCGTTGACAGCGCCTTCAAGCTGGCGGATGATGTGCTCCGGCACGGCGTGTCCGCCATCGCCGAGGTCATCACGACCCCCGGTATGATCAACCTGGACTTCGCGGATGTCAAAGCCATCATGAAGGACGCCGGCCCCGCCTGGATGTCCATCGGCAAAGGCACCGGCCAGAACCGTGCCGTGGATGCGGCCAAAGACGCTCTCGCCAGCCCGCTGCTCGATGTCTCCATCGAAGGTTCCAAAGCCGTCCTCTTTAACGTGGTCGGCGGCAACAACCTGTCCCTGTTCGAGGTCAATCAGGCCGCCGATGTCATCAAGGGCGCCGTTGATCCGGATGCCAACATCATCTTCGGTGTCGCCAATGACCCGGCCATGGAAAATGATGTCCGCATCACCCTCATCACTACCGGCTTCCACGCCAAGATGGGTATGGGCCAGAATACCGAGGATGATGAACTGACCAGCCTGCTCAAGAACATGCGCACCGAGGATGAACTGGATATGCCGTCATTCCTGCGCCGCCCGCTGTTCAACCACCGGCGCCAGGCGCCCTCACAGCAGCAGCACCAGTCGGAACCGGTTAAGCAGCGGCACTTCATGTAGTCCTTGAACAGTGCAAGGCAAAGCACAAGCAACCGGTTGTAATAACCGCGCGGAAAGAAAACCGGCAACAGGACACTTCCGAGCAGGGTGAGTGGACTGTGCCGAGAAACCTCTACACATCGAGAAAACTGCGGGTACCTCCTCCCGCAGTTTTCTCATACTTTTATGGGAAGTTCCTCTGTCATGGAGAGGGCTTTACGGCCGAAGCATTTCAGGAGAGGGCGATCCTTTCAGGCCTCTCCGGCAGACTCCCGCCTTATACCTGGCGTCATCCCGAACTTGGTTCGGGATCCATCAAAGCGCCGCACGTTCTTTGCCTTCCTGGTAGATTCACGCTGGTCCGGTTCCGGTGTCTCTTGTACCAGCCTTCAAGTTTGACAAACCCCGTTATGTCTGGTTATGCTAAGTATTGTTCAGAAATCATCTCAGAATTCCATCGAACACACCGCCATATGCGAGTCATCACAGGTAAAGCGAAAGGTCACCCGCTCAAGTTCCCCAAAGGGGCCCCGACCCGTCCGGCCACGGACCTCGTCAGAGGAGCCATTTTCTCCATTCTGGAAAATATGACTGACGATGATTGGTCGCTCGTCCTCGACCTCTTCTCCGGCAGCGGCGCCATGGGCATCGAGGCACTCTCCCGCGGGGCCGGCTGGGCGGACTTTGTTGATAGAGACCCCAGGTGTTGTAGTATAATTAAGGAGAACCTGGCAAAGACCAGGCTATCCGATCAAGCGCGCGTCTACTGCAGCGATGTCTCCAAAGCAATCGGTTTTCTGACAAAGGAGTACAACGTAATTTTGATGGACCCCCCTTATGCCGATACGTCCATCGGCACTATCATTACCCAACTTGCCAATTCTCCCCTGGTCGGCTCGGTGACGACCGTGGTCGTCACGCATTCACCGCGCCTGCGGCTGGAAGAATCCTACGCTCCCCTCACCATGGTCAGAGAGACCCGTCACGGTGACAGCTGTATAGCGATCTACCGGAAGGAGGATCGGCCATGACAACAGCCCTTTATGCAGGCAGCTTCGACCCCGTTACCAACGGGCATGTAGACATCGCCACCAGGGCGTCCCGTCTGTTCGATAAAGTCTACGTGGGTGTTTTCGCCACGCCGGCCAAGAACCTGACATTCACCACGGAAGAACGCGTTGCGCTCGCCGCAGATGCCGTTGCCCATCTCGGCAACGTGGAAGTGGTCACCTACAGTAACCTGACCGTGGAATTCGCCCGTTCCATAAATGCCACTGTACTCGTGCGTGGTCTGAGGATGGTAGGTGACTTCGAATGGGAGATCCAGGTTGCCATGGTGAACAAGAAAATGGCCCAGGAAATAGAATCCGTCTGTTTCATGGCCAGCCAGGAATACCAGTTTTTAAGCTCGCGGATGATCCGCGAGGTTGCCGCGCTGGGCGGCGATGTATCCTGCTTCGTCCCCAGGAACGTGGCGGAAGCCCTGAAGAGAAAGGGCTTTGCGATTCCCTGATAATAATCCGATTATTTGAATTCTTCCAGGCAAAAATACAGGAGGTAAACTGAATGGCCTATAAGATTTCCGATGAGTGCATCAGCTGCGGAGCCTGCGAACCGGAATGCCCGGTTGGCGCGATCAGCGAGGGCGACACGTCCTACGTCATCGACCCCAACAAGTGCGTCGAATGCGTGGGGCACTTCGATTCACCCCAGTGCGCCGATATCTGCCCGGTTGATGCTCCGGTGCCGGACCCCGACCATCCCCGGAAGTAGACCGCACAGACTTTACATAGATCCAAAATAGGGGCGGAGAAATCCGCCCCTCATTCCATTGCCCGCGGCAACCAACGTTCCGTCGCCGGGTGGTGGAATTTTGTTTTCCTGACCCGTTCTGCGTTGACGGGCCCTGTCCCGGACTTCCGGGACCTATCCCGCGAAGAAATTCTTGACGGAATCGAACTCGGAAGGCAGCAGGGCCAGCACGAAGGGGAAGCCGTCCAGCAGGAAACGGGAAAGCACGGAATTGGACACCGTATCTCCCGGTTCGGACATGAACCTCACCCACATGGTGAGAATAGCCCCGCAGAAAATGGCGCCGAGGATAAATCCCAGCACAGCTCCGCCCAGCCGGTTGATCCAGTTGAGCATCACGGCGGAAAGAACGTTCTTGACGAACTTGGCGGCGATGGCGGCGGCGACCATCACGACGATCAGGATAATGGCGAAGGCGGCTACCTTGGCCCAGGACGGATTGGAAATGAAGGTCATCGCCTCACCGAGACGGTCTGAAAAGCGACCGGCCAGGATAACCCCGATAATGATGCCGGCGACCGTGAACGCGGCTTTTACGATACCGGTCTTCAATCCGATAAGCACAGGGACCACGATGAGAATGAGGATGACAATATCCAGCCAGTTCATATAGGTATCTCCCAGTACTTAGTGGCGATATTAACCTTTTAATCGAGATGCTCTCGATACGCCGGCAACCCGCCCGGATCAACCAAACCTGACTCAGTACGAGGGCTTCATCCGTTTAGGTACTTACGTAACTAAGTACTATTTTTCCCCAATTCTACACTTCGGGAGATGATGAGTCAATCGCCAAAAATACCTAGTATTTACCTGGTGCGCGGAAGTAATGATTGGACCGCCCCAGGTAAACCATGTACTAGGCGCCGAGTTCTCGGGCGCGGTCGTAGGCAGCCCTGACCGCATACGCCACCAGGGCATCCAGCCCCCCGGTCTCGAAGGCCGTCAGGGCCTTTTCCGTCGTGCCGCCCTTCGATGCCACGGCGCGACGCAGTTCCGCCGGCGTCTTTCCTGATGTCTCCATCAGCCGGGCCGCTCCTGTGACGGTCCGTAAAGCAAGTTCAGCAGCCTGCGCCGGCTCCAGGCCGATCTTCTCCCCTGCCGCCGCGAGGGCTTCCGTGAAAGCGAACACGTACGCCGGCCCGCTGCCGCTGACCGCGGTCACCATGTCAAGGGCGCCTTCATCGTCAAAATACAACTCTTTGCCCATGGAACCCAGGATGGTGCGGGCCTGTTCCTTCTGCTGGGGAGTCACGCTTTCTGTACAGGTCCAGCCGGTGACGCCCTCCCCTATCTGCGCCGGGGTGTTCGGCATGGCCCGGACGACGCGGGCTTGCTTCAATCCGTCAACGATCTTTGAGGTCCTCACTCCCGCGGCAATGGAAAGGACGAGTTGCGTACCGGTGAGCCAGCCTTTAAGACTGTGCATAACATCCGGTAATTGCTGCGGCTTTACTGCCAGGATGACAACGTCCTTATCCCGGACAGCCTCTGTGTTATCGTCGGTCACGGTAACGCCGTACTGCCGGGCAAGGTAGCTGCGCCGCTCCTGGCTGACATCGCTGACCGTAACGGCCGCCGGGATGGCCCTCTTCTTTTCCAGGAGGGCCGCCAGGATGGCTTCTCCCATATTGCCGCCGCCGATAAATGCTAGTTTCATGTTACTGCCCCTGCGTGGTTACGTGTTTCCCTAATGCTAGTCCAGATATGGGGGAAGTGTCAATCAGGAACATGGAAAGGAAGGTCGAGGGACGCCCCCGGCGGTATCCAGGTTTTGATAAGAGTTTTATAAACTCACCCTATTCCGTTACCTGACCACTATGTTGACCAGCTTGCCGGGCACGTAGATGACCTTGACCACCTGCTTGCCGTCAAGATGGGCTTTGACCCTCTCCTGCGTCCTGGCCATGTCGATGGCTTCTTCTTCGGTGATGGAAAGCGGCGCGGTTATCTTTTCACGCACTTTCCCGTTGACCTGGACAACGAGCGTAAACTCATCGCGGGTAACATAGGCCTCGTCCCAGACCGGCCATGACTGGTTATGGATGCTGTAGTCATAGCCGTTGACCGACCACAATTCCTCGGTCAGGTGCGGTGCGGCGGGAGCGAGCAGCAGCAGCAGGTTCTTCACGGCCTCTTTCCAGACCGCTTCCCCGGCGTTGCGGGCTTCCCGTACCTTCCCCAGATAGTTGGAGTACTCCATCAACGCCGCGACCATGGTGTTGAACCGGTACCGT
>CAZPSP010000104.1:0-9201 GCA_964589285.1 uncultured Dehalococcoidaceae bacterium | reverse complement strand
CGGCAATGATGGATTCCCGATTTCCCGGGAATGACACGGGCGGAGATTGGTTGATATGAGCGTACTATTGACGCCAGCTGCGATGGATCCTGACCTTCGTCAGGATGACGAGACCGTGCTGACGGGAGCTTTGGGCCGCGGGCGAGATGCCCGCGCTACCCTGGTTGAGAGGGCATGCTATGGTGAATGGCGGCGGCTGCCGCCCGGCGGGAGCCGCCCTACGTTGCTGGATGGTTCCCGAACGGAGCCGGGAATGACACGGAGGGAGACGTTTGATATGATCATGGAATTGCCGCCTGCATGGAGGAAGGCTTTGGCCGCGGGCAAGATGCCCGCGCTACCCGGGGTAGGACAGCAGGCATCGATTGATGCAGGCTTTTTCGTTACCTGGATGGAAGGGTCGGGAACAACACGCTCTTGCCGTTACTGAAGGCCAGCTTCATGATGGATATGTCCTCCGTCCAACTCATCGGCATGTTGATATCGGCAGATTCGCCCGGCGGGATTATCAAAAAGGCCAGTCCGACAACCGGGCCTTGCGCCAAACAGAAGCTGGTCTGGTTTTCACTATCGTTGTAGCCCTTGCCGTTTGTCAGCAAATACAGAGTTTCATTTGAAGTGTTCGTAACCAACCCGGAGATCAATAAACACGGGTCGCCTTCATCATAATAAAGGTCGCGAACGAGGACCGGTCTTTCAAGTACCCCGGCTGTTATGGTGAACTGCGGAAATGAGATGTCGTCTGTGAAGCGAGTTTCATACTGGATACTCAAGGGTATGGCGAAAATGTCTCCGATTTTTTTCGACATTACATTCAGGGTAACGGGAAGCGAAACCACTGAATCGCCGGTGGCGCTTTCCAGTCTCAACGTAGTGGTATATTCGCCGGGTTTCAGGGAATTGTCCGCAACTTGCAGTTGCATGGCGGTACCCTTTTTTATACTGGATAATGAGACCTTCAACCAGTCCGCATCATTGATGATCCGCCAGTCTCCCCCAACATCGATAGAGGCCGTCTTGGTCTGTCCGATGAATTCCGACGATGAAAACAGGTATATATACCGAGGAACCGGGTACACCGGCGTTTCGTTTAGGATGGTAGAACCGGTCGAAGTAGTAGAAGTAGTCGTTACGCTGCTGCAAGCTAAAGGAAGAACGAGTAAATAAAGCGCCAAGACGCCACAAGAAACAAGTCCCGGAAGTCTCATTAACCGTGAACCGGTTTCCCGTAACGCCGGCCTAAAGCTCATTCGATAATAGTACCCCCGAGTATTCCGTATATTTTGTACGCGGTCCGAGTGTTTTGTCAACAGGTTTATGTTAATTTTTTATCACATCCGGGCATCATTAGAGGTCCATCTGCTAATTGTCCCTCACAATTATTTTTTTAGGCGTTTAAGATACTTTGAAAATTACAAACCATAAAACAACCTGAACAGTCAAACTGCCTCGTGTATTTGTTGATATTCGGCTTTCCTAATTCAATTCTCTGGGCTATAATGTCACTGGTCACCGGTCCGGTGACGGGAGAGTCTATCTTGGATATCACCGGTTTAAAAAAGAGCCTCACACGCGAAGTGGATAATCACCGGGAGGCGTTGAGCGCCATCAGCCGGCGGCTGCATGACAACCCGGAGACCGCCTTCGAGGAAAAGCATTCCGCGGCGCTTCTCATCGAGTTCCTTGAGTCCAATGGCTTTGCCGTGGAGCGCGGCATCTGCGGGCTGGAAACGGCCTTCAGCGCCGTGTACGGATCAGGCAAGCCGGTTGTTGCGTTCCTGGCGGAGTACGACGCCCTGCCCGGCGTGGGCCATGCCTGCGGGCACAATCTCATCGCCACGGCATCCATGGCGGCGGCGGTCGCCGCGAAAACGGCCGTGGATGAATCAGGCGGCACCGTCATGGTCTTCGGCACCCCGGGCGAAGAGATGCTTGGCGGCAAGGCCATCATGGCGGAACGGGGAGCTTTCAAGGAGATAGATTTCGCGCTGCTGTGCCATCCGGGCGGCGGCAACAGCGCCGTGATGAACACCATCGCCTGCGAGACGCTGTACGTGGAATTCTTCGGGAAGGCCGCCCATGCCGGCGGAGAACCGGAAAAGGGCATCAACGCCCTGGAAGCGATGATACAGTCCTATAACGGCATCAATTCGCTGCGTCAGCACATCAAGGAGACCGCCCGCATACACGGGGTGATCACCGACGGCGGCGAGGCCGCCAATGTCGTGCCGGCGCATACCGCGGCGACCTTCATCGTCCGGGCGGAAGACGACGCTTACCTGGAAGAGGTCAAGAAGAAGGTCATCAACTGCTTTCACGGCGCCTCCACGTCCACGGGCGCCCGCCTGGAATACCGCTGGGGAGAGCATTACGCCGCCATGCGCAGCAATGTAGCCATGGCGCGGCTGTTCAAGCAGAACATGGAACTGCTGGGCAGGAAGATAAACCTGGGTGAAAACAAGCTGCAAACGTTCAGCACGGACGTCGGCAACGTGAGCCGTCTCGTGCCGACCATCCAGCCCATCGTTTCCATCGCGCCGGATGACATCAAACTGCACACGCCGGACTTTTGTAAAGCCGCCGCCACCGGTGAAGCGCTCGATACGCTGCTCGATGCCGGCAAAGCGATGGCGATGACGGCCGCGGACATTCTCGGCGAGGATTCCACGGCTCAACAGATCCAGGAAGAATTCCGGAAGTCCGTGTAATTTGAACCGCCTGATATCTCAGGGTATCATGTAAACGTATGACTGTTGAAGCATATCTCGGCATCGATGCGGGGTCCGTGACGACCAAATTCGCCGTTCTCGATCCCGGTGAGGCCCTGCTTTTCAGCCTCTATCTCCCCACCCGCGGCGAACCGCTGGCAGCGGTCAAGGAAGGCCTGGGGCTGGTCCGGAAGGAGTTCAGCGGGGGGTTGCGCGTTCTCGGCGCGGCGGCCACGGGCAGCGCCAGGGAACTGGCCGGGGCGGTGGCCGGCGCGGACGTTATCAAGAACGAGATCACGTGCCAGGCGCTGGCCGCGGTGAAAGCGGCGCCGGACGTCCGGACGGTCATCGAGATAGGCGGGCAGGACAGCAAGCTCATCCTGGTACGGGACGGGCTGGCGGCGGACTTCGGGATGAACACGGTCTGCGCCGCCGGGACGGGCAGTTTCCTGGACCACCAGGCGGCCCGGCTGAACATGAGCATCGAGGAGTTCTCCCGCCGGGGGGAGGAGGCCGAAGAAGCCGTGGAGATAACCGGCAAGTGTACAGTCTTCGCGGAATCGGACATGATACACCGGCAGCAGACGGGCGCCGACACCGGGGGCATCATCTACGGTCTTTGCCGGGCGCTGGTGAGGAACTATCTCAGCGACGTGGCTTCCGGCAAAGAGATACTGCCGCCGGTGGTCTTCCAGGGCGGCGTAGCGTTCAACCGGGGCATCATCCGGGCTTTCAAAGAAGAACTCGGCACGGACATCATCGTTCCGCCGCACCATGAGGTCATGGGAGCGGTGGGGGCGGCCTTGACCGCCATGGAACGGGCGGAAGCGCACCCGGGACCGAGTTCCTTCCGGGGCTTCGACACAACCGGGACCGATCTCCGCATCGAGGCATTCACCTGCCGGGACTGCCCGGAAAACTGTGCCGTAACGCAAGTGCTGGAAGACGGAAAGACCATAGCCTCACAGGGAGGCAAGTGTGATAAATGGCACATAAATCAAGCCGTAACAGGGAGTAAAATAAGAACACATGATGATTGCTGTTGATGCCGCCGGCGGCGACTACGCTCCTCACGAAATAGTCAAGGGAGCCATCAAAGCCGCCCATGAGTTCGACGTGCAAATAAGCCTGGTAGGCAGGAAAACCGTCCTGAAGAAACTGGCGGAGAAATCGATGCTGAAGGCTCCGATATCGATCATCGACGCCAAGGAAGTCATCGACTTCAACGAGCACCCGATGAGAGCGTTACAGAATAAACCGAACTCGTCCATCTGCGTGGGGATCGGGCTGCTGAAAAGCGGGGCGGCGGACGCTTTCGTTTCAGCGGGGAACACCGGCGCGGTGGTCGGCGGCTCGCTGCTGATGCTGGGGCGCGCGAATGGAGTCAGTCGGCCGGCCATCGGCTGTTTTTTGGACACGATATCTTCCTATCCGGCGCTGCTCGTGGACGCCGGGGCCAATGCGGACTGCCGTCCGGAGCACCTGCTGGAGTTCGCCCGGCTGGGGACCATTTACAGCCGGCACCTGCTGAACATTGCCGAACCGAAGGTGGGACTGATCAGCAACGGGAGCGAGGCAGGCAAGGGGAACAAGCTGGCGGTGGAGGCGTGGAAGCTGCTCAAGGAATCCCCGGACATCAATTTTTACGGGAACATCGAAGGGCATGATATCGTCAAGAGGACGACGGATGTCATCGTAACAGACGGGTTTACCGGGAACATTATTTTGAAGACCATCGAAGGGTACATGGACAGTTATTTGAGTTCCGTCAAGCAGCTCGGACAGATATTCTCCAGCGCCTCCAAGCTGCGGGCGCGGGACCTTTTGCGGGACATCGGCCTGTCCAACCTGACGCGCAAGATGGACTACACCGAGTACGGCGGGGCCTGCCTGCTCGGGGTCAACGGGAACGTCATCATCGCACACGGACGGAGCCAGGCCAAGGCCGTCAAGAACGCCATCCGCCTGGCCTATGAGACCGTACAGCGCGGGTTAACCGATAAAGTAAGGGAGGAACAACATCATGAGCAAACCAGTGGAAATTAACGAGGCGAAATTCGAGGAATCAGTCATTAAGGCAAACAAACCGGTCCTGGTGGACTTCTGGGCGCCCTGGTGCGGGCCGTGCCGCATGGTGGCCCCGGTGGTCGACGAACTGGCCACCGAGTACGACGGTAAAGTAGACTTCGTGAAGGTCAACGTGGATGATAATCCGAAGATCGCCAGCCAGTACGGCGTGATGAGCATACCGACGCTCATCGTGTTCAAGGAAGGCGCGCCGGTGACGAACATCGTCGGTTTCCGCCCGAAGCCGGAATTGAAGAAGAGCCTGGACTCGGCCCTTTAATCATAAGCCGGAGCACGAAAGCTGCCCGGTTGCCGGGACGTCATAACGTCACAAAGGAACGTCCCGAGCCGGGCGGCGTGTCCCCGGGAAACAACGGGAGGCGGTTACCATGAACGAAGCCAGCAACAATTACGACATTATAATTATCGGGGGCGGGCCGGCCGGGCTGACCGCCGGTATTTACACCGCCAGGGCGAGGCTGCGCAGCCTGCTCATCGAGCGGGGAGCGGTCGGCGGGCAGATCGTTAATTCGGAATGGGTAGAGAACTACCCGGGCGTGAAGGACGGCATCAGCGGCCTGGAGCTTACGCAGATAATGTACGAACAGGCGACGAAATTCGGGCTGGAGACCGTATACGCGGACGTTTCGCATATCGAAGTGGACGGCCGGCAGAAAACGGTGAAGACGTCCGAGGGAGACTATACCGCCCCGGCGGTGATCATCGCCAGCGGTTCCGACCGGCAGAAGCTCGGCGTGCCCGGCGAGGCGGAATTCACCGGCAAGGGAGTTTCCTACTGCGCTACCTGTGACGGGGCATTTTTCAGAGAGAAGACGGTAGCCGTGGTGGGCGGCGGCAACGCGGCGCTGACCGAGGCCAACGAGCTTACCAAGTTTGCGGACAAGGTATATCTCATCCACCGGAGGGACGAGCTGCGCGGCATGAAGATACTGGAGGAGAAAGCGCTGGCGACCGGGAAGGTCGAGTTCCTCTACAACACCGAAGTGGAAGAAGTGCAGGGGGACAAGTTCGTCAGCGGTCTGAAGCTAAAGAACAACAAGAGCGGGGAGACCTCGATGCTGAAGGTGGACGGCGTGTTCATGGCGATCGGCTTCCTGCCCAACACCGGGTATCTGAGGGGAACGGTGGAGCTGGACGAGCTGAACACGGTCATCGTGGACGCGCACATGGCCACGAGCGTAGCCGGCATTTTTGCCGCCGGGGACATCCGGAGCCAGTCCATCCGGCAAATCGTGGGCGCGACCGGGGACGGGGCGATAGCGGCGATCCATGCGGAGAAGTACGTGCACGGGTGATGGGGAAGTCAAAGGTCAAAGGTCAAAAGTCAAAGGTCAAAAGTCAAAAGTGCAACTCAAAAGTTAAAAGTGGTCGCTTACCTGGAGCGAATTTTGATAGGGCGTGACTTACCGGCGGACGCGGTTGGTTGGGGATAAACCCACCCCGCCTCCCTTTCGAAAGGGAAGCGACAGCATTTTGACGGGCAAACGTTAGCTGCAACTCATTGAACTAATACTTGCATTGCTGTGGCACTCCGGATTTAACGTAACGGGTGGGACCGGCGTCCCTTCCGGTCCCCGGGCAAGATGCCCGCGCTACCCTGGGGGCAAACAGCTTACATAGAGATTGCTTCGCTCTGCTCGCAATTACTATAATCCGTGAACGTTGACAGTACCATAAGGGTAGTGCGCGCGGGGCGGCCTTGTGGTATGATATAGTGGTCATCTTTCATTTACCAAGGAGAACACTGTGAAGGTCATCTTTATTGAAGAAGTGCCCGGTGTGGCCCGGGTAGGCCAGACCAAGACGGTCGCCAAGGGGTATGCCCGCAACTATCTGCTGCCGTATAACCTGGCGGTAGTGGAGGGTTCCCAGGCCGCAAAAGCCGCCGAGAAGGAAGTCAAGAAGAAGGTTCAGGAACGCCAACTCGAAGCTTCCGAGATGTCCACCCTGGCGGAGCAGATCGACGGCATGGAGATCACCATCGAAGCGAAGGTCGGCGAGAACGACAAGCTGTATGGTTCCGTGACCGGAGCGGACATCGCCGAAAGGATCTCGGAGAAGGTCGGCAGGGAAATCGACAAGAAGAAAGTGGACCTGGCGGAACCGATCCGGCTGGTCGGCTCATACGACATCACCGTCAAGCTGATGTGGGACGTACACGCTGCCGTGAAAGTGAACGTCATCTCGGACGCCCCGCCGGTGGTGGAAGAGAAGAAACCGAGGGCGAAGAAGGAAGAGGCGGCCGAGGGTGAAGGCGCTGTTGAAGCAGCGGCAGGCGCAGCCGAACCGGCAACGGACGAAGCTGCCGTGCAAATGCCTGCCATTGACGAGGCCGTTGAGGACCTGGCGGAGGAGATCGAGGCTGAAATAGAGGAGAAATAGCCTGGTGAATGACGTCAGGTTGCCGCCGAATGACAATGACGCGGAAGAAGCGGTCATCGGCTCGCTGCTTATCGACGGATCAGCCATTTTCCAGATAGCAGACTTCCTCCAGCCCCAGGATTTTTACTATGAGCAGAACCGGTGGCTTTTCGATGCCTGCATGTCCCTGTTCAAACGGGACGAGGGCATCAATGAAGTCACCGTGGCGCAGGAACTGTCCCGCCAGCAGAAGCTTGAAAGCTGCGGCGGGACGGCGCGTCTCGATTACCTGATATCGGTCTGCCCCACCTCGCTGGACATCGAGCATTACGCCCGCATCGTCTACCGTCTTTCCATCATGCGCCAGCTCATCACCGCGGGGGACAGGATAACGTCCATCGGCTACGAAGCCGGGCCGGACGTGGAGGACAGCCTGGGCCGGGCGGAGAGCGCCCTGTTCCAGTTGCGGCGCGGCCAGACGACCGGCGATCTCACCCATATCCGGCAGGTACTGGACAAGTACTTCGAGGTGGAGAAGGGCGCCGAGGACGACAAAGCGGCCCGGCTGCCGCGCATCCCCTCCGATTACACTGCGCTGGACAATTTCCTGGGGGGCATGACGCGCTCGGACCTCATCATCCTGGCCGGGCGTCCCAGCATGGGCAAGTCAGCGCTGGCACTCAACATCGCGCGGAACGCCGCTGTTGACCACCGGGCCTGCGTGGCGGTGTTCAGCCTGGAAATGTCACGTGACTCCCTCGTGATGCGACTGCTTTCCAGCGAATCCGGGGTGAATTCCCGGCGTCTGCAATTCGGGAAGCACGACGAAGACGACGAGCGGCGAGTCATGGAAGCGACAGGTATATTGTCCGAGGCGCCTATTTACATCGATGATTCCCCGATGATACGCATCGCGGAACTGCGGAGCAAGGCGCTGCGGCTCAATTACGAGCGGGGCATCGACCTGGTCATCGTCGACTATATACAGTTGATGCAGGGCGACGGCAGCGGCAAGGGCGACGCCAACCGCGTCCAGGAAGTCGGGTATATTTCGCGTTCGCTGAAGGCGCTGGCCAGGGAACTCAACGCCCCGGTGATGGCGCTCTCCCAGTTGAGCCGCGCCGTGGAATGGCGGTCCTCCCACGAGCCGCAGCTTTCCGACCTCCGCGAGTCCGGCTCCATCGAACAGGACGCAGACGTGGTGATGTTCGTCTACCGTGACGAATACTATTACAAGAACGAGGAAGAGTGGATAGCCGCCAACCCGGACAAAGAGTATCCCCGGGAGCAGGCGGACGTTATCATCGCCAAGCACCGCAACGGGCCTACCGGGCGCGTCAAACTGCGTTTCCGGGGCGAACTAGCCCGGTTTGAGAACTTCGGCATCCAGGAGCCCTCGGCGGTATGAAGGAGTTCAACGGATTTCCTTCACGGATGGAATTTACTTCCATACCCAATGTATTTTTCAGCGGGGTCCTGCCGGACATCGAGGACATGGCGGAACTCAAGGTTACATTGCATGCCATGGCGGCGCTGTACCGCAAGAAAGGGTACCCGAGATATGTCAGCCCGGGCGAACTTCTGGCCGTTCCGGAACTGGCGGAGAGCCTGAAAACGGACGGGCGGGACACCGAAACGGTCCTGAGAGAAGCGCTGGGAAAGGCCGTGGAACGAGGGACGTTCCTCTCCCTGCTCGACGAGAACGGGACGCCGGTTTACGTGCTGAACGACGAACCCGGCCGGCGCCTGGTGGAAAAGGTCAGGAACGGCGAAGCGGAAGTGCGCGGCCTGGCCCTCCCGCCGGCCCCCGCCGCGGTGCGGGAAGAGCGGCCCGATATTTTCACGATCTATGAGCAGAACATCGGCATTCTGACGCCGATGATCGCGGATGAGCTGCGGGACGCCGGAGAGCGTTATTCAGAAGAATGGATACGGGACGCCATCAAAGAGGCGGTCCTGAACAACAAGCGGAACATCCGCTATATTACAAGAATCCTGGAAACATGGGTGAACGAAGGCAGAAGCGATGGAACACATCAGCGAC
>CAZPSP010000103.1:0-9225 GCA_964589285.1 uncultured Dehalococcoidaceae bacterium | reverse complement strand
AGTGTTAGAATCTAAGCATAATCTTCACGAGAGGTGAACGAACGATGCCTTCCGTAGATGTCGTCAGCCGGATAGACCTCCAGGCGCTGGATAACGCCATCAATAACACCAAGCGGGAAGTCGTTTCCCGGTTCGATTTCAAGAACGTCCCCACGCAGATCAACCTCGACCGCAAGACCAAGCTCATCCACATCGAGTCCGGCGACGAAGGCAAGGTGCGGTCCATCATCGACATGTTGACGACGCAGTGCATCCGGCTCAAGGTGGACCAGAAAAGCCTTGACATAAAGAAAATCGAGCCGACCTCTCACGGCGCGTCCAAGCTGGACATCGGCATCCGGGAAGGGCTTTCCCGGGACACCGCCCAGAAGATCGTCAAGCTCGTCAAGGGCATGAAGGTCAAGGTCCAGGCCGCCATCCAGGACGACCAGGTTCGTCTCACCGGCAAAAAGATCGATGAACTCCAGGCCATCATGAAAGAACTACGGGAACAGGACTACGATGTGCCTCTGCAGTTCGTCAACATGAAGGACTAGTATCGGGTTACAACTTAGCTGTTATCCCGTGAGTTCATCCTTCGACAGGCTCAGGATGAGCGGAGTGCGTTGAGGCCCAGGATGAGCGGACTTCAACAGGCTCAGGATGAGCGGACTTCAACAGGCTCAGGATGAGCGGTACTCTTTTTTGATGCGAGGTAAACAGGCTGCCTTACCTGAATGAATACGGAACCCTCTTCATCGGACGCGAATTTCAGGATGGCAAGCCAGGTTTACCGGACATTCTCCGCTTCGTCAGTCGCTATCCTCTCGCGATTGGCATTCGCCGCGCGTATTGTGTATGATAGGTTGATTACCAACGGAGGTATGTCTGTGAACGACAAATGTATGCCTCCAAAATCAAGCAGCAGCCCGGTTAGGGGACATTCCACATACATAAGTTCATGAACACGCAAGCGATCTCGGGACAGAAATGGACGCCCGTCCAGTGGTGGATGCTGGCTTTGATGACCGCCACCAGCGCCTTCGTGGCGGGCATCCAGATGTCCTGCATGCCGCCGCTGTTTAAAGAAATCTCCGATGACCTGGGACTGGACATCGTCCAGGTTGGTTCCATCTGGGGTTTCTCCAGCCTGGCGGGTATTGTCGTCAGCATTCTCGGCGGGGTCCTCAGTGACAAGTTCGGCACCCGGCGTATCCTCACGATATTGTGTATCCTGGGCGGGATCACCGGGGCGCTGCGGGGCGCCAGCAACAGCTTCATCACGCTCATGCTAGTGGTGCTGCTGAATGGCGCTTTCCGGACCATGGTGCCGGTGGTGGTGACCAAGGAGACGGGACTGTGGTTCAGGGGACCGCGCCTGGGATTTGCCATGGGCATCGGCGCGATGGGCATGGGCCTGGGACTGATGCTCGGGCCGCTGCTCAGCGCGACGCTGCTTTCTCCCTGGCTGGGAAGCTGGCGGTACGTGATGTATTTCCTCGGCGGTATCTCAGTGGCGGTGGGCCTGCTCTGGTGGTTCTTCGCCCGCGAACCGGACCGCACCGAAGAATCCCGGCGGCCGGGCGTCTCCGATATTTCAATCAAAAAGGCCGTTTCTGAACTGGTCCATGTACGGTCGATCTGGATAATCGGTTTCATCCTCTTTTTCCGGGCGGGATGCATGCTGGGAGTCAACGGCTATGTGCCGCTCTATCTGCGTGATTCGCTGGGCTGGGCGGAATCGATCGCGGACGCTCCACTTACCGCCTTCTATGCCGTGAGTACATTATTCGTCATTCCTCTGGCGCACCTTTCGGACCGGATGAAGTCCCGCAAGATCGTGCTGGTCCCGGCGGCGTTTACCGCTATTTTCAGCGTGGGGTTGATGCCGCTGCTGGACGGGGCCGGCGTCTGGGCGGCCATGATCATCGCCGGGATGTTCATGGACGGTTTCATGTCCCTGGCGGTCACCATGTCCATGGAAGCGCCGGGCATCAAGCCGGAGTACTCAGGTATAGCCCTGGGCATGCTGATGACGCTGGGGCAGCTCGGCTCGGTAATCTCCCCGCCGCTGGGCAACTGGCTGGCGGATCTGTTTCATCCCGGCGCCCCGTTCTATTTCTGGGGCGCAATGTCAGTGGCGTGTTTCATATTGCTGTTGAGATACCGTCCCGTCCGGCACCCGAACCAACTGTGATACGGGTTGTTGAACGATTTCCGTGAAACGGCGCTCCGCTTCCCGGTTATGATGACGAACTTTCAGAAAAGAGCCGGACAGTGCTACAATAATCGCACGAGTTTACGGCAGCCGTCGTATGACGTGACCTGCATGGCCCGAACAAATAAAACGTCAAGGAGAAGGCATGACAACGGAAAAGAAATGGCAGGACATGACCTGGCAGGAAAAGCGTGAAGCCCGCTATGAAAGATGGCTCAATCCCGTCGATGTCAAATTCGTCAGCCCGGAAGCGGAAAAGCTCTACAAGCAGAGGGTCACCCGTTTCATCAAGGTGCTCAAGATGGAGGAGCCGGACAGGGTCCCCGTCATGTTGCCCAGCGGCACTTACCCGGCCTATTACGCCGGTTACGATTTCCGGACCATCATGTATGATTACGATGCGATGAAGAAGGCCTGGATCAAGTTCATGGACGACTTCGGGGACATGGACACGTACATGGGCCCCGGTCTCGTTCCCTGCGGCCGTATCTCCGAGGTGATGGGAAGCAAGATGACGGCGCTGCCCGGCATGGGACTGCCCGAAAACGCCACCATGAACCAGGTTATCGAAGGCGAATACATGATGGCGGACGAGTACGACGACTTCATGATGGACCCGACCGATTACAACCTGCGCGTCATGATGCCGCGTTCCGCCAAACTCTTCGAATCGTTCAAAAAGCTGCCGCCCCTCCGCAGTTCCATGATGGGCAATATGTGGATCAATATACTGGCGGACCCGGACATCCGCAAGACCTTTACAACGCTCATGGACCTGGCGGAAACGAACCGGGAGTATGAAAAAGCCCACCGGGAGATTCAGTACCTGATCACCGCGCGCGGTTATCCGCCTTTCCTGGGATTCGGGCTTCTGATGGCGCAGAACCCGTACGATTTCTTTGCCGATCTCATGCGCGGCACCCGGGGGATTGCCCGGGACATGTTCCGCCAGCCGGAGAAACTGCACGAGGCGATGGATTTCCATCTCAAGATGACACTGAAAAGCATCAAGAACATTCCGATGTCAGACTGCCCGGTCTGCGCGATGCCGCTCCACAAGGGCGATGATATGTTCATGTCCGATAAGCAGTTCGAAGAGTACTACTGGCCCGGCCTCCGCGCCATCTTCATGGCGATGATCGAGGAGGGGCTGGTACCGCTGCCGTTTGCGGAGGGCAAGTACACGCGCCGTCTCCGGCAGATCGCGGACACTCCGAAGGGCGCGGTAGCCTGGTGGTTCGATCAGACCGATATGGCGGAAGCCAAGAAGGTCCTCGGCGACATCTGCCCCATCATGGGCAACATACCGACATCGGTGGTCAAGACCGGCACGAAGCAGCAGGTCAAGGACTACTGTAAAAAGCTCATCGAAATCTGCGCGCCCGGCGGCGGTTTCATCCTTTCCGGCGGCGCCACCATCGATAACGGTAATATCGAGAACCTCATGGCTATCTTGTACGCCGCTTCCTCGTACGGCTTTTACTCGACAAATGCGAGCCGGCGCAGGGCCTGAATGGCCGTGCGCCCCTTTTTCTGTGACAAAATGAATGACCCCGGATCAACTCCCATCAACGATCAGGTACTCATCGACCTGGCCACGATGAAGATGCCCTACGGCAGATACAAAGGCCGTGTGCTCTGCGACCTGCCGGAACCGTATCTTGTCTGGTTCCACCGCAACGGTTTCCCGCCCGGCAAGCTCGGCGGGCTGCTGGCCGCGCTGTATGAAATCAAACTGAACGGCCTGGAATACCTGCTTAAGCCAATCAAGAAATTCCAGAAATAAGTCCGCGACATGTCAAAAAAGAAGCAATGAGGCAACGGAAGGGATAATCTGGTAGCAAAAACGCCTATTAACTGTAGCATAAAGCTAATTTAGTGAAAGAACAAGATTGACTACGTGACCTGTTGACAAATATAATACAAGATAATATGATAAAATAGTTCAGTTGCACATCGAATCCTGTTAGCGTTGTAAAGTACCTCAGATCAATGGAGCAGTGATGCAGGAAACGGGTGACGATACGTGGAAAAAGGTGGGTAGTTTTTCCCGCTTCGATATCATGGGTTGCGGAAATAAACGCCGCCTGGTAGATCCTGCAACCGGGTACGTCTACCGGGAATATACCGTCCCCGTTGAGCGGACGTCCGAGACCCCTCCCATCAATGAAGAAGCACCTGCCAGCCGGAAAGACCTGAAAAAATGAGCGGTGTCTGCGCCGTTTTGTGACGCGCCGGGAACCTACGCCGCTTGCGGGTCGTCCTGCCACAGTCCGAAGAGGTTTCCCTCACTGTCACGGCACATGGCGGTATATCCCATGTGCGGTACCGGCATTTTCCCCTGGACCAGGATCCCCCCGGCCTGCTTTATTTTTTCCATGTATTCGTCGATGGAATCGACTCCCACGTAAACGGTGATTTCCTCAGACGGTTCGCTTCTTTTCCAGATCCCACCGCCCAGGCCGGGTGCGCCTTCCAGGTCCTGCGTCTCCACGGAATAGTAGCCCTCGAACGGCGTCTTCTTTATGGTCCAGTTAAAGACACGTTCGTAGAATTTCTTAACGCGATCGGTATCCTCGGCGGAAATATTCATATGGACGACGGTCGGCATGACAGGCCTCCTGTTACTGGTTCATTACTGATTAGTATAGGGCGCCTGTCAAACCGCTCGCCGGCCTGCTTTGCACCGCTCGGACCTAGTTTGTTCAAGGACGTAGAAAACGGCGAATGTGCGGTGCAGGTTCTTCCCGCCGGCTTACCACTCGCCGGGAGGCGGGCTGAACCACGTCTGGTTGTAGTCACCCGCGGGCATTCCGGCGACCCTGAATCTCATCCGGTAAATGCTGGTGCGGGCGGTCATGTAGAGCGTCCGGAAGTCTCTCCCGCCCCAGGCGAGGTTGGCGGGCTGTTCCGGAGGGGTAATGCGGGCCAGGGCTTTGCCATCCGGGCTGATGATCCAGAAACCGCCGGAACCGGTGCAGTAGACGTTACCTTTGCGGTCTACCTTCATGCCATCCGGTTCGCCGGGTTCATCGCCGTGCAGGTCGATAAAGACCCTGCCATTGGTGATGCTTCCGTCCGGACAGACATCGAAAACACGGACATGGTGTGCCGCGGAATCATCGATGTACAGCCTGGTTTCATCCGGGGAGAAGGCCAGGCCGTTGGGCAGCGTGAAGTCATCCACGAGGCATTCAACCGCTCCGTCCGGGGTCATCCGGTAGACGCCGCAGCAGCCTTGCTCCTTCCACAAGGTATGGTTGCGCAGGCCGAAGGTGGGGTCCGTAAAGTATATGGAGCCGTCCGAGCGCGCCACCACGTCGTTGGGAGAGTTCAGACGTTTGCCGCCGCACCTGTCCGCCAGCACGCGGATGGTACCGTCCTCTTCCTCCATCACCACGCGGCGCCCGCTGTGCTCGCAGTTGATGAGGCGGTGCTGGTAGTCCAGCGTCATGCCGTTGGGATTGCCCGCCGGCGTGCGGTAGGTGGTCACTTCCGGCCCGCGGTCGAAGAACTGCAGTTTGATGATCCGGTTCCTGGGAATATCAGTAAAGAGGAGGCAGTCACCGGTCCAGACGGGACCTTCCGTGAACCCGAAGCCGGTGGCCACCTGCTCCAGGACCGGCTGTTCCGGCAGGATGTCGTAAGCTGCTTCATCAAGTACTTTGATTACGGGTTTCATAAAAACCATCGGACACTCCCTTGAACGGCATTCGTGTAGTCATCATAACCGAGTCAGCGCGGCACGGTCAAGAAACCGGGTGGAGCTTATACGATTAGTTTCCCGAGTGTGGATGGGACTGGCGTCCATGCCGGTCTGTGGGCACGGAGGCCTGCTGAATAGACCCTCCGGTAAGGGGAGAGTCAAGAGGGTATTTGCAGGAGAATCCGGCGTAATTCCAGGTGACAGTCAACGGCGGCACAGACGAGATATTTATCGCCGGACAGGCTCCAGGGTATGGCAAAGTAAAAAGCAGACTAACGCCATTATCAGAAAACGAATAGCAATTGTCTCTACACCTTCATGCCCAGCCGCATCTTCACCCGCAGCCACAGCATTTTTGGGCCGCCTACCTTGTTCTTCATGATTTTCATGAACGTGGCTTGCTTGGTGGGCGGCGGTACCAGCGTCTCCGCTTTGTGCTGGAGGGTTGATGCCCCGCTTTTGCAGGTGACCACGCAGTTCCCGCACCCGATGCAGCGGTCCAGGTTGATGGATGCCACGCCTTCCGCCAGAGCGCGCGCCTGCAACTGGCAGCGGTCCACGCAGGTACCGCAGCCCTCGCATTTAGCGGTATCCACCACGGCAAAGTAATTGGAGGCGTACATGTCCGCCGGCTTCGGGCTCTTGACCACCGCGGAAAGCAGGCCGCAGCAGTCCCCGCAGCAGCAGCAGATGGCCTCCGGGTTGAGCGAGTTCTCCGGCTGGAGAATGAAACCGGCGTCCCGCGCCCGGTCGATGATGGCGTGCGCTTCCGCCTTGTCGATCTCCCTGGCGATTCCCATGATGATGTACTGGCGGGCGTGGTCCGGCCCGATGTGAAGGCACGTTTCCCGTATATCAGAATAGCGGCAGGGTTCGCCCTGGATGTCTTTGGTCTGGCGGCAGACGCAGTTCGCCAGCGCTATCGGGCCGGGCGCCCGGTCGATCAGTGCGTGAGCGTCGTCATACGTCGCCACGAGGTGTTTCTCCGGCAGGGGAATGCTCTCCGCCACCGGTACGGTCCTGAGTTGCGGCACGCCGAGCTTGCCGGTCATCTCCGCCTCGGCGAAGCGTTCCTGGTGGTAGCGGTGGAAGGTATCCACGAGGTCCTCCGTCAGACGGTCCACCTGGAAATCGATTATCCCGCCGGCCGTCATGCCGGTGTTCCGGTAGTGCGGCTCCCGGTAACCTTCCTGATAGAGGAGTACGGTGCCCTTGCGCACCATTTCATCCAGGTGAAGCTGGAAATCAGCGCGGCCCATTTCCGGCATCACTTTCTTTACCCGCCGGTAGATGCGGCCGGCCGGCTCGAGGTTGAGCGTGGAAAGGTGGACGGCTATCCGTGCTTCGAGCGGCGTGAAAACCGCCTTGAGGAGATCGATCTCGACGCCGGAACTCGTGGGCGGGAAACCGACCGGTCCGGTATCGAGGTGAAGCTGGAGCAGGCGGTAGACATCGTAATCAACTTTCAAGGTGCACTCCTTTTCGCTGGGTGAACTCGAAAGGGATATCAACTTTGTTAACGGCACTGCTACTACTCTAGGCACCCGGCCGGGATTTGTCAATAAAAAAGCCCCCTTCCGGAAAAGGAAGGGGGCATGAATATGGTTTCTTATTTTCTAGTAGTAGAAGGCGGTCCTGCGTCCGACCAGGTATCCGATGCCGAACAGCAGCACGCCGCCGATGCCGGCTATCGTGTACCAGCCCCAGCTCGGGAAACCGCCGCCGGCCGGGACATAGAAAGTGACCGGGGCCGTCCAGGTCCCCGCGTTGGCCGCTCCGTCTATGGCCCGGACGCGGTAGAAGTAGGGCTCTTCCTGCGGCGCCAGGTTGGCCGCCTGCAGTTCAGTAAGTTCGTAGAGAGGCACTTCAATATCCTTGATTTCCAGGACCACTGTGCCGGTGGCGAAGTTCTGGCTGGTAGCGATCTGGAGCTCATAGGTAACCGGCTGGGTGATATCGGACACCGCTTTCCATTCAAAGGCCGTGTCCGGTTTCACCTTGGCCCCGTTCACCGGCTCGACGATGGCGGGGACTCCCGGCGGCGTGGATTCGACCGTGTAGGTGTAGCTGTCGCTGTTGGTGCCGTCCGTTACGACCAGTTCATGATCGCCGCCGGTCAGGCCCGGCAGTTCGAACGGGGACACGACCACAGTCCCGTTGCCGTCTGAATTGACGGTATCGATCTTGACTCCGTCCAGCAGGATGGATATCTGGCTGTTGGGAGTGTAGCCGGACCCGCCGATGCTGATATAGCCGCTCTGGACATTGACATTGATAACGGCGGTATTGGTAGGAGTGGTCGTCGTGGTGGTTGTCGCGGTGGTAGAGGTCGTTGTCGTCGTAGTCGTTGTTGCCGTCGGCTGGACGTTGAGTGTGAAGCTGGCCGTTGCGGAATTGGTGCTGTCGGAGACCTGTATCTGGTAGATTCCGGCCGTCATCAAGGAATCAGGTACGGTGAAGGTTGCCTGGAACGTGCCGTTGCTGTCCGTGATGATGCCTGCCGGAGTGGTGGTCACGGCTAGTGAATTAAAGGTCATGGTAATCAGGGCGCCGGGCGCGAAGCCGATGCCCCTGACGGTGATGACATCGCCGGACTGGCCCTGCGGCGGCGCGATGACCAGTGACGGGACCACCGCGAACGTGGCCGTTTTTACCGTGGTTCCCACGGTGACGGAGATGGTATGGGTGCCGGCGGTGGTTTCAGGGACGACGAAGGTGGACGTGAACCCGCCCGAATCGCTGGTCGTGCTGGGCGTGATGGCCACGTTGGCCGTATCGAATTTGGCGGTTATGGCAGTGTTCGCGCCAAAGTCGGTGCCGGTTATCGTGACGGTGGAATTGACCTTGCCGCTGGACGGTGAGACCGTGATATCTCCACCGATGACGGTAAAAGCGACCTTGGCGTAAATGACCTCGACGCCGCCGCCGCTTTCCGAAACTACCGTGACGTAGATGTAGTAATTTCCGGGAACGACGTTCTCATTGTCCGTGCCGTCATCGAGCACGGTAGGCACCGAGAACGTCGCGGCGAATTCGCCTTCATCCGCCTCATCCAGGTAGCCGATCTGACCGCCGCTGACGAGTTCACGGGTATCGACGGTGGTAATAGACTGAAAGGTGTTCGCCGAGTCTTTGGCAAAATAGACATTGGCCAACCGGGCGTTGTCATCTGTGGAGGGAGTGAAATCGGTGCCTTCCACGGTCACCGATTCGCCCACGGCGGCGCTGGTCTTGTTCAGAGTAACATTATTGGCCGCCAGGACGGACGAAACAGGCACTGCGGTCAATAGCAGCAGTACGATAAGGGCGATGCCCATTGATC
>CAZPSP010000102.1:0-9507 GCA_964589285.1 uncultured Dehalococcoidaceae bacterium | reverse complement strand
CGGTATGTCCGCCGCCGGGTGAACCACCAGGCTGGATCCCGCCACGATGAACAGGTCCGCGTCCTCAGCGTGTTCGTAGGCCGCATTAAGGTCTTTCTCCGGCAACGCCATCCCGAAGTCCACCACCGTGGAAACGAGCTTTCCCTTGCACATGGGGCACTCCCGCTCCCCTTCCATCCGGTCCATGACGAACCCACAGATGGAGCAGCGCACCTTGGTCAGGTTGCCATGCAGTTCCGCGATGTTGTCCGGGTCGATGCCGGACTTGAGGTGAAGGTTGTCCACGTTCTGGGATATGAGGAAGTCCAGTTTCCCCATGTCTTCCAGTTCCTTGATGGCATAATGACCAGCGTTGGGCTGGGCCTTGCCGAAGTCCTGCTTCGGCGTATCCAGTCCCTTGTCACGCCTCGTCCAGAGTCCGTCCGGCCCCCGGAAATCGCGCAGGCCGGACTCCGTACTGATGCCGGCCCCGGTAAACACGACGATGTGCCGCGCACCGGCCATCCATCGCGCCAGTTTTTCGACTTTACTATCCATGATCCCCCAGTTTCTTAAGGGCCGCCCGGAACATGTCCCGGTGGTGCTTTTCCCGTTCAAAGGCGATGCGGAACGAGGCCGCGGCGTCCTCCCGCCCTTCCTCCTCCGCCTCACGGATGAAGGTGGGATACATGGACACGACCTCCAGATTTTCTGATTCGGCGGCTTCCCTCAGGTTCTCCAGGGTAGCGTTGTTTACCACGCCCATCGCTTTCAGGTGAGTCAGCGCGTGGACCACTTCCGCACCAGCTGCTTCCCGGAAAAGCTGGGCTATTTCCGTCTTACCTTCATCGATGGCCTGCTGGGTATAGGCGAGATATTCGATATACGTCTGGCTTTCATCGGCGAAGGCCGTTCTTAAGTTCTCATCCGTCTTCGACACGGCATCCTCCCGTCAGGCTTGTTTTTCAGACACTTCATAGACCTTGCCAAGGCTGCCCGTTGCCAGGTGAACGCAGGACTCTTTCTTGCTGCACCGGCCGCACGTTTCCGAGCCAAGTTCAACCTCTTTCAGTTTCCCCTGCCGGACCAGCGTCAGCAGCATGCCCTCCAGAGCGGTCCTGTCCACCCCAAGCTCCCGGCCCAATTGATCGACGCTCAGGGGATGATCGGCATCTCTGAACCGTTTCAATATTTCACCGAGCATCGCATACCTCTCACTATCATGATACCAGCAGGCTGCCGATCTGGTAGACCAGCGTCGCCGCCAGCCATCCTATCGCCAGGGTATAACCCGCCGTGAAAATCGTCCATTTCCAGGAACCGGTCTCTTTTTTGATGATGGAAAGCGTGGCGATGCAGGGAACATACAGTAAGATCATCAGCATGAAGGCGTAGGCGATCAGCGGCGTCCAGCCGAGCTGTGCGGACAGCACCGTGCCCATGCCGCCGGCCGCTTCCGCCCCGGCGAACAGCGTTCCGAAAGCCCCGACGATAGCTTCCTTGGCGAACACACCGAAGATGAGCGCCACGGCCGCCTGCCATTGCCCGAACCCCGCCGGGCTGAAAACGGGCGCTATCACCCGGCCTACCTGCTCCAGCACATTGGTATAATCGAGTATCCAGATAATGAACACGGCGGCGAAGATGAACGTCCCCGCCCGTGAAATGAACGCCCAACCCTTGTCCCAGACATGAGAAGCCACATTGGGAATCGTGGGCAGCCGGTATGGAGGAAGCTCCATGACGAAGTGGCCGGATTCCCCTTTTGCCAGCCGACGGCGGAACAGCCAGGCGAGCAGCATCGCCAGGACCACGCCGATAGCATATAAGGAAAAAACAACCAGCCCCTGGTGCGCGGTAAAGAAAGCGGCTGCCAGCAGGACATAGACCGGGAGGCGGGCGCCGCAGGACATCAGCGGCGTTACCAGGATGGTGACCAGCCGGTCCTTGGGGTTCTCGATGGTGCGCGTGGACATGATGGCCGGAACATTGCAGCCGAACCCCAAGATAAGAGAGACGAAGGAACGCCCGTGCAGGCCGATCCGGTGCATCAGCCGGTCCATGACGAAGGCCGCCCGCGCCAGGTACCCGGTATCCTCGAGAATGGAAAGACAGATATAGAGCAGGAAAATGACCGGCACAAAAGCCAGCACCGCACCAACGCCGCCGATAACGCCGTCAGCCAGCAGGCTGCCCAGCCAGTCCGGCGTAATGGTGGCCGCTCGCCCGCCGAGCCAGCCGAGGCCGCTGTCGATGAGGTCGATGAGCGGAACGGACAGAGCGAATGTGAGTTCGAACACTCCGAAAAGTATGGCAAAGAATATCGGGATGCCCAACCAGCGGTTGAGGATGATGCGGTCGATCCGGTCCGTGATGGTGACCTTTTCCACGTCCGGTTTCTTCAGGACTTCCTTGACAAGCCCGCTGATGAACCCGTAACGGGCATCGGCGATGAGCGTTTCCGCGTCTTCACCATGCACCTTTTTCAGGTGCTCCAGGCTTTCTTCCCGCTTCTTGAGAATCCCACTAACGTCCACCGGTCTGTTTCACCTTTTCGATGATTTCGGCGTCGTTTTCCAGAAGCTTTACGGCCAGCCAGCGCGTGGGGTACCTGCCGTTGGAACCGGTGCCGTTGAGGGTCGTTTCCAGCGTCGTTATCTCATTTTCAACATCCTGTCCGTAATGGATGCCCGTACCGTGCGACGGCAAAGTACCGTCAGCGACTTTGATAACAGTTTCGAGCAGTTCGTCGACACCCTCGCCGCGGGCGGCTACCATCGGCACGACGGGTACGCCCAGAAGCTCGGACAGCTTCGGGATGTCGATTTCATGGCCCTTTGTCCTGGCCACGTCCATCATGTTCAGGGCAATGACCAGTTTCACCTGCATTTCCAGCAACTGGACGGTCAGGTAGAGGTTCCGCTCCAGGTTGGAAGCATCGACGACATCAACGACCACGTCCGGCTGCTCATCGACGATATAGTCCCGCGCCACCACTTCATCGAGGGAGTAAGCGGTCAGGCTGTACACGCCGGGGAGGTCCACGACCGTGATACGGCAGCCTTCCCGCGAGCAGTAGCCTTCCTTCTTTTCCACGGTCACCCCCGGCCAGTTGCCGGTATGCTGTCGGGCGCCGGTCAGGACGTTGAATACCGTTGTCTTACCGGAATTGGGATTACCGGCCAGGGCTACGGTTATCGTTTTAGGGGACATGTCAGGATACCTCAGGCTTGACGAGTATCTTTGCGGCCATACCGTAACCGAGGGCCAGGACTTTCCCTCCGGCTTCTACCATGAACTGGCCCGGCTTACCGGCGCTGATGACCTTGATGGCGCTTCCCGGATTGATGCCCATGCCTCGCAAACGGCGCTGGAGTCCCCATCCAGCCCGCACGCTGACAACGGTGAGCGGCTCGCCGACCGCCGCGTAGACCAGCGGGCTGGTAGTTTCTCTGACCACGATCTTCTCGGCCTCATTTTTGCGTAGGGCGAGGTCGTAACCTTTTACTTTTATCTGTATCGGATCACCCAACGGCGCGACCCGTTCCACTTCAACTTCCGCTCCGGCGACAACGCCCATATCGAGAAGCCGCCTCCGGATTTCCCCCGCTCCTCCAACCCGTACAATGACGCCGCGTTCATCCGGCCCCATTTCGCTGAGAGGTCTGGTTGCCATATACTGGTACCTCCAGCCTCACTATATCAAAACCTCTACGTAAAGTCAAGGACATCCTAATATTTTTATTTGTATCACCTTGTTAATATGTTGACAGATGCGAATTTATCCCCTAGAATGCAAAGAGAGATGCAGGAAACAATGACCCAAACAACCGAAGAATACCTTGAAGCCATTGGCACGCTGGAAGAACGGGAAAACCCCGTCAGCACCACTGCCATCGCCCAGAGCATGGGCGTGTCACTGGCATCCGTTTCTGAAATGCTGCGCCGGCTGGCGGAAAAGGGCCTCGTTACCCATACCCCGTACGGAGGGGCCAGCCTGACCGATGAGGGCCGCCGCAAGTACCTCCACCTGACCCGCCGGCACCGGCTCTGGGAAGTGTTTCTTAACCGGCACCTCGGCCTGGGATGGGACGAGGTCTACGAGCAGGCTTGCTCGCTGGAGCACAGCACCACGGAAACGGTAGCGGACCGGCTCTCGCAATACCTCGGTAACCCGGCGGTCTGCCCTCACGGCAGCCCCATCCCGGACAAAGACCTAAGGTACGCAACCGTTCCCCGCACCATTCTCGCCGCGCTGGAGCCCGGAGAGTCCGGCACGATGACCAACGTCCTCGTCGAGCGGGACGCCGGATTCCTCCGTTACCTGACCGGCATCGGCCTGACGCCGGGCGTCAAGGTGAAAGTGATAGAAAAGGCCGCGGTGGACGGGACCCTGACGATCGAGATCGATGGCATGACCCGCGCCATCGGCAAAGACCCGGCCTCACTTATCATGGTGAAACGGTCCTAGCCCTGGAACCTAGTTCTCTTACCAGATCCCCGGCAGCAGGGCTTTACGCTCTTCAGGATAGTCCGGGAACGTTTCCTTGTACCAGGCATGGTGAGCGCGCGCTCTCGGCGCCAGGTTGGCGATGGTCCAGACGGCAAAGGCCAGGCCCGGCAACGACCACGTCGCCAGTGCCCAACCGCTCCAGATGACAATCTCCCCAAGATAGTTCGGGCAGGAAACAAAACGGTAGAATTTGCTGTTGCATATCTTGTAACCGGTCTCCCCGGACTGTCGTAAAGCCCGTAAAGCCAGGTCCGACTGCCGGTTGATGATATACCCTATCACGAACAGCGCCACCCCGCCGATGAACCGGGGGTCGTTCAGCCACTCGCTGCCGTACCCGTCCGAGAAGTGAAAGAGGTACCGGCCGTTGAGGTAGGCATTCATCAGGTTGAAAATGACCCCAAACAATATGATCGATACCGGCATCCGCTTGTCATTGCCGCGCAGGCTGAACGGGTAGATGAACGCCCGGTGGATGTAATGACTTTCCCACAGCACGACAAAGACGAGCGGCACGATACCGGCGGTCACCGTGCCCGTGAGGAACAACCAGCCGAACAGTATGGGGGACATCATTTCCATGAGTATCCAGCCGAGCCGGTTGTCCACGGACGGCCCCCACCCTTTCCTCGTGTGACGCCCGTACGGTGCAGCGATGAAGAAGAGGCTGATGAAGATGACCGCGGCCAGCGCGAATGAACCGACCAGCAAGCTGTTGAAAAAGGTGGTTTCGCTCATTTCAGGCCTCCGGCGGGCAAGGGGCAGGTCAGCATGCCGGCTTCCGCATACCAGGCCAGCGTATCTTTCAGAGATTCGCGGAACGGACGTGCGGTATACCCCAGTTCACGCGCGGCTTTTTCATGGCTGATGTGCCGGTTGCTCCGCAGCGCAGTGAGAGACATCTTCGTGTAAAGAGGCCGGGTTTTCGTCAGTTTGCAGTAGGTTTCCACCAGCTGCGCGCTCGCTGAGGCGAGCCACAGCGGCACGGTCCTCCTGGTGCAGACGTTGCCGATGATCTCTTCCATCATCGCGGCGATGTCCGGTATGGCAACCCACTCCCCGGCCAGCAGGTACTTGGCGCCGGTTGTGCCCCGTTCTTCCGCAGCGAGGGCCCCGGCCGCCACGTCCCGGGCGTCCACCCAGTCGAACCCGGCGCCGACCAGCGCCGGCAGTTTCTTGTGGGCAATGCGAAGCAGAGCATCCCCGAAAAAGGACGGCTCGCAGTCATACGGCCCGATAACGGCCGTAGGTGAAATGATGACGGCGTCCAGTCCATCCCCGACCGCCGCCAGGACGTCCCGCTCGCTGGCGGCCTTGGAGCGGTCGTACGGCGCGGCCATGCCGTCCACGAGCGGCCTGGTTTCATCCACGGGAATTGAGAAAGGCTCCTGCTGGATAGCGTGGATGGAACTGAAATGAACGAGCCGCCGGACCCCTGCCCTGCGGCAGGCTTCTAGGACGTTCCGCGTGCCATCGATGTTGATAGCCTTGACCTCGTTCCAGTCCGCCATGGAAATGGAGATGCGGCTGGCGAGGTGATAGACGACATCGGCGCCTTGGAAGGCCTTGACGAGAGAATCCACGTTTCTGACATCCCCGGAGACCGTCTCGATACCCAGGTCTTCCAGTCCCCGGTTGTGGACATGGATGAGGCAGCGAACCACGCGTCCCTTTTCAAGGAGCAGCCGTACCAGGTTGATGCCGATGTGCCCGGTAGCGCCGGTAATCACAGTTACCATCGCAGTGATTATAACACCAAAAAAGGAAAAAGCGTTAACATGACAGGTTAAGTGCCAGTCGGGAAGAAAAAGTTGCCGACAATTACAATCAAAACCGGTCTACGCCTTCCTTGAAAAGGAAGGATGGGAAGGATTCGCTGACCGGGGCAGATCTCCGATGATTGTTCCTATCTCCTTACCAGCACGAGCCTGCGGGAAAGGGCCACCAGCAGCCAGCCGGCCGCCGCCAGCGGAATGGCGTACAGGACTACCTGCAGCACGCCGGCGCCGGGGGAGCCGGAAGCAAGGCGGGTGATCAGCCCGAACGGCGACGGGTCCAGGAAGTAGCTCCCGGCGATGAGGACGACCAGTGAGATGGAATAGACGAACTGCGTGCGTTCCCGGTCCTTGAAATACATGGAAATGAAGGCCGTGACCGCCGAGATACCGAGCGCAACGGCGATACCGAGCCCGGCCACCATTCCGGCGTTCTCCACCCGTATATCGTTCAACCGGAGAAGGCCTATCCACATCGCTATCTGGACGGCCGCCGTGATGACCGCCGCGCCGACCTTGGAGGAGATCACCTGGAAGAGCGAGACCGGGGCCGCCGCCAGGGTATCGAAGGTCTTGTTCTCGAATTCTTCCGAGATGGAATCGATGACGATGCTGCCGGCGATGAGGGCCGGGAAGAGCATCAGGATGGGCACGACGAGCGAGAACAGGAACTCGTAGGTGGTGCTCGGTTCCCCGCCGGTGTTCGGATATGCCAGTTCTACACCCTGCTGCTGGCGTAAATAATTCTCGAATTTTTTCAAGGGTTCATCCAGGAGCATGAAGACGATCGTCTTCTTCGTATCCAGTTCCGGCATGACGAGTTCCATATCTACCACACCACCGGCGCTCTTGTTCATGGAAATGATGGCATCAACATGTCCTTTGTTGAATTTTTCTTCAGCATCCGCAAAGTCGTTAAATCCAAAAGTAGTGATGTTGCCGTCATGCAGATAATTCGTGAGCATACCCATATCCCGGTCGGTATAACCAGACGAAGAGTCGTTGATCATCCCTACCCGGATGTGAGTATGGGTGTTGTCACTGATCGAAGACGGGTCATAGAACGCCATGATGCCCACCAGGATGACCGAGGAGAACGCCGCGATGCAGAACTGCACCATTATTGCGAACATGATGGTCTTTTCCCTGAGAATAGACCTCAGTTCACGCTTGATGAGCGCCAGGAACCCTCTCATAACGCCGTCCCCACGATAGCCAGGTTATAGGCAAGATGCACCAGGCTGCCCACCAGCAGCCCGAGCGGATAATACCTCGTGCCGAACTTGGCCGTCAGGAAGCAGACGAAGGTCGTCGAAACAACATGGAGGATGAGCGGCAGTACCAGCAAGCCGCCGCCGGAGAGCGCCCGGAGGAACAGGGAATCATCCACGACGCTCAGCACCACGTACAGCACCAGCTTCTCCATGAGCATGAACCCGATTGCGGACAGCACGCCCAGCCGCAGGGCTTCCTTCACACCTTTGAGGGCGCGGTTCTGCGCCAGGATGACGATGCTGACGGACTTGGCGATCTCTTCGATGACGACGGAGACGATCATCATCCCGCCGAGCATGAACGGCACCGGCAGGTTGGTCACGAGGGCCACCGCCGCCAGTTCCGCCATGAAGACGACCGGCACGAACGCCATGCCCATAATGAAGATGGAGATGTTGATGTGCGCCCGGTCCAGGGTAGCATAAATAGCCTCGGCGACCTTGCGGTGCAGCGGACGGAAGCCCATGAGGTACTCCTCGTTGAGGACGCGGGTGCCGACGTACATCGTGCCGCCGAAGACGAGCAGCAGCGGGGAGGTCGCCAGGAAGTACTGGGAGATGGTAAACGATTCGCCTCGGTACATCTCCACCGCCAGGGTCAGCGGTGAGATGTAGCTGAGGTCGTTAACGCCGGTGAACATGGCCGGCCCGACCAGGTAGACGGTCACGACGGACAACGCCAGCACGGAGAAGAACGTCTGGTCCTTGAACGTGCGGTAGGTCAGCGCCACCATGAGATAGATGGCAAAGATGAAGAGCATGACCGGCGTGAAGATAGCCAGCCCGAGCAGGACGTTACCGCCCATCGCCAGCGTCACGCCGATGATGACGAGGATTGAATAGACCAGGTACGGGGCCATCTTGCCAAGGATGACCTGGAGCCGCGTGACCGGGGCGGAAAGGAGGATGAGGAGCTTGCGGCTGATCTTTTCCTCCGTAAAACTGCTGGTGAAGAACAGGCTGATGAAGAAGACCGGCACCACGTAGAAGAAGGTGATAATGACCTGGGCCAGCGGTATCGGCGGGTTCATGAGGGAGGGAATGATGATATCGTTCTCGGCGATGAACTCCGCCTTGAACTCCGGCAGGCTGCCCCGCTCGGTGAATTCGACAAGCTGCTGGCGGACGGCGTCGTTGGAGGCGCTGGAAACACCGCCGGCCACTACCGTACCGTCCTCAGCAGCCGGCGTTCCGCTTTCAAGGTCCTTCGTGATGGCGGCGATAACGTCGTCCTTGTCCTGCGATTCGTCCGGCGTGGCGGAGATGTCCGGAACTGCATCGGACGGCGTTACGGTCGCGTCCGTTCCCGGCCCGGTGACCGGCTCCTCTTCGGGAATGAGAATCGGCGGCCCGTCGGGGACGATACCCGGCTCAAATCCGGCAGTGTTGATATCGTTGTTGTCTTCCGCCGCGGCGACAAGGCCTTCGGACACGGCATCGACGGTGGCGACCCGGATGCGCAGCGGGAAGGCTTGTTCTATCTCGTACTCCCCGGCGATGGTGAGGAGTTCCTGTTTCTGGAGGTACTTCGTCAGGGCGGACACGGCGTGACCGCCGCGCTCGCCGATGGCCAGCATTTCGCCGCCGTCCAGGTAGAGGTCAATGAACCCGTTTTCCAGCGCTTTGCGCCCTACCTCCGGTTCCATGACGGCGACACGGAAGCGGCTGTCCTCGATACTTGGGCTGTTTGGCGAAGCTCCGATGGTGTAAATACCCTTGCTTACCGCGAGGTCCTGATGGTAGAGTACGAAAGAACTGATGATGGTCAGCGCCAGCACGCCGAACACGATGGCCCGGGACTTGCCGCTGAACCTGCTCTTGAGACGAGTTATCTCCCGCCTGGCGACGGTCAGAATTATTCTCACAGAAAGAAGGGACCCCTGATGAACGATACATCCGGCATCATTACCCTGGATGCTATTACCAAGGTATATAAGAACTTCACCGCGGTCAATGGTGTTAACCT
>CAZPSP010000101.1:0-9536 GCA_964589285.1 uncultured Dehalococcoidaceae bacterium | reverse complement strand
GGAATGTGGATGATAATCTTCTGGGGGGCCCTGATTGCCCTTGTTGTTTGGGGAATCCGTCGCTTGACTGGTTCATCGTCGAGACAAGGACAGAAGAAGCCGCTGGAGATCGCCGGTGAACGGTACGCCCGCGGTGAGATAACCCGCGAGCAGTTCGAGAAGATCTAGAAGGATGTCTCCGATCGCGGCTAAACGGCGGTAAGACCCGCTCCTGAATAAACATCCAATTCCGGGTATGCTATACTGGTAGCTGATATCTCTTGCGAAATTCGGTACTTTTATCACATACAGGGTACCTGGCTTCCTGTGATAATGGTTCGACACCCGGTATTGACATTACTGGATCGGCGCGTTACCATTTCGTACAAAATTGTACCCGCCGATGAAGGAGGACTGTGATGACGCAGGAACAGGAGCGCACTCTCAGCGCACTGAAAACCGCCATTCAAATGGAGATAGATGGCAAGGAATTTTACCTGGATGCCGCCAAATCCAGCACTAATGATATGGGTAAAAAGCTGCTGGGCAAACTTGCCGATGAAGAAGATATCCATCGCAGAGTTTTTGAAAACATATATCACGCGCTGAGCGACCGCAAGGGATGGCCGGAGAAGACCGTGCATAAAACAGAAGTCAAGACCATCCTCTCGGAGATGAAAGACCAGGCGGGCAAGGACTTCAAGCCCCGGCAGGAAGAAATCGATGCCGTACAGACGGCAATAGGGCTCGAAACGAAAACATTTGACTACTACGAGGAACAGGCTAAAAAAGCTTCCTATCCTGCGGAAAAAGAATACTTTCAGTCCCTGGCTCTCCAGGAACACGAACACCACAAGGCGCTGCTCAGTTACTACGAGTTCCTCAAGGACCCGCAAGCCTGGTTCGTCGAGATGGAACACCCTTCCCTCGACGGCGGTTAATCCATCATAACGGTACCGCACATTTGGAGGTCGGTCATGCTTGAAATCAAGAATCTTGCCGTCTCGGTTGAAAACAAGGAGATCATCCATGACGTCAGCCTTACCATTCGTGACGGGGAGACTCACGTTCTCTTCGGGCCGAATGGGGCGGGCAAGAGCACCCTGCTCATGGCCATCATGGGATTTCCGAAGTACAACATTACCCGCGGCAGCATACACTTCAAAGGCAAAGACATTACCCATCTGTCCGTCGATGAACGCGCCAGGCTGGGCATCGGTATGTCCTTCCAGCGCCCGCCGGTCGTTCGCGGCGTCAGGACACGGGATATGGTGGCGGCCTGTCTCAAGGCGGGCGATGGCGATACTATCGAATCCCTGGCGGAACAAGCCGACCTGACCGATTTCCTCGACCGGGACATTAATTACGGTTTTTCCGGCGGAGAGATAAAACGTTCGGAACTGATGCAGCTTCTCGCCCAGAAACCGGAACTGACACTGCTGGATGAACCGGAGTCCGGCGTTGACCTGGTTAATATCGCCCTCATCGGGAAACTCATGAACTCCCTGCTGGAAAAAGCCTGCCCGATACCGGAACGCCACTGCATGGGGCTCATCATCACCCACACCGGGCACATCCTGGATTATGTCAACGCCCGTACCGGCTACGTGATGTGTGACGGCATGATAAGCTGTGAAGGCGACCCGCACGAAATGCTGGCAACCATCCGCGAAGGCGGCTATAACGCCTGTATCACCTGCGACCGAGGAAGGAAAACGAAACATGACTGACATGAAGACCAGCCGCTCCTATCTTGATAAGGCCAAAGCCGCGGAAAAGAAGAAAGCTTCCCTGGGAGAAGATGTCGACCTGGAGAAATTCTCCGGAGAAGAGGGCAAATACGAATACGCTAAAGACCCCTCCACTCTTTCCGCCAAGGCCAAGGCGGACATGCTCCAGGCCGGGGTAATGCTGGATAACCCCGCTCAGCGTTCCGGGACGTACATACAGATGGACAACATGCCGGTCCATTTTTCAACCACCCAGGATGGCATCGAGGTGATGCCCGTCAGTCAGGCGATTGAAAAGTACGACTGGATGCCGGACTACTGGTGGAAAGCCGTCGAGGTAGACCAGGACAAGTACACCGCCAGCATCGAACTCGGCAACGCCAACGGTTACTTTATCCGGGCGCTGCCCGGCTACAAGACGGATTATCCGGTACAGTCGTGTCTCTACCTTGCCCGGGAGAACCTGAAACAGAACGTCCATAATGTCATCATCGCGGAAGAAGGTTCTGAACTCCACATCATTACCGGCTGCGCCACGGCCTTGAACGAGGAGACCGGCCTGCACCTGGGCGTCTCGGAGTTCTATATCAAAAAGGGCGCCAAAGTGACGTTCACCATGATTCACTCATGGAACCCGGAAACGGTGGTGCGGCCGAGGACCGGCGCCCTCATCGAGGATGAAGCCCTGTTCATGAGCAACTACATCCTCATGAAACCGGTAAGGTCCATACAGACCAATCCTCTTGCCCGCTGTATCGGGGAAAATTCCACGGTCCGTTTCAACAGCGTGCTGGTCACCGGGGAAGGATCCAATATCGATGTCGGCTCAAGGGTCATTCTGGATGCCAGGGCGGCCAGGACCGAGATTATTTCCCGCGCCATCACCACCGGCGGGAACATCATCGCTCGCGGGTACATAGAAGGGAACGCGCCGGACGTGAAAGGGCACCTGGAATGCCGCGGCCTGATACTCGGGGAAAAAGGCACCATATATTCCATTCCGGAACTGATGGGTACCCTCGCCGGCATAGACCTGTCTCATGAAGCCGCTGTCGGCAAGATTGCCGAGGAAGAGGTCGAATACCTCATGGCCCGCGGCCTCACCCGTGATGAAGCCACGGCAGCCATTGTGCGCGGCTTCCTCCATGTCGATATCGCCGGTCTGCCGGAAGTGCTGAGTGAAGAACTCCGCCGGACCATCGAAGCCAGTGAAAAAGACGTCATGTAAGGAGAAGCAAGGTCATGGATAATACCGCTCTGTACAAGCTCGGCTACGGTATGTATGTCATCGGCTCCCAGAAAGACGGTAAACTGAACGCGCAGATCGCCAACACGGTGTTTCAGATAACGTCTGAACCGCCGACTATCGCCGTGAGCATCAACCGTAACAACCTGACACATGACTATATCCTTTCCTCCAGGGTCTTCACCGCCGCTATGATAGGCCAGGATGCGCCGCTCTCCTTTATCGGCGGGTTCGGGTTCAAGTCCGGTCGCGATGTCGATAAGCTGGCGAATGTCAATTACAAAATAGGTGAGACCGGCGCTCCGATTGTTCTCGACCACACTACCGCCTATATTGAAGCAGAAGTCATCCAGAGCGCGGACATCGGGACGCATACGGTATTCATCGGCAGGGTCGTCGCGGCGGAAAATCTCTCCGACCAGCCGTGCATGACCTACGAATATTATCACCAGGTTAAACGCGGCACCACGCCCAAATCGGCGCCGAGCTATATCGCCAAACAATAAAAGGAGGCTGTCAAAATGGACAAATACGAATGCACGGTCTGCGGCTACGTCTACGATCCCGCCCTCGGCGACTCCGATGGGGGGATTGCCCCCGGGACAGCCTTCGAGGATATCCCTGATGATTGGGTATGCCCCATCTGCGGCGCCAGCAAGAGCGAGTTCCGTAAGCTTGAATAGACCGCAATCCAGTACGAGTTGCAGAAGGACTCGAAGGCAACCATTCTATCCTTTCCTTTGAAAGAATATGGCCTCTTCCAGGGAAGAGGTGAGGGATTAGTATGCGGCACTATCTGTTGGAGATATTGAGGTAATCTGTCATGCCTGAATTCACAGCCAGAGACCTGATAGAAACCGCCATCGGAATCGAAAAACGCGGCATCATGTTTTACGATGTCATGGCGAGGTCCACCGACGATCCCCGCGCCAGGGCTGTCTTCGAGGGCCTCGCCGCCATGGAACGGGTCCACCAGGCCACGTTCGAGAGTATGTTCGCCGACCGGGACATAGATGGGGAAGCGTCCTTCAAGAACAGCGAATACATCCAGGCCCTCATCGATGGTGCCGTCTTCACCGATGATTTCATCACCAGTGAAATGGCCGAGCAGGCGGATACCGACGTCAAAGCCATCGAGCTTGCCATCAGCGCGGAAAAGGACTCCATCCTGTTTTACTACGAACTGCGTGATGTCCTCCCGAATGGTCCGGCATCCCTGGTCGATGACATCCTGGCCGAGGAGAAACGCCACCTCGAGCAGCTTACCGCTATCAAGAAAAACATGGCATAGCCGCTCCGGTATCCGCATGAAACACTACGACCATCCGGCCAAGCCGTCCCGGTTCCTGGTGGAGAACCTGGCGCTCCTCACCCCCGGAAAAACGCTGGACGTAGCCATGGGCGCCGGGCGCAATGCCGTCTACCTGGCCCAGCAGGGTTTCTCCGTGACCGGCGTCGATATCGCCCCGGAATCCGTCGCACAGGCGTTAGAAAACGCTCGCGAAGCCGGTACGAGCATTCAAGCCGTCGTCGGCGACCTGGAAAACGGCGGCTACCGTATCCAGCCGGATACCTGGGACCTCATCATCTGCTTCAACTATCTCCACCGTCCTCTCATACCCTCGATGCGGAACGGTGTGAGACCCGGCGGAATGATAGTATATGAGACGTACATCATGGATCAGCAGCAGTTCGGCCGGCCGCACAATCCGGACTTCCTTCTGGCCTATAACGAGCTGCTGGACATGTTCCGGGACTTCCGTGTGCTTCGCTACCATGAAGGTATCATGGAACCGGAAAAAGCAGTGGCGGGGATTATCGCTGTGAAACCCGGTATCTGAAGCTTATGCCCCTGTGTCTCCCCGCAGGAGAAACGCCCCGACTTTGTTCCTTTGCAGCAATCGTATCCCGAACCATCCGAGGATTGCCAGCCCTATCAGTTCCGGAATAAAGACGAGCGGCGTCGTCACCAGCGTCCGGAGGATCTCCGGCCACCAGTTGTAAACATCGATGGGCACGAAGTGCCATCCGTAAAAGGGCCAGTACCATACCTCCGGACTGACCCATAGATAGTCCAGGATATGATGGGCAAGCGTACCGAACGCCAGCGCCAGCCCCCATGTCCGGTGAAATCCGAACCGTACCACCAGGCCGAGGACCGTTATGAAAGCCAGGAACACCAGCGTATGGGCATAGGCCCTGCCCGTCCCGATGTACCCGTAGAGAATAAACTGCCCGAGGGGTTTATCGATGATGTCCGGCAGCAGCGCCCCCACGAGCAGCCAGCGGATGTCCAGGTAACCCGCCAGTCCGGCGAGCCAGGACTGCGCCCGTTTCTCCTTCGGTTTTATGGATTGGACGATTCCGGAAGTCACCACAGCGGCGCCGAGTGTAATACCGGCATGAGCGAATAACAGCATGTTGAATAGAAAATCCCCTTGGTTCTATTCTATACTATAATCGCGGAAAAAGTATGAAAGTGATTGGACTGACCGGCGGCATCGGGACCGGCAAGAGCACCGTGGCCGGGTTCCTCAGGGAACTCGGAGCGGCCTACATGGACCTGGACCGGACCGGTCATGAAGTGTACCGGCAGGGGACGGCGGCGTACAAGCAACTCGTTCTCGCTTTCGGGAATGGCATACTCGATGATTCCAGGAAGATAGACCGGGCAAAGCTTGGCGCTATCGTATTCAATGACCGTAAAGCCCTGCAAAAGCTCAACGGCATCATCCACCCCGCCATCGATGCCGTGGTGAAGGAACGCCTTGCCGGGTTCAAAAAGGCGGGCGTAAAAGTCGCCGTCATGGAAGCAGCGGCGATGCTGGAATCGGAGCGTACTTGGCTGGTGGATGAGGTCTGGATAACCATGGCGCCGGTAACGGCAGTCTTGGAGAGGCTCCGGAAACGCTCCGGATATTCGGAAGAAGAAGCCCTCTCTCGGATACGCTCCCAGATGAGCGATGAAGAACGCCGCCGACGCGCGGACGTTATCATCGAGACGGACTGCTCCCTGGAAGAACTTAGACAGCGCGTGGCCCGCGAATGGGAAAAACTGTTGCAGCGTTTATAACGGAGCCGGTTTTTGATCCGGGTCGCTTTCATCGCCAGATTTGAACGTCATCCCGGCGAAGGCCGGGATCCCTTGTTGCTTTTGTATTCAAAACCGGGTCGCCGCACAGGGATTCAACACCATTGAATTTTGCCACCATCCGGGTATCGCGGGCCTTGGAAGGTCGGAAATTCAAATTGGGTTTGTCCATCCAACCAGATTACGATTGACTCACTCCTCTAAAACTGCTATAATTTGTGATTGTGGATTATGAAGTGGAAGTAGCTTCATAAAACGAGATTTTCCGGGATTATTCCCATGTAAAAGCGAGGCCCAAAATTTACGCGATTATCGAAACAGGTGGCAAGCAGTACAAGGTAACCGAAGGCCAGACCATCGACGTGGAACGCCTCGATGTTGCCGAGGGCGATACCGTTGAGATCGATAAAGTCCTTGCCGTCGGCGAAGGCGAGAATGTCGCTTTCGGCCAGCCCGTGGTGGAAGGCGCTAAAGTGGTAGCGACCGCCAGGGAAAACGGACGCGGCAAGAAGGTCATCGTTTTCAAGTACAAGGCGAAGGTCCGCTATCGCCGCAAGAACGGTCATCGTCAGGACTTTACCCGGCTCAGCATCGATAGCATCGTCGCTCCCGGCGCGGATACCGCTAAACCGGTGAAGAAGACGACACGTCGCACGAAGAAAGAGGAGACCCCGACAGATGGCGCATAAAAAAGGTGGCGGCACCAGCCGCAACGGTCGCGATAGTCAGTCGCAACGGCTTGGCGTCAAGCGTTTCGCCGGCGAGAATGTCACGGCCGGCACGATATTAGTACGGCAGCGCGGGACCCGCATCCATCCCGGCATCAACGTCGGGCTGGGCAAGGACCACACGCTCTATGCCCTGGTTACGGGCAAGGTGCAGTTTGAAGCTGCCAGTAACAGCAGGAGAAGGGTCAGCGTTTACGCTGACTGAGGATAGCCATGAAGGAAAAGATTCACCCCAAATTTTATGAAGACGCGGAAGTCACCTGCGCCTGCGGGAACAAGTTCAAGACCGGTTCCACCCGCAAGGAACTGAAAGTAGAAGTCTGCAGCAACTGCCATCCGTTCTTCACCGGTGAACGCCGCATGATGGACACCGCCGGACGCGTCGAACGGTTCAAGAAACGCTACAACCTCGATAAGTAGAACCGGTTCTCACAAAACAAAGGAAACTAAAGGAGCGGAAAAGAAAACCGCTCCTTTTTCTTTACCATGAAAGAAAAGAAATACAACTATGGCGGGCAGGCCGTCATTGAAGGCGTGATGATACGCGGCCGGACGTCTGTCGCCACCGCGGTCCGGCAGCCGAATGGCGGCATCGTCGTGGACTCAAAACCGGTCGGCGCCGCTTTTTCCAGCCGGTTCCGGCGCTGGCCTTTTACCCGAGGCATACTCGTGCTCCTGGAATCCATGATACTTGGCATCAGGAGTCTGACCTATTCCGCCAATGTCAGCCTGGAAGAAGAGGAGGAGGCCCTTTCCAACAAGGCGATAGCCGTCATGCTGTTCTCTGCTGTCGCGCTGGCCGTGGCGCTGTTCTTCCTGCTGCCGCTGGGGCTCACCAAGCTCATCGATAACTGGATCCCCACGAATTCCCTCGTCTTTAACCTCATCGAAGGTGTCATTCGCCTGATTATTTTCCTGGCTTACTTGAAGATCATCGGCATGCTGTCCGATATCAAGCGGACATTCATGTACCACGGCGCCGAGCACAAAACCGTCAACGCCTGGGAAGCCGGCGTGCCCATGACGGTGGATGAAGTGAAAAAGTTCAGCACGGCCCACGTGCGGTGCGGCACCAGTTTTTTGTTCCTCGTCCTTATCATCGCTATCCTCGTGTTCTCACTGGTGGGCGTTCACAACATCTGGCTCATGGTGCTTTCCCGCGTGCTGCTGCTGCCGGTTATCGCCGCCCTTGGCTATGAGGTCATTTACCTGACCGCCCGGTACAGTAATAACCGGCTGGTAAAGATCATCCAGGCGCCCGGGCTGCTCTTGCAGTCCTTGACAACTGCAGAACCGGACGACCGGCAACTGGAAGTGGCGATTGCCGCCTTGAACAAAGCGGTTGAGGTTGATACGTTGGAAGAAGCCGTCTCTAGACCGGTTTCTGGCGTGCCGGAAACAGCGTAATGGAAATCCCGTCCTAACCCAGTAACGGCGTGGGATAGTCGATGTTCACGAATCTACTCATGGTGAGCCTGTCGACCACGGCTCGCCCTTCTAGAATTTCTGCATGTCCTGAAGGGCGTCTTTCAGGACGATGTCCCCGGTGTACAGCGCCTTGCCGATGATTGCCCCTTCCACGCCGAGCTTTTCCAGCATCTTCAGGTGCGTTACCGTGGTCACGCCGCCGGCAGCGATCACCGGCAGGTCAAGCTTTTCCACCAGTTCCGCGGTCGCGGTGAAGTTGGGCTCGGTAAGTGTGCCGTCTCGTGAGATGTCCGTGTAAATGAAACGCCGTACACCGGCATCTTCCATGGCCAGGGCGAGTTCCAGGGCGGTCCGCCCGCTCTCCCTGACCCAGCCGCGAGTGGCCACGATGCCGTCCCGTGCGTCGATGCCGGCGATGATGGATCCCCGGTACTTCTTGCACGCTTCCCTGACCAGGTTCGGATTTTCCACCGCGGCGGTGCCGAGAACCACCCTATCTACTCCTATCTTCAGGAGTTGCTCGATGGTCTCCATGTCCCGTATGCCGCCGCCGAGCTGGACGGGTATCAGCAGCGCACGGGCGATATCGCTGATAATATCCATGTTGCCGATAGTCCCGGTCGCTGCCCCGTCCAGGTCTACCACGTGCAGGCGCGGCGCCCCGGCGCTCTGATAGCTCAGGGCCAGGTCCAGGGGATCATCGAAAAATACGGTTTCCTGCTGGTAGTCCCCCTGGTACAGGCGGACGCATTTGCCTTCTCTGATATCTATGGATGGAATGACTTCTATAGTTGTGCCTCTTCGTAAATAGACTATGCTCCGATTATATCATTCGTGCAGGCTGAGGTAAAATAGTGGCGAAGCTGCAGTATTGCGCAAACGAAAAATGAATATCCGCAAATTATCTAAAAATTGACCCGGTCTACGTAATATGGCGGATTGACACCGGCTACGCAAAGGATTAAAATCATAATGAAAACCATCGACCGTGTGAACGGCGGTGAGTCGGAACGGACACCGATACATTAACAAGAAAAAAGTCGCTTGGATCGGATACGACCGAGACGGCCAACACAGTGAAAACCGCGTGCCTTCTCAGTCTGGTCTGAGAAGGATTTTTTTTGAGCGCAAAAAAAGGTACAATCGGCATCATCGGGGCAGGGACCGTCGGTTCCGCCCTCGCGATCCTCCTCCATCGGAGGGGATACCGGGTGATCGCTATAAACAGCCGGACCCGCGCATCAGCGGAAAAACTTGCTGCACAAGTACCGGGCAGCAACGTCGTAGATTCATATCAAGCCGTTGCCGGGTCCGTTGACCTCACCTTCATCACC
>CAZPSP010000100.1:0-9658 GCA_964589285.1 uncultured Dehalococcoidaceae bacterium | reverse complement strand
AGGACGAGGTCCAGGTTCCTCTTGTTCTTGAGCGCCACATCCTTGAACAGGTCGATGGCGAATTTGGCAAAATCGACCGTATCGTCCGCCGTCTGCCGTATCCAGATGCGTTCGTCCTCGGTGATGCCGCGCGGCACACCGCCGGGCAGGCCGCCTTCCGGGTGCGCCGGCTTGGAACCGATGAGCCGGATGATGTCACGGTTCCGTTTGCGGATGTCGATGACACGCCCGCCGATCTCGATGCCCACGTCCTTGATGAGACCGAGGATGTTCCGGATGGACGGGTCCGAGTCCGGCCCGACCACGAAGTCCGGCGCGGAGAGGAAGAAGAAGTGGATGTAGTGGTCCTCCACGTAGAAGGCGTTTAGATGCAGTTCCCGTACCAGCCTGGCTGCCGGGGTCGGCTCCACGCCGTAAACAGCGTCCACGGCCTTGGTGGAAGCCATGTTATGCGGGCTGGGGCAAACGCCGCAGATGTTCGGGACGATGCGAGGCATTTCCTCCACAGGGCGCCCCAGGCAGAACCGCTCGAACCCTCTGAGTTCCACCACCTGCCAGTAGGCGTCTGCCACATTGCCTTTTTCATCGAGGAACACTTCTATCTTGCCGTGGCCCTCGAGTCTCGTTATCGGATTTACCGTTATCTTCTTCACAGGGATCAGTCTCCTTGTCCGTGGTTGCGGGCTTCGATTTTCGTCAGCGCCGAGACCGGCAGCGAGAACCGGTACATGTACCCGGCGATGTCACCGATCTGCTCGGCTACCTTATCCATGGCGGATTCGTCCTCCACGTCCAGGATGCCCGCCAGTGTGGATATCATCTTGATCCCGCCGTCCTTCACGCCTTCCACCGGTCCGAAACAGCCCCGGCATGGCATGTTGATGTTGATGCAGGCGTAACCGCAGCCGTCCCGCGTGGCGATACCCATGCATAGTATTCCCTGGGCGAGAAAGCAGACGTCCGGTTTGGCTTCTACCTCATGAATGCGCTTCAATTCCTTGATGGCCATCCTGTCCGGCTTGGTCTCGTTGCGGGGGCAGGAATCGCAGAGCGATTTATGCGGTGCCAGCGAGGAGCCCCGTGCCGGGAGCTTGTTCTCCAGTACGGCGTAGACCGCGTTGGTGATCAGGTCCGGCGGCGGCGGGCAGCCCGGCAGATAGTAGTCCACGTCGATGACCTGGTTGAGCGCCCTCACCGTCTCGTCGAAGGTAGGGAGCGTCAGTTCCTTGCCATTGATGTCCGTGAATGGTTCCGGGCGCTTCCCCTCGGGGTTCACCACCGTTGGAGCGTCCCGGTAGACCCAGTCGAATATGTCCTGCTTGGAGCGGAAGTTCGCCATCCCCGGAGTCCCGCCGAAACAGGCGCAGGCCCCGAAGGCCAGAACCAGTTGCGACTTCTGCCGCAGCAGGTTCGCGATCTCCTCCTGCTCCGAGTTCCGTACGTTCCCGTTGATGATAGCGAGGGCTATCTCGCCATCGTCCATGGCCCGGACATGGTGATACTTGTAATCGAGCGCAACCGGCCAGAGGATGATATCCACGGCATCGGCGACGGTGAGAAGGGCCTCGTTCAGGTCCACCACGGCCTCATCGCAGCCTCCGCACCCGCCGAGCCAGCATATTGCTACTTTAGGTTTATTAGCCACACTTCCTCCATTCGTAAGAGAGAATCAATGCCCGCTCATGGTGAGCTTGTCGAACCATAAGGCCTGATGCAACTGTTTTTATCTTTGAGATGTGTTTTTGATTTTTGAGATTTGATTGTTGCTTTCCTGAAATAGTATCACCCATGCTGAGCCTGTCAAACCATTGCACTCATCAATACCTACGCCACTCCGGCCGCCTCCGGTTCCGGGTCCAGTTTTTCAAGAGCAGCGGCGAATTCTTCGACGATGCCCGGCATGGATGTCGCCTCGGGGTCGCGGGACAATATCATTTTCACGCGCTCCGGCTGGATGCCGCGGGTCTTGAGCACCTCGCGCAACAGGATAAGGCGCTTGCGGGCTTCGATGTTGCCGTCCTGGAAGTGGCAGTCGCCTTCCGGACAGCCCAGGATGAGTACACCGTCGGCGCCGTGGGCGAAGGCGTCCAGGATGTATGCGGCGTCTATCTTGCCGGCGCAGATGATGGGTATCCAGTGCTTGATCTGCGCCGCCATGGCGTCTTCATCCCCGAGGTAGGCCCAGCTGAACTTGCATGAAAAACAAACGATTTTCGGTTTAGCCATGATTATACTATCCTCTCCTCCTGGCTCAGTTCCGCCAGCGCCCTGGCGATGCGGTCCGCCGTGTTGTCCTCGACCAGCGTCCGCGCCTGTGAAGGACAGGCGGCAACGCACATCCCGCAGGACTTGCAGCGGAAATCGTCGGTATCTGATACGAGCGCCCCGTTCTTCCTGACCAGACGGGCGGCTTCGTAATTACAAACATAGACGCAGGCGCCGCAGCCGCTGCACCGCGCCTCGTCTACCTCGACCGGGTAAAGCGATTTCTCGAACCCGATGGAGACGCACGCCTTGCAGGATACGCACGGCCCGCAGGTGACGCAGCGCTTGGCTTCCTCGATGGCGTCCTTGAGCGTCAGCCCTTTCTCGAACATCTGGAAGTGCAGCCGCTGTTCCGGCGGTATCCAGAGCACGTCGGTGGGCGGTTTATACGTGGAGCGGTCCGGCAGGCCGAACGGCTCGAAGTCACGCAGCCGGCCCATCCGCATGTCGTCCCCGTTGAGATAGCGGTTGATGGACTCGGCGGCCTCGATGCCTTCCTTCATGGCTTCTACCATGAAACCGATGCGCCGCACGTCGCCGCCGACGAAGATGTCGGGATTGACGTTGCTCTGTAAAGTGTGCTGGTCAACCGAGAGCCGGCCGTGTTCGTCCAGCAGTCCTTCTTTCCTGAGGAGTTCGCGGTCCGGCGCCTGGCCGATGGTTACGATGAGGATATCTCCCCTGAGTTCGATGGCGTCTTCCGTATCGAACTGCGGATTGAACCCGTCCTCGTCGTAGACCGCCACGCACCGGGGGCAGTCTATCTTCTCGAATTTGCCGCTCTTGCCGGAAATGTTGCGGACGCCGCGGGAAGCGTAGATCTGGATGCCTTCTTCCCATGCGGCGCGGATCTCGTCCTCGTCGGCGGGGATGCCGTCCCGGTGGCTCTTGTCCTCGCATTCCAGGCAGACCATGGAAACATGGCCGCCGAGGCGTCGCGCCGTGCGGGCCGCATCGAAGGCTACGTTCCCGCCCCCGATAACGATGACGTTCTTGTGATTGAAATAACCCGGCGGGATATTGCCGTGACTGACCTCATAGAGGAAGTCTAAGCCGTACATCACGCCGGAAAGGTCCTGGTTGGGCACGATGTCCTTGCCGAAGGTGAGGTGCCGGGCGTACGGCGTGCCCTTGGCGATGAACACCGCGCTATAGCCGTCCTTTGCCAGCCTGGCCAGGGTCGTCTTGCCCTCCCCGAGCTTGGCATTGTAACGGACATCGATGCCGGCTATGCGGACGAGGTTCTCCATGGTCGTCTGCAGGACGTCTCGCGGCAGCCGGTATTCCGGGATGAGCCACAACGCCCCGCCGAGCCGCTCGCTGGCCTCGAAGACGGTGACCCGGTACCCGAGCTTGGAAAGCTGGAACGCGGCCATGAGACCGCCGGGGCCGCCCCCGATGACCGCTACGTTCTCACGGTCCTTGACAACGTCTATCTCCGGTTTTTCGTTCAGGTACGGAGTGTATGTATCGGAAAGGAACCGCTTCAGGAGCCGCCGCCGGATGGCTCCGCCCTGGCTTTTGTAATTGCACTCCAGTTCGCAGATGCCGCATATGTAGCCGCAGATGTTGAAGAATGGATTGCGGTCGTACAGGTGGTCGCCGATCTGGATAATGCCGTCCCTGGCGTCTTCCATGTTCGTCGGCAGCAGCGAGATGAGCACGTTGGTGCGCTGGATATCCTCGTTGATGGGACACTTTATCTGGCAGGGCGGCAGCAATTGCTTGACCGCCTGCTCAACTCGTGCTCCGCCGGTCTCATTCGTTTTCCACATGATCATTACTCCGGTTTAAGTAAGCTGTAGCTTCCTTGGGGATATGACAGGGTTCCCGCCCGCGGATATCGGTCCGCCGGTTGAGCTCTGTCAGCCGGTCCAGTACCTGCCGTACCGCACCCGGCACCGCCGCGGCGACCTCCGGGGTCAGCTCTTCCCCGAAGCTCGTGACGTCTGCTGCTTCCACGGCCAGTATGTCCACCCGGTCCGGCATCTCCAGCCCGAGTGATTTACCCAGCTTCAGCGCCAGGAGGATACCTACCTTATGCTCGGAAACGGGGGCCGTATCCCGTGTCTCCATGTCTTCGGGAGTGAGCCAGTAGGTCTCGCCCGGCCTGCCGCCGGTCTGGATGGCATCGACGATGATGAGGTGACGGTACCCGGTGATCAGGTCCACGAGTGTCATGCCAACCTGGAACGTGGACTCGAAAACGACGCCAGCCCCGAACCATCGCTTCTCCGTTTCCGCCACGATGCGCGGCCCGACCCCGTCATCGGTGAGGATCTCATTACCTATGCCAAGCACCAGTACGTTCATTGCTCCTGCACAACAGCCATCAAAAAAATGAAGATGATTGACCAAAGACAGCCGTTAACCGTTTATATCTATATCCGCGGTTGGATGAATGGTGCGACAGGAGTATGTCTGAGAAGGAGAAGAGGTACATATGAAGCTTCAATAGGTACAGAGTTACACGGATATATTGTTCCACTTACCCGGAGTGTACCATTGGTATTATCCGCCACTCAATGTACTACTTGCCTAATACAGATGGCCTAATAAAAAGTGGGGCTATAAGAGGAAATACTTACTATCGTGCCTGTTGCTCGTGGTAACCGAGCGCCGTCAGGATTTCGCCCACGGAATGGTCCTGTTCCAGGCGGTGACGCATCGGCAATTCCAGGTGCAGGGTATAACGGTTGCAGCGTCCCTGTTTGTGCCGGACAACGTAGCCGCCTTTTTCCAGGTCAGTAATGATCTTCTGCACGCCCCGCAGGGAAAGGCCTACCTCACGGGAGATCATCTCCGTGGTACTGTGCGGGTTCTTGGAAAGATAGACGAATACCCTTCCGTGATTGGAGAGGAACGTCCAATTGCCTTTTTCCATGACGACTCCGTTCAGACTCTTATTGACAGGGCGGTATTCTACAGGGTAAGATATGTAAGCACTCTGATACACGTATTCCAGTTCGCATTATACCGGCTCTTCCGGTTCGTGTCAACGAGCGCTCCTTTTCGCTCGGCTGGCACCGTCATTGCTGTTTATACTAAAATGGACTGTCAGGCTTTCCTGCCGGTCCCGGCATAAGTACAGAATTCCTTACAAGTGAGGTACCCATGGGCATTCAGATTACGGACTTAACCCTGCGTGACGGGCATCAGTCCCTCATCGCTACCCGGATGAGGACGCGGGACATGCTCCCCATCGCCGATGAACTCGATAAGGTCGGGTTCTTTTCCCTGGAAGTCTGGGGCGGCGCCACTTACGATTCCTGCATCCGCTTCCTCAATGAAGACCCCTGGGACCGTCTCCGGGAACTGCGCAAGAAGATCAAGAATACGCGCCTCCAGATGCTCCTGCGCGGCCAGAACATCGTTGGATACCGGCATTACGCGGATGACGTCCTGGAAGAGTTCTGCCGCCTGGCGGTCAAGAACGGCATCGATGTCTTCCGCATCTTCGATGCCCTCAACGATATCCGCAATATGGAACCGGCCATCCGCTTCGTCAAGAAGCACGGCGGACACGTCCAGGGCGCCATCAGCTATACCACCAGCCCTGTCCACTCCAACGAGGGCTTCGCGGAGATGGCCGTGGAACTGGAAAATCTCGGTTGCGATTCCCTCTGCATTAAAGACATGGCCGGCCTCATCTCTCCGGCCCAGGCCGCGGACCTCGTCAAGGCCATTAAGTCTAAAACCAGCATCCCGCTCAATCTTCACTCTCATACCTCCAGCGGCATGGCCATGCTGAGCGAATTCGCCGCGGCCCAGGCGGGTGTGGATATGGTCGATACCTGCTTCTCCCCGTTCGGCTGGGGCACGTCCCATCCGCCCACGGAGGCCATGGTCGCCTCTTTCCAGGGCACCCCGTACGATACCGGCATCGACCTCCAGAAAATGTACGAGATCGGAGAATATTTCAACACCGTGGCGGCCAAATACCGCATGCTCTTCACCGCGGAATCCACCCGCCCCAATGTCAACGTGCTGCTCCACCAGATACCAGGCGGGATGATATCCAACCTGGTCAGCCAGCTCCGGGAACAGAACGCCCTCGACAAGATCAACGAGGTCTATGAAGAGATCCCCCGCGTCCGCAAGGACCTGGGCTATCCTCCGCTCGTCACGCCGACCAGCCAGATCGTGGGCACGCAGGCAGTGCTCAACGTCCTGGCCGGGGAACGCTACAAGCAGGTCACCCAGGAGGTCAAGAACTACCTGCTCGGCCAGTACGGCTGCTCTCCCGCCCCGGTCGATAAGGAGGTCCAGTTCCAGGTCATCGGTGAGGAGAAACCCATCACCGGCCGCCCGGCGGACTTCATCAAGCCGGAGATGGAAAGGCTCCGCAAGGAAGCCCAGAAGCTCGGCATACTCCACCAGGAAGAGGACCTTATGACGTATGCCCTCTACCCGCAGGTGGCCGTCAAGTTCCTCAAAGGCGAAGTCAAGGAAGAGGCCATGCCCTCGCCGGCTGCCGCCGCCCCGGCGACAGCGGGACTCGAATTCCCCGCGGAATTCAGCGTGGACGTGGATGGAGACGTCTTCAACGTCAAAGTGACTTCCGTGATGGGCGCCACCAGGGCCGCCGCCGGCAAGGCGAAGAAACCGAAAGAGGTGCCGAAGGGCGCCGTCGTCGCGCCGATGCAGGGCATGATCCTGTCCGTTAAGGTCAAAGTCGGGGACAAGGTCGAGAAGGACGACGTCGTTGCTACCATCGAGGCCATGAAGATGCAGAACGACGTCAAGTCGCCGCACGCCGGCACCGTCAAGGAAATCCTGGCCTTCGAGAGCGAAGTCGTCAATAACGGCGACGCGCTCATGGTCATCGAATAGCACCTTGTTTCCTTAACATCCGTATCGACGATACTGCTCGTCCTGAGCTTGTCGAAGGATGAGATCGCAACAGACGAGCCGATGGTTCGACAGGCTCACCATGAACGGATCGCAGCAACATCGAGGGGGCGCTATGATCAAGAAAATACTGGTAGCCAACCGGGGCGAGATCGCCATCCGCATCATGCGGGCCTGCCGCGAACTGGACATCCCGTCCGTGGCAGTCTACTCCGAGGCGGATGTCAATTCGCTGTTCGGCAAATACGCCAACGAGGCCTACTTCATCGGGCCGGCGCCGGCCACGGAAAGCTACCTGAACATCAAGAAAATAATCGCCGTGGCCAAGGAGTCCGGAGCCGATGCCATCCATCCCGGCTACGGCTTCCTGGCCCAGAACCCGAGCTTCGCCTACGAGTGCGAAAAGCAGGGCATCATCTTCATCGGCCCGCCCAGCGACGTCCTCGCCCTTTTCGGCAACAAGGTGGCCTCCCGCAAGGCCATGCAGGAAGCCGGCATCCCCACCGTCCCCGGCACCGACGGCGCGGTTACCGACCTCGACGAGGTCTATGACATCGTCAAGGAAATTAAATACCCGGTCATCATCAAGCCCTCCGGCGGCGGCGGCGGCATCGGCATGACGGTGGTCAACAGCGACGCTGAACTGAAGGACGCCATGGAATCGGTGCGCAAGATCGCCACGAGCACCTTCGGCCTGTCCGAGATTTACATCGAGAAGTACCTGCCGCACCCGCGCCACATCGAGATACAGGTGCTGGCGGACAACCACGGCAACGTCGTCCACCTCGGCGAGCGCGAATGTTCCATCCAGCGCCGCTACCAGAAGCTCATCGAGGAAGCTCCATCGCCGGCGCTGACCCCGGAACTTCGCAAGAAGATGGGCGAGACGGCGGTCCGCGCGGCATCCTACGTCAACTACCGCAACGCCGGGACCATCGAGTTCCTCTACCAGGACGGCGAGTTCTATTTCCTCGAAGCCAACACCCGCGTCCAGGTGGAGCACCCGGTGACCGAGATGGTGACCGGCCTCGACATCGTCAAGGAGCAGATCAACATCGCCGCCGGCGCGCCCCTCAGTTTCCAGCAGGGCGACGTCCGCATGAGGGGCTGGGCCATCGAATGCCGCATCAACGCGGAAGACCCGCTCAACAACTTCGCGCCGTCACCGGGCAAGCTCAAGCATTACCGCTCTCCCGGCGGCACCGGCGTGCGGGTGGACAGCGGCGTCCACTCCGGCTATACCATCCCGAGCAATTACGACCCCATGATCTCCAAGCTCATCGCCTGGGGCCGGGACCGTGAAGAAGCCATCCAGCGTATGAAGCGCGCTCTCTACGAATACATCGTCCAGGGGGTGACGACGAACATACCGTTCCACAAGGCGGTCATGGAGAACGCGACGTTCATCTCCGGCCACCTCGGCACGCACTTCATCACGCAGGAAACGACGCTGCTCGAGGACATGGTCACGATAGAGGAGCGGGACGAACCGCTGGAGCAGAAGCTCGGCACTATCTTCGACGACAAGGCCCGGGCGGCGGCGATTGCGGCCGTGGCCAGGGTGCTCGCCGAGCTGGAAGCGGGCAGCAAGAAAGCAGCCGCGGACTAGGGAAACTCAAAAGTCAAAGGTCAAAAGTCAAAACTGCAAGTCAAAGCTCAAAACTGTGCCTTCGCAGATCTTGCTTTGACCCGTTCATCGCGGTGAGTCCAGATACGCCATCCGGAGTCCGCTCATCCTGAGCCTGTCGAAGGATGTTATCATGCTGAGTTATGCGAAACAGCCGTTCCCTTCGCTCACTCGTCCCTTCACCATGCCCACTCTCATTCTAAATCCCGATTCTATCAGGACGTGAGAATCTGTTTGCCTTTTCAGAACCAAATCTCTCTCGGTTTCTCTTAAACGAGAGACGACCCATCCTGCTTGCTCCTGGCATCACGGTGAGGCGCTAACTTTTGACTTCTGACTTTTAACTTTTGACCTGTTACCTCACCCCCGCGCTCTCCCGCAGCCGCTGCACCTCCCGCCCCAGCACGACGGTCACGTAAGCCAGCCGCATGGCGAGGGTCCCGGCCAGGTTCTTCATGACGATGCGCCCGATGTGCTCGTTGTCGTCCATGAGCTTGTTCAGGCCACCGCCTTCGATGACAAGGACCGTGGCTGGCTGGACGGCCCGCGCCAGGGTGGACCGCACGTACGGCCGGCACAGGGGCAGCCACGCGAACGGCTCTCCCTTGCTCAGGGTATGGACCACCAGGTTCTGCCCGCCGTCCCGGGCGGGTATTTCCATCTGGACGGCGTCGTTGGCGTCTTCCAGGATATAGACGTCCGTGGTGCAGTCGTCCGGGGTAAAGATAATCTCGTTCTGGCCGTACTCCCGCCGCTCCGCCAGCTTCGCCACCGCCTCCAGTTCATCTTTCTCAAGCCCGCTGAACAGGCCGATGTCCTCCAGGTCCGCTGCTTTCACCATAGCGCTGCCTCCTTTCCGCATGTCGCTGCCGTGGTACCTGACAGTATAGTACGCCGGCGGGGAGATGCAAGGGG
>CAZPSP010000099.1:0-9788 GCA_964589285.1 uncultured Dehalococcoidaceae bacterium | reverse complement strand
CTCCCGCTGCAAGACCTGCGGAGCGGACCTCAATTTCAGGCCGCGTTCCGCCGAGGAGGAAAGCCATGCTTCGTAGCCCGTATGCCGCCGGGTCTTTCTACCCCGGCTCTGCTTCGACACTGAAAAACGCCCTCGACCAGCTCATCGACCTCAACGCGCCGAAAGAGGCCGCCCCCGGCATCCTCGTTCCCCACGCCGGTTACCAGTATTCCGGCGCCGTCACCGGCGCGGTCGTCTCCCGCGTCGATGTCCCGCCAACGGTCGTCATCATGGGACCGTCCCACAGCGGCATCGGCAAACCGTTCAGCGTCATGGCGGAAGGGGAATGGCAGACGCCGCTCGGCAATGTTCCCGTGGACGGAGCGCTGGCAAGGAAGCTTATCGACGGCTCGGACTACCTGGAAGCGGACATCGCCGCCCACATCCAGGAGCACGCCATCGAGGTGCAGCTCCCGTTTTTACAGTATGTCCGCCCGGACGTACGGATTGTCCCCATCATCCTCACCGTTGCCTCTCCTTCCGTTTACGTCCAGATCGGGCGGGACATCGCCCGGACGGTCAGGGACTCCGGACAAAACGTCCTCATCATGGCCAGCGGGGACATGACCCACTACGAGCCGGACGCAACGGCGCGGGACAAGGACCTGAAAGCCGTGGAAGCCATGCAGACCCTGGATACGGACGAACTCGCCCGCCGCTACAAGAATCTGCATATCACCATGTGCGCCTTCGGGCCGGTCATGGCCTGCATGGCCGCCGTACGGGAACTCGGCGGGACCGCCGGTGAACTCGTCGAATACCGCACCAGCGGCGACGCCACCGGAGACCGCGACGCCGTGGTCGGTTACGCCGGCGTTATCTTCAAAGCCGGCGCGGCGGAAGACCCCCTGGTGAAACTCGCCCGGCAGACCGTCGAAACTTACGTCCGGGAAGGCCGCCGGATCAATCCGCCGGCAGACCTCCCGCCGGAAATGCGGGGGCAGGCCGGAGTCTTCGTCTCCATCCACAAAAAGGGAGCGCTGCGGGGGTGCATCGGCACCTTCGAGCCGCAGGAACCGGACATCGCTCGTGAGATAATCAACAACGCCATCAGTTCCGCTACCCGCGACCCCCGTTTCCATGCTATCCGCGAAAGCGAACTCGCCGACCTCGACTACAGCGTGGACGTCCTCACCAGTCCGGAAAAGGTGGAAAGCGAAGCCGAACTCGACCCCAAAAAGTACGGCGTCATCGTCGCCTGCGGCTGGCGTCGCGGCCTTTTATTGCCTGACCTTGAAGGCGTAGACACCGTCCAGGACCAGATCAGCATCTGCTGCCAGAAAGGCGGCATCAGTCCTCACGAGGCAAAAGAGCTTTACCGCTTTGAAGTCAAACGGCATAAGTAATAAGACGAATCGATGAAGTAAAGCCCCGTAGGGCGGAGTGAAGCGAAGCGCAACTCCGCCGAACCAAATCTTTATCAACGTTATCCGTCACAGATATTTTTACTCATTGTTACCTGCCGGGAGCAAAAAAAGGGGCGCAATTGCTGCGCCCCTCCCTGTATGTTGATGTAAGCGGGAACCCCGCTTTGAATTAGCCTCCTCAGCCGCCGCTCGATGGCGGAGGCGTTGTGGTCGGCGTCGGATTTTCGGCGGTAACAGTGGGGTTACCGGCTTCTATCCAGGCGGTGATGCCCTCTTCCAGGTTGTAAACGCTCGTAAAGCCAAGTTCGGTCATCATGTTGAGCGCCAGCCCGGTGCGGTGGCCGGTCCGGCAGTAGATGAAGTACGTTTTGTTCCGGTCCAGGGCCGCCAGTTGGCTGGCGAAATCCTCGGCGTAAAAATCGAGGATCGTAGCGCCGTCGATATACCCGCTGTCGAACTCTTCCTGCGTGCGGATATCCAGGATGACAAAGTCCGGATTACCGGAATTGTCCAGGATGAGATTGTAGGAGTCTGCCGGGCAGAGATTCGCGATGGTCTGGTTGGGCGGCAGGTCCTTGACGGTAACGGCCACCCTGGAACTGGTCTCGAACTCGCCGTCGCTGACGGTGAATGTGACATCGTACATCCCGGGGACGGCCGGTTGCTTCCATTCAAAGAACCGTTCCTCCGCATCGAACGTCGCCCCCGCCGGCAGATTGCCGGCCGAGTACGTCAGCGCGTCGCCGTTGGGATCGCTGGCGTCGATGGTGAATTCGATCCATGTGTCACGGTACACCGTCTGATCGCCGGTTTCGGCTATGATGGGAGCATCGCCGGGAACAACGTGCCCGTAGAGGCGGAACAGCGCGTCCCAGTCTCTCAGATTGTACCAGGATGTGCCGTCATACCTGACGAGGTGACCGTTGCTGTACAGCCCGCTCAGGTTGACCCGGTAGTACAGGCCTTCGTCTTCCGGAACTCTCCAGACGATGGCGTATGTCTTCCCCTGCTCGACAACACAGCCGGAACCAAGGTCGACTGATTGCCAGTCGGCAGGTTTCCAGGCCGTGGAGATCGAGGAGACCGGAACCGTGCCGGAAGCCAGGTCCGGACCGGTGGGGAAACCGTTGGCATCGGTCCGTTGTATCGAGATGATAAAGTCCCCTTCTCCGGCGCCTTGTCCGATGAGAGGTATTTCCACCCTGTTGAGGAAATACGTTCCCTGGGGAATGAAAGTCTGCCCTCTCCAGGAAGCCCCGTTAAAATAAACGATGCCGTTTGCCGTGCTGGGATTTTCGTCAACGGTGGAGGGTGATGCCGCTGAGACCGGCAGCGTGAAAGCGGACAAAAGCGCGGCCAGACACAGGAAAGCCACCGTCATTTTTTTCAGGTGTTTTTTCAAGTATATTTCTCCTTTCTTGTCTGTATTTCAATCCGGGTAGCTTTTGATAAAATGCAAAACGCTGCCCCGAAGTACGTTTAAGATATGGTCCTTGTAGCGCAAAATGCCTGTTCCGGGTCTTTTTTGGGGATTTTACGCTCTTGGAAAAACAGCCGGGGAAGTTCCGGCAGCGGCTATTTGATTATTATGTCACTCGCCGTAAAATTGATTGTTGAGTAAGTTACTTGCATTTTATTTTGTGGGGCCCGCTAATTCAATTACGCATGTACCTAAATAATTGCAGTTATGGAAACCTGCCGGTTCAATTCGGTAAATACTTATTGGAAGCTCATTGTGGCGGGTTACTGCAAGGCGAAGAATTCGCATCTAACCGGCATCTCTCCGTTCACCGGCCGCTCCCGGAAAGTCCCGTGGTATTCGCCCGTTGGTTACCTCAAACCATATATGCCATGACATAACGGCATATATATAGAACTGATCCGCGTACCGCCATCGAGTTCACTGAATACCTTCAGTCCCGTAGGGCGGAGTGAAGCGAAGCGTAACTCCGCCTTTAATACCAGCTATTTTCCGTATCGCTTCTCCCATGACTTATGACTCGGTAGATAAAAGAACTGAAGTGCGGTAAACTTAGGCTGGATGAACGTGTAATAACCTCACGGGAGATGCACCATGAGTATGGATATGTTCGCACAGCAGGATCAGCAGCAGTCCCTGGCCGGCGCTCCCCTGGCTACCCGCATGAGGCCCACCAGCCTGCATACCTACGTCGGCCAGGAACACCTCATCGGCAAAGGCAAGGTGCTGCGCCGCGCCATTGAATCTGACCGGCTGCCTTCCATGATCTTCTGGGGACCCCCCGGCTGCGGCAAGACCACACTCGCCACCATCATCGCCAATACCACCGGCGCCTTCTTCGCCCCGGTCAGCGCCGTCAGCGCCTCCGTGAATGACCTCCGCAAGATCATCCAGCAAGCCCAGGAGCGCCGTAAAGTCCACCTCCAGAAGACTATCCTGTTTATCGATGAGATCCACCGCTTTAACAAGGCCCAGCAGGATACCATCCTCCCCTTCGTTGAAGACGGCACCGTCATCCTCATCGGCGCCACCACGGAAAATCCCTCCTTCGAAGTCACCTCCCCGTTACTCTCCCGTTCGCGCGTCGTGCCCCTGAAACCCCTCTCCGAGGAAGAGATCCAGGTCCTCCTCCTGCGCGCCCTCAAAGACAAGCTTAACGGTATCGGCGATCTCAATGTCGAAATATCCTCGGAAGCCTTGAGCCACCTGATCTCCATGTCCAACCATGACGCCCGCATCGCCCTCAATACCCTGGAAACCGCCGCTCTGAGCGCCTCACCAGGCCCCGGAGGCAGGCGTAAGGTCACCCTGGAAATAATCGAGGACGCCCTCCAGCGCCGCGCCGTCATCTACGACCGCGCCGGTGAACAGCACTACGACCTCATCTCCGCCCTCCACAAGTCCATGCGTGACTCGGACGCCGACGCCACCGTCTACTGGCTGGCCGTCATGCTGGAAGCCGGCGAAGACCCGCTCTATATCGCCCGCCGTATCATCCGCTTCGCCTCGGAGGACATCGGTATGGCAGACCCCCAGGCGCTCGTCGTCGCCATGGCCGCTCAACAGGCGGTCCACTTCATCGGTATGCCGGAAGGGAACCTGGCCCTTACCCAGGCCGCCGTCTACTGCGCCACCGCCCCCAAGAGCAATTCCCTGTACGCGGCGTATAACCGGGCGCGGGAGGAGATAAAAGGCGGCTCCAGCGAGTCCGTCCCCATGGGCATCCGCAACGCCGTCACGCCCCTCATGAAGGACATGGGCTACGGTGAAGGCTACAAGTACGCCCATGACTACCCCGACCATGTCGTGGAACAGCAGCACCTGCCGGATTCGCTCAAGGGCAAGAAATTTTATACCCCCGGCGAACTCGGTTATGAGAGAGATGTCGCGGACAGGCAGCGGTCCAACCGTCAAAAACTGGATGAACGGAACATGCGGGACAGGCTCGGAGAGGACCAGTAGCCCGGACTGCAAAATCTTTACCTTTTCATGATATGGTCCGGACATCATTCCGGCATCTTCTTCTTGACATCTCCCCGATATCTCACCTAAACTCTAGGTGGTCACGTGGATACTTTCCCCTCAACAAACAACCGGAACCGGGTGCCTTGCGCATGTATGCGGGGATACAGTCCTGCTCTCTCTATTTTGTTCTGTTCCGGCTGCGGCGCTTCTCACCGCCGGATTGATATACTTTACAGGAGGCCGTTTACCGGCTCTTTTCATCATTGCTGCCGTAAACTGCCGTAGGAGGTAACCGATGGTCAGGCTGCCGTTCGTACCCAAAGAAAGCAGGTTCTTCGAACTCTTCGAAGAAAGCGCGTCCAATATCGTGAAGGCGGCCGAAGCACTCCAGGAAATGCTCGATACCTGGCAGTTTATCGATAGCCAGGTCGCTGAAATTACCGAACTCGAACACAAAGGCGATACCATTACCCACCAGATCATTTCCCTGCTGCACCGCACCTTCGTGACCCCCTTCGACCGCGAGGACATCGCCCTGCTCGCCCACACCATGGACGACATTATCGATTTCATCCACTCCGCCGCGGATTCCATGTTCATCTACAAGATAGAAAAACCCACCGAACGGGCCCGGGAACTGTCACACATCATCGTCAAGGGAGCTATCGAAGTGAAAGCGGCGGTATCCGGTCTCCGCAAGCGCTCCGAGCTGAAAAACATCATGCAGGGCTGCGTGGAGATAAACCGCCTCGAAAACATGGCCGACCGCGTCTACCGCGCCGCCATGGCGGAACTGTTCGAGAACACCGAGGATACCGCTCTGCTCATTAAATGGCGGGAGATTTACGAACACCTGGAAAGCGCCACGGACCGCGCCGAGGACGTCGCCAATGTCCTCGAAGGGGTAGCCCTCAAACATGCCTGATACTTCACTGCCGCTCTTCATTCTCATCGTCGTGCTGACCATAGGTTTTGCCGTGGTCAACGGCTTCAACGATGCCGCCAACGCCATCGCTCCGGCTATCGGGGCACGCTCCCTTTCATCCCGGAACGCCGTCGGTATCGCCGCCGTCGGCAACTTCGTCGGCGCCTGCACCGGCCTCGCGGTAGCCCAGACCATCGGCAAAGGTATCCTCATACCGGAAGCCATTACCTTCCCAACCGTGATCGCCGCCCTGGCTTCTATCATTATCTGGGGCACGACGGCTACCTGGATGGGCTTTCCCATCAGCCTCCATCACGGGTTCATCGCCGGTCTGGCGGCGGCGGGTATCGCTCTGGCCGGGACCGGCGCCGTAGACTGGAGTGTCATGTTCGAGATTCTCGCTGCCGTGGTTATCGCTCCCATCCTCGGTTTCGCCGGCGGCTTCGTGGCGATGATTGCCATTTTCTGGATTTTTCGCCGCGCCAGACCGGAAACTATGAGGCAGGGTTTTATGAACGGACAGTACCTGTCTACCGCTTTCATGGCCTACAGCCACGGTAAAAATGACGGCCAGATGCCCATCGGCGTCATCGCCATGGCAATGGTTGTCTATTTCAACGATCCTACTATCTGGGACCGTCTGTCCGTTACTTCACCGGACCTCTGGTGGGTCGTCGTGGTCCCGGCGCTGGCCATCAGCACCGGAACGGCGTTCGGCGGGCGGAAAGTCATCAAGACCATGGGTACCAGGGTCACCCGGCTCCGGCCGGTACAGGGGTTCGCCACCCAGGCAGCCGCCGCGTCCGTCATCGAGATGGCTTCCCTCCTGGGGATCCCGGTCAGTACAACACACCTTATCAGCGCTTCGACCATGGGCGTCGGCGCCACGGAACGCTTCTCAGCGGTACGCTGGGGAATTGCCGGAAATATCGTGGCCGCCTGGATACTGACATTCCCCATCTGCGGAGCGCTTGGCTACCTCTTCTCCTGGCTGCTGCACTTTGTCGCTTAGGGTTAAATAGAGACGCGCCTCGGTTTCACCCGCCGCTTTTCCGCCGTGATGATGGCTTCTATCTCCGCCACCGCCCTCTCCAGCTCGCCTTCCCGGTTGAAGACCATATAGTCGAAAAGGGGCAGCTGCGTCAACTCTTCCTCGGCTGTTTTCAGCCGCAGTTCCAGTTGCTCATCGGATTCCGTGCCCCGGCTGCGGAGCCGGCGTTCCAGTTCCGCCATGGACGGCGCCGCCAGGAAGATCGCCACGCATTCCGGGGCGGCTTTCTTGATGGTTCTCACTCCCTGCACGTCTACCCGGAGAATGGCATCCTTGCCGGCGTTCAGGGCATCGCGGACGGCGGCCCGGGGCGGCCCATAATAATTGCCGTAGACATTCGCCCATTCCAGCAACTCGTCCCGGCTGATCAGTTCCCGGAACGTTTCCATGGTAACAAAGGTGTAATCAACGCCGTTGTGCTCCCCGGAACGGGGCTGGCGCGTGGTCATGGTGACGATGAACTCAAGAGGCAGAGGGGACTTCTTGAGTTCGTTTAAAACACTGTCCTTGCCGGCGCCTGACATGCCGGATATGACGATCAGGAGCGGCGAGGGAACGGGATAGGCTGCCGCTGTTTCATCAGGCTTCATCTTCGGGATCGCTCTCGTGCTTGAGAGAAGAACCGTTCCGGCTGGCCTGGAGGCGGCTCATGATCGTTTCCGGGGCCAGGGCCGCCAGGATGATGTGGCCGCTGTCCGTAAATATAACCGCCTTGGTGCGGCGTCCGCTGGTCATGTCGATGACCTTGCCGGCGGCCTTTCCTTCATGAATGGTACGCTTGGTGGGGGCCGAGTTCGGCGAAGCTATTGCGATAGCACGGTTCATCGCCATGATATTGTTGAATCCTATATGAACCAGTTCGATGCCCATAAACGCGCTACCTCTTGTTTTTCCCGGAAGGGAGTATTCTCATCATCCCATGCCCGCGACGCCCCCTACCTGTGAACACCATAAAAGGAGCAGAAAATAACGGCATTTCCCGCGCATCCGGCATGGAAAAACCCTCCCATAACCTAACACTTGTTTACAGCCTTGTCAAGGTCTCGACGCCGCCTCTCCCCGCCCCTATACGAGCCTGCACCCGCCGCCGTTTTCTTTCCCGCCCCGCCCCCGCCCCCCGGGCCTCGCCGTTACCCTTGAAAAATTGTGCCGCCAACCCCTTTTATTTGGCCGGGGAATATGCTAGAATAATTCTTGGTGACTCGGAAAGTCATTAACAACTGAATGGATGAGAGTAATCAAGCCTTTTGGTGGTTTTAGCGAAGTGGCCCCACCCGTTCCCATCCCGAACACGGAAGTGAAACGCTTCAGCGCAGACGATACTGAGGGGGCGACCCCTTGCGGAAAATATGCCACTGCCAAAAGGCTTTTACTATATTCAAGACCCATTTATTATTGATTCTCCTCACCACACCTCCGCCGAGCTTCCATAGCATCCCGGATTAAAGTTACCCCTCACCGAAATACGTACCTTTCAAGCTTGCGTCCCCGTATATTTTGTTATAGTATAAACATTAGATACACCAATCTCCTGAATCATTTGTAGCAGGGATCCATAAATGGCTAGCAGATTTGAAAAATTCTCAGAAAGGGCCCGCCGGGTGCTGACTATCGCCCAGGAAGAAGCCCGTAATCTGAATCATAGTTATATCGGCACGGAGCACATCCTCCTCGGCCTCGTGCGTGAAGAAGAAGGCGTCGCCGCCAGAGTCCTGGTCAACCTCGGCATCGGACTGAACAAGGTCCGCTCGGCGGTGGAGTTCATCATCGGCCGCGGTGAAAAACCCGGCAGCGGTGAAACAGGCCTCACCCCGCGCGCCAAGAAGGTCATTGAACTCGCCATCGATGAAGCCCGCCAGATGGGCCATAATTATATCGGTACCGAACACTTGCTGCTCGGCCTCCTCCGCGAGAATGAAGGCGTCGCCGCCAGTGTCCTGGACAGCTTCGGCATCACCTTGGAACGCACCCGCGCCGAGGTCGCCCACATCCTGACCCAGGGCGCCCCCAAAGCCCGCGCCGCCCGCACCGCCAGCCGTACTCCCGCACTCGATCAGTTGGGCATCGACCTCACCGCCGCCGCCCGCGCCAGCAAGCTGGACCCGGTCATCGGCCGGCACAAGGAGATAGAACGGCTTATCCAGATCCTCAGCCGCCGCACCAAGAACAATCCCGCGCTCATCGGCGAACCCGGCGTCGGCAAGACCGCCATCGTCGAAGGCCTGGCCCACCGCATCGTCTCGGGTGACGTTCCCGAGACCCTGTCGGAAAAACGCCTTATCGCCCTCGATATGGGCTCGCTCGTCGCCGGTACCAAGTACCGCGGTGAATTTGAAGAACGACTGAAGAAGATCATCGAAGAGATCAAGAATGCGGGCAACTGCATCATCTTCATCGATGAATTCCATACCATGGTCGGCGCCGGCGCCGCTGAAGGCGCGGTGGACGCCGCCAATATCCTCAAGCCCTCCCTGGGCCGCGGCGAGATACAGTGCATCGGCGCTACCACGCTGGACGACTTCCGCAAGTACGTCGAACGTGACGCCGCCCTGGAACGCCGCTTCCAGCCCGTCCTCGTGGAAGAACCCTCCACGGATGACACCCTCCTCATTCTCAAGGGCATCAAGGACCGCTACGAGGAGCACCACAGACTGAAGATAAGTGAAGAAGCGCTGGCCGCCGCATCCAGCCTCGCGTCCCGCTATATCCCGGACCGCTTCATGCCGGACAAGGCCATCGACCTCATCGATGAGGCCGCCTCCAGGGTGAGGATACGCCACCATACCATGCCGCTCACCCTCAAGGAGAACAAGGCCCTCCTGGAGAACATCCGCAAGGAGAAAGACGAAGCCCTGGCCACCCAGCAGTACGACCTGGCCGCCCAGAAACGCGAGGAAGAACTGCGGATGGAGGAAAAGACCTCCGAGATGGAAGCCGAATGGCGCACCGAGCAGGAAGAAC
>CAZPSP010000098.1:0-9805 GCA_964589285.1 uncultured Dehalococcoidaceae bacterium | reverse complement strand
GCCGTTACCGCAAGCGCTCATGAGGGGCATAGCGCTGATAACGAGCGCCAGGCAAACGAGAATGCCGATGATAAGCCTGCTTTTTTTCATTTTCTCTTCTCCTTGATATCAATAAGGTCCACTTACTAAGGCCGGAAACCTACATAGCGTACCCCCTTCGTCCTCAATATGAAAACGGCCATAACCGATATGATGCTTTAAACAGCGACCAGCGGTGGGCAATACCGCGAGGCTCCAGGATCAGGAACAGGACGATGACAAGCCCGAAGACCATGGGGGTGACGCCGCTGGCGAAACCGGACGGCAGCCCAGTCAGGGTCTTTTCGAGGAAGGGGACGAGGTTGTTGGTCAAGAGTTCCCGGAGGAGGCGGATGAACACGACGCCGAAGATAGGCCCGACGCTGGTCCCCAGGCCGCCGATGATAATCATGCCCACATAGAGGATGGAGTCTGTAAAGCTGAATTGTTCCGGCGTCAACTGGAGGTTCCAGTGGGCGAACAGGCTCCCGGCGATGCCGGCGAAGAAGCAGCCGATGAAGAATGCCAGCAGTTTGTAATACACGAGGTTGACGCCCATGACCTCGGCGGCGAGATCGTTATCACGGATAGCGATGAAGGCGCGCCCGACCTTAGTGCGGGCCAGGTTCTTGGCGAAGAACACGCACAGCACGGTGATGCCGATGATGAGGTAGAACTGGCTCATGCCGCTCTTGAAAACATAACCGCCGATGGAGGCGAAGGGCACCATCATGCCCATCTGACCGCCGGTCCAGCCCCACTGGCTGATTATCCACATGATGATGAACTGGGCGGCGATGGTGCTGATGGCCAGGTAGAAGCCCTTGACGCGGATGGACGGCAGTCCGAAGACAATGCCGACGACACCGGCGATGACGCCGCCGGCGATGAGACCGACGAGGAAGGGCATCTCGAAGCGGGTAGTCAGGATGGCGCTGGTATAAGCCCCTACGGCCATAAACCCCATGTGACCGATAGAAAGCTGCCCGCAGTAGCCGATGAGGATGTTCAGGCCGACGGCCGAAATAAGGGTAATACCGATGAGATTCATGACGCCGAGCCAGTAATTACCGAGGTAGAGCGGCATGGTGAACAGGAAGATGAGGAAACCGAGCATGAGCGCCCACTGCGTCCGGGTCCGGACAATGGCCATATCCTCAGCGTAGGTATAGTTCCTGATTCCGCACGGCAGACTCATCGGTTAAATCCTCTCGATCCGTTTTTCACCGAACAATCCGAACGGCTTGATGACCATAACGATGATGATGATGATAAATGGGATCACGTCCCTGACGCCGGGCAGGAGGTACTGGGTCAGGTAGCCGCCGCCGTAGCTTTCCGAGAGACCGATTATGGGACCGGCCACGATAGCCCCGATGAATGAATCCAGGCCGCCGAGAATGACCACGGAGAAGGCCTTGAGGCCGGTCTCGACGAGGCCGTGGGAAATACTGCCGATGCTGGAAATGAGCACGCCGCCGACTGCCGCCACCACGCAGGCGAACATCCAGGACGTCGAGAACACCCGAGTGACCGGGATGCCGCAGGCCTGGACGGCCATCTGGTCGTCCGCGGTGGCGCGCATGGCGATGCCGAGCTTATGATAGCGAAAGAAAAGGGTGAGCAGGAGGAAAACGGCGATGCAGATGCCGATGACCCAGATGTATTCCTGCGATATTACCGCTTCGCCGATGCGGACGACGGAACTGGGGAAGAACGCTTTGTCCGCGAGACCGGCGGTGCTGAGCGGCCAGATAAAAGTCACGAGGCCTTCCAGAAAATAGCCGATGCCGAGAGTTACAGCGATGAGCGAGAGTATCGGCTGGGCGATGAGCGGGCGGAGGGCCAGGCGTTCGATGACCCAGCCAAGGAAAACGGCAAAAACGATAACGAGCGGAAGACCGATGTACGGAGGAAGCCCCGCCTCTACCAGCATCGAGTAATTGAACCAGGCTGAAATGAGAACTATCTGCCCCAGCGCCAGGTTGGCGACGCTGGAAGACTTCCAGATGAGCGCGAAACCCAGCCCGATGAGAGCGTAGACCATACCGACGGAGAGTCCGGTTATGGTGAACTGCAGGAACTTGCCATCAGTAGCGCCACGGAAAATCATAGCGACGAGTATGAGGCCCAGCAGGGACCAGCCAGCAATCCTGAGGATTCGTTTTCCGATCTTTTTCATAAGCTTCTTACCTTTATGCTGGTCTTGACGGTACCCTGGCGGCCGTCCCGGTAGGTCACCGGCGCCTGGACATCCACCGCTTCCATGTCCCCGTACATGGCGGAGATGAGGTCCTTGTAGCGCTGTTCCATGAACTCGCGGCGGATCTTGCGGGTGCGGGTAAGCTCGGCTTCGTCGGGGTCGAACTCCTTGTGCAGGAGGACGAATTTGTGGACGCGGGACTCTTCCGGCAGGTAGCCGTTGACGCGTTCCAGGTCCTGGCGGACGAGGTCGGCGACCTCATTTTTCTGGGAGAGGTCAACGAAGGTGGTGTAGGGAATATGTCGCCGTTCCGCCCATTTGCCGACCATGCTGAAATCGATATTGAGAATGGCGGAAACGTAGTCCTTGTCCGTACCGCCGATGACCATGGCGTCTTTGATATAGGGACTGAAGCGCAAGCGGCCTTCGATGTATTGGGGGGCGTATTTGGCGCCGGTCCTGAGTTCGCCCATGTGCTCCAGCCGGTCCATGAAGATGATGTGGCCCTGCTCGTTGATATTGACCGCGTCGCCGGTGTGGCACCAGCCGTCGATGAGCGTGGCGGCGGTCTTTTCCGGGTTCTTGTGATAGCCGCGGAACATGCAGTCTGAAGAGACGAGGAGCTCGCCGCGTTCCGTGATGCGGACGGACGTGCCCAGGCCCGGGCGGCCGAGGCTCTCGAACTTTATCTCGCCCTTACTGTGGGAAGAGATGAGGCCGGCCTCGGTGCTGGCATAGACCTGCCGCAGTTCCACGCCGATGGCATGGATAAGCCGGAAGGTGTCCAGGCTCAGCACGGAACTGCCCGTTACCGCGAACCGGACCTTGCTCAGGCCGAGGCGGTCCTTGAGCGGGCGGAACAGGGCGTAATAGGCGATGGTATGGAGCGCCTTCCAGAACAGGTTGGGTTCTTTGCCTTCGAACTTGAGATCGGCGATCCTGTGCCCTACCGGCAGGAAGAGATTATAGATGAAGCGTTTGATGGCGCTGGTGTCCACGATCTTGACCTGGATCTCGCTGACGAGGCCTTCCCACTGGCGAGGGCCGTAAATGACGAAGTTAGGGCCGATCTCACGGGTATCTTCGGCGATGGTCTCAGGTTCTTCCGGGAAGTTGAGCCGCGCCCCGGTCAGCAGATGCGGAATGGTGGCGAAGAAGCTGTCCCCCACCCATGCCGCCGGGAAGTTGGAAATAAGGTTATCGTTTTCATCCATGGGATAGCGTCTGACGAACCCCCGGGCGGTATTGATGAGGGCTTTATGGTCCATGATGGCGCCCTTGGGCAGGCCGGTGGTGCCGGAGGTGTAATAGATGAAAGCTATATCATCAGCGCGGCCTATCTCGACGTTCTTCTCGAACAGGCCCGGATGCTCCTGTTCATATTCTTCTCCGAGTTTGCTCACTTCATGGAAGCTGATGAGCATAGGATCGTCATAATTGCGGAGGCCCTTGGGGTCCCAGTAGATTATCTTTTTCAGGAGGGGAAGTTCGTCCTTAATCTCCAGGAACTTGTCTGTCTGCTCCTGGTCGTTGACGACGGCGAATTTGGCGTCGGAGTGCTCGGCGATATATTTGACCTCGGACGGAATGGAATCGACATAGATGCCGGTGGCGACGCCCCCGGCGGCCTGGACGGCAAACTCCGCCCAAAACCATTCCGGTTCGTTATCGCCGATGATGCAGGTCACGTCCCCGCGCTGGAGGCCGAGTTTCATCATTCCCAGTGAGAAGTATTTTACCTTGTTGTAGTACTGGTCCCAGGTGTACTGCTGCCAGATCCCGAAGCTTTTCATGCACATGGCGGTCTTGCCGCCCCATTTGGCCCGGTTTGCGGCGATTATCTGCGGGATCGTCTCCCTTTTTTCCGTGGCAACAACGTTCATTGCTATGTACCGGTAAAATAAAATTACCTCCCGAATGGGAGGTAATCCAACACTGTTTGATTGCAGCTCTTTAACTGTTGATCAATACCGTCGCATGTCGTCTCACCTCCCGTGCGCACCTCTCGTGCGCCCGGTAAAGATGAACTTCTGCTGCTCCAATCTGCTGCAATAGACTTTCATGAAATCCGCTCGAAAAAAACCTGAGATTAGCTTACCATAAGGGCTACGAAATTGTCAATTTCAATCTGAGTGTGGACAGCTTCGTGGTTATCAGGTGTGGATGGTGGTGCCGGTCGCCCTGGCGACGAGCCTGCCGTCCTGGTTGGTAACGGTCATTTCCGAAACGCTGATGCGGCGGCCGCCCTTGACCACACGGCATTCAGCGGTCAGTTCATCACCGGGAGCGGCGGCGGCGATGAGATGGATATTGAACTGGATGGCGAGGTTAGGCATGAGCAGCGAGTTGGTGGCGTAGGCAAAGGCCTGGTCGGCCACAGCCATGATGATGCCGCCGAAGACCATGCCGTTAAAATTGACGTATTCGGGCTTCATCGTCATGGAGACCCGGGCGAAACCGGGAGAGAGTTCCACGAGCCGTATGCCAAGAAACCGGGCGATGGGCTCTTCAGGTTCTTTCAACTTCAATAGTTTGATGTTTTCTTCCGCAGTCTGGTTTTCTATCGTCATTTTGTGTCCTTTCCCGCTGGTGGCCGGCCCCGCGGCATTATACCATATTCGAACACTCGATCAGGACTTGTTTCAAGGTGGTACTACCGGTCTGTGGGTGCGGAGGCCGGATTGAGATATTTTTAGGACCACATGAAGACTACCGCTCATCCTGATACCGGAGGACATCGATGATAGAGATCGCCACGTCCGCCGGGGGCGAACTCGCGATGACACAAAACGGGAGATTAAAGAACAGTTGACAAAGGAAAGGCAGTTTCACGCATAATATATGGAAAACGCACGCAGGGAGGGACCATGTCTACGTATCTGTTATTGACGACGTTGACCGACACCGGGAGAAAAGCCCTTCAGGATGATCCTGAACTATTAAAAGAAATCGATAAGGAAATCGAATTCATGGGGGTGAAGATACTCTCGCAGTATGCTCTGCTGGGGCAGTACGATTTCGTGAACATCGTCGAGGCCCCGAACAACGAGGCTGTGGCCAAACTGGCGATCAGACTGAGTGCGCGAGGGACTTTTCAAACACTGACGCTGGCGGCTATCAGCATCGATGACCTTATCGCCACACTCAAGGAGAGGGAGCAGCCCTGGTAAACCAGCGTGATTGTCAACTGATTTCAAGCCCGGTGCTGCTCATCGGGCTTCTTACCGTTATCTGCCGGCCTTGTGGCGGTTAAGCCCCGAGTGAAAAAAACTCCTGATACCGGCAACGTTCAGTTGCCAGAGCAAAGCCAGCGGGATAAGAACAACCGGTACGGCGATGATTAACGCTACGATCAATTGAGTTTCCATTTCCTATTCCTCTGCAGAGGCTCTCCGGCAGGTTCCCGGAAAAGCGTCCAGTCCGTTTCTCGTTTCCACGGCTCAAGTTCTGTTAGCCTCATGGTAAACCCCTTTACCCGGACTCAGCTTCCGTACAGATGCGTAAAGGCGGGAACAGGTGATAAGCATAATTACCGATAAACAGGCTGGGTGTTTATACAGATGCCGCGGATTGAGTAGAAGGCTTCAAGGGTGTATGATGAAGGTAAATACACACGAGGCAGGAGAAAATGAGCAATATCAGGATACTCATTGCCGATGACCATGCCGTAGTCAGGGACGGGACCCGCCAGATCATCGAACAGGAACCGGACATGGAAGTTGTCGCCGAAGCCGCCGACGGCGCGGAAGCAATACGCCTGGCCGGTACCACGAGACCGGATGTCGCCATCGTCGACATCGCCATGCCGAACGTAGACGGTATCGAAGCGACGAGGAAGATCAAAGCGCAGCACCCGGAAATATCCGTTCTCATACTCTCCGCCTACGACGACGATCAATTTGTATTCAGTCTCCTCGAAGCCGGCGCGGCCGGCTACCTATTGAAGAGCGTGCGCGGGCGCGAACTCATCGACGCCGTGCGCCAGGTCAACGCCGGCGAATCCGTCCTCCATCCCGCCATCGCGCGCAAAGTGCTTAATCGTTTCGTACCGAAGTCCGATAAACCCGCCGCCCGCAAGTCTACTGAACTGCTCAGCGACCGGGAGATGGATGTCATGAGGCTGGCCACGAGAGGACTCACCAATCAGGAGATCGCCGATGAGCTGTCTCTCTCCCTGAGGACCGTCCAAGCGCATCTCGGGCATATCTTCAATAAGTTGCAGGTCAGTTCACGGACCGAAGCGGTGGTCAGGGCATTAAAAGAGGGTTGGGTAACGCTCGATGACATTCCCTGAAAGACTCCGGAACGCATCCGTAAGCAGAGACAAAAACTTCTTTTTTCAATTGCGCCGGCCGTGGTTCTGGCTCATCCTGCTGCTTTTCGCGGTCATTACCTTCTTCCATTACTCGGAACAAATCCGCAGCCCGGAATCCCTGTCAGAATGGCTTTCATCCGTGGGCGTGGCCGAACATGCGCTGAACCGAGCGCTCTATCTTATTCCCATCGTGCTCTGCGGTTTCCTGCTCGGATGGCAGGGATCGCTGGCCATGTCATTCCTGGCACTGTTTGCCATGCTGCCCCAGGTATTTTTTTTCTCGGAACAGCCGGTCTATGCGGCGCTGGAGACATCGACGGTATTCGTTATCGGCAGCCTGCTTTCAATGGCATTCATCACGCTGAGGAAAGAGAGGGACTACCGGAAGGAACTGGAAAGCGCCCAGGAAGAGTTAAGGTCATCCGAGCAGCGGTACCGCCAGATATTCGAAGATGCCGGGGACAGCATCATCGTCCACGGACTGGATGGTAAGGTCATCGCCATCAACCATGCCACGGAAGAACTGACCGGCTACACCAAGGAAGAGATCCTGACCATGAATGCCGGCGCCTTTGTGACGGGTGAAGACAGCATAGCAACCGCTGAGAGAATCCGAGACACGTTACTCTCGGGCCAGACTGTTGAGCCTTACGAGCAGCATATCACGCGGAAAGACGGGACGGAAGTGGACATGCAGATTTCTTCCACGCTTGTCTATGAAAAAGGCAAGCCGGTTGCATTTCAACATATCGGGCGTAATGTGACGGAAAAGAAGCGGCTGGACGAGAACCTGCGCTTTTACATACGGCAAGCTACCCGGGCGCAGGAAGAGGAACGGAAGCGCATATCGATGGAGCTCCATGACGACACCATCCAGGCGCTCATTGTGCTATCACGGCAGCTCGATGCCCTGACCATGGTCAAGGAAGGCATCTCTGATGAAGTCAGGGACAAACTGGAGAACCTCTGGCAGCAGACAGACAACATCCTGCAGGGCCTGCGGCGTCTCAGCCAGGACCTCAGGCCGGCGATGATCGACCGGCTCGGATTGCTGCCTTCCATTGAATGGCTGGCGGAAAACCTGAAGAAGTACGCCGGCATCGAGACCAGTGTCGAGTTCATCGGTGAGGAGCACCGGTTACCGGAAGAGGTCGCCGTGGCACTCTTCCGCGTTACGCAGGAAGCTCTCAGCAATGTGCGGAAGCATTCACGGGCGACGAAAGCGGAAGTTACGGTAGAGTTCGAAGAGGACCTGGCGCGGGTAACGGTCAAGGACAATGGGAAGGGCTTCGATATGCCGGGGAAAGCCGGCGACCTAGCCAAGTACGGGAAGCTGGGCCTGGCCGGCATGCAGGAGAGGGCGGAACTGGTGGGGGGGAAGCTGGAGGTGACATCGGAACCGGGCAAAGGAACGACGCTGATTGTCGAGGCGCCGGGGTAGCACTCGGCATTTTTCAGCAACGGGTTGTATCATATCGTTTCGTTCTGACAGTACTAATCACACTTATCGCACTTCATTTGATCTGCCCCTTCCTTTATACCTATTCCGTGATACACTATTCAATACATTATTGGTAATGGAGGACGGAATGAAAATAAAGTGTAAAGAATGCGGCGCCGAATTCACTGATGAACCGAACGACTACCCGGGGAAGGTTTATGAGCATAAAGGCGAAGCGATCTGTGAAAGCTGCGTTATCGGGATGGGAGTCATGCCGGACCATCCTGAGAAAGACCATTTCAGGGTGATGACGGAAACAGCCTGGTTTTATGTAAGGCCGTATTAGTAAGATATGGAGGCCGAATAGCGCGACTGCCGCGGTTTGACCGCGGACCGGTCATATTGCTCCCGCGACGGTATTGCCGCAATTGATATCGAACGGCATTATCAGCAATTTATTCAGCGTCTTGAAGTGTGTATTGATAAACCATTGGATGGCGCTGGCATAGTTTTCTTCACAATCAAATTCCCAGTAAGAATAGTACTTGACGCATTTAACGATTTTCGTTATCTGCCGGGGTCTTTGATTATCATCCAGGAGATAAAAACGCTTCAGATAACGGATAAGAGTACAACCGGGCCGGGCCTTCTGCTCTGATTGAAGCTGTTCGACCAGCTTTTCAAATTCATCGGTTTTCTCCGGTTTTACCTGGAACAGCTTGACTTCTGAGAATGCTCCGCTCACAGAATCCCTTCCTCGCACGGCGTAAAACTTTCGGGAACCAATAGAACCAGAGAAATACCCCGGGGCGTGAAATGGAGCGGGAGACGGGGTTCGAACCCGCGACAGCCTGCTTGGAAGGCAGGAAAACACTCTCAAAATACTTAACAAAACCTCAGTTACTGAACTCGCAATACTAAGCGGATTAAGTAAATCTTATATTTCCCAAGTTAAGCACGGGAAATGCCCACCTTCAGAAAAACTCCTATTAGCAATAGCTCCAAAATCCAAACTGGAGAAAGATTATCTTGCCCTCTTTATTAAGTCACGTAAAGCAATGGCGGTCAGCCAAAGAACTATCGAATTTTACCATGATAGACTTGGGAAATTCACATCGGTAGTAAATTGTATGAAGGCAACAAGAGCAAGTATTGAATCTTATCTAAACTCAATCCCTCCGAACGAAAATGGTTATGCCACTCGTCATGCCTCTTTCAGGGCAATAAAGACGTTTTTCCGTTGGCTTGAAGCTGAATATGGTATTGAGAATCCCATTGGCTGTATGCCTGCCCCGATTCTCGGTAAACCCATACTGCCCTCACTTTCTACTGAACAAGTCAATATACTTCTTAATGCAACTGACAATGTGCGCGACAAAGCTATCATTGCCCTATTTGCTGAAAGTGGGCTAAGGCTATCTGAACTTGTTAATATACGGGCAACCAATATTGACTGGGATAACCATATGATACAAATCATTGGCAAGGGTAGAAAAGCCGCGTATGCCCCGTTTGGTAAGCTCTCAAAGGTATTCCTAAAGCAGTGGTTTGAATCCTACGTTCCTATTGGGAATATTTGGGGATTAAACAGGAATGGTATACAATCCATGCTCGTTAGACTTGCCAAAAAGACGGGCTTACCCTGCAATCCTCATACGTTTAGAAGGACTTTTGCTTGCCTTCTCCGAAAATCAGGTGTTGACACTATGACCATTAAAGATTTGGGCAGATGGGAAAGTCTGGAAATGGTTCAGAGGTACACAAGGTCAGTCAGTTTTCAGGATAGTTTGAAACTGTATAAGGCTCCATTAGGTTGAATAACCATCGA
>CAZPSP010000097.1:0-9822 GCA_964589285.1 uncultured Dehalococcoidaceae bacterium | reverse complement strand
TGCGAGCGTCCCGATATCATTGGGACCGAAGCAATCCGTACTAACCAAAATGAACGTACTGACAGCTTGATTGTTTTTCCCGCAATAAACAAAAGGAGCCAGCCGAATGGCTGGCTCCTCGTCTATATCCTGAACTAAGATCTTCTACTTTTCTTTCTTGTGCGAGCCGGTATAGGTATGAGAAGGCCCGGCGGTAAAGACCAGCGTCGGTTTCTTGATATCGTGGAAGAGCCAGGGGCAGTGATCGAGGTGTGCGGGGATGCAAACCAGCGTGCTCTTGCCGGTGCGGTGGTACTCACCGCCCAGTTCGATGGACATTTCGCCGCCCAGGTCGTAAGGATGCGCGGGGTCGGCCCCGGCCATCGCGATGAGCTCCGGCCAGTCGTGGTCGTGCACCTTGGCCGGTGCGCCGCCGTCGCCCTGGAAGATCCAGACGAAGTCAACGTAAAACGCACCGGGAACGGCGTCTTCTTCGATATGCATGATGCGTGCACCCTTCATGTTGGGGTTCGGCGGGGGAGGCGGAGGAGCGTCTTTATCGGCTGCCACGCTGAAGTCCTTGTAAAGAGCGTCGACGATGGCGTACTTCTTCTCCGAGGCAGGTTTGGTCACCTGGGGAACGACGGTGCGCGAGTAGGTACCGGTGATAGCGACGGTCAAGAAGTAAATCGGTCTCGGTATCTTGTTGAAGAGTATCGGTCCGTGGACGACGCCCGCCGGAACGAAGATGATGCTGTTACGCTTGATGACTTCCTTGTTGCCGTCCAGCCAGACGGTGATCTCGCCCTGGAAGTCCTGCGGGTCATCGATATGCCCACCGGCGAAGCACAGCACATGGTCGAAATCATGGGTGTGCGGCGCCCCGACAGGTTCCGTCGCCGCCCCTTCCCAGAGCCACATACCGTCGACGAAGAAGAAGCCCTTCTGAACGCTCTCATCGGCGGTCAGGATGTGCGTGGTTTTCACGCCCGGGACGATGTCTTGGCGGGGTTTACCGTCTTCACCGAGCAGTTCCATGGGGAAGGAGCCGTGTTTCTGGACCAGGCAATCTGCATATTTTAACTCAGCCATCCTTTTCTCCTTGCACAACTATATTTTGACGGAATTATAACATAACGGGAGTGCCCGATAAACAATGGTTTCGCCCCGGTAATGGCCGGCAGGCGGGCCCTGACAAGACTGTTACCTTTGGGCGCCTTTCGTAAGAACTGCATCCTGGGTTATACTGGTTGAGGATGCGGAAAAGCCGCTTTCCCATTTTCATAAAAGGATTGGATTCATGGAAGAAAACACGATCACTCTGCTGCCACTCGTCAAGAAACCCAAATCGTTCGGAAGATGGGACTCGTTTTCGCTTATCATTACCGACCGGCGTTTGATCTTCGCTGAGATGACTTCCGACATGTTGAAAGAAGCCGCCGCGGAAGCGCAGCAAAAGGGTAAAGAGGAAGGTAAGGGATTTTTCGCTCGCTGGGGAGACCAGCTCAAGGCTACGTTCACTTATGCCGAGAGATACCGCGCCATGCCGCCGGAAGAGGTCCTTAACTACAGCCCGGGTAACTTCGCTATCCCGAACGACCAGGTCCGCAAGATCGAATTCAAGCAAAAAACGGATAACCGGTCCAGCGATGACATCAGCCGCACCTTCACGGAATTTAAAATAGAATCGAACAGCGGCAAGCTTCAGTATACGATCGACGGCTATTCTAAGGAAACGCTCCAGGTACTGAAAGACCTTTTCGGAGACAGGGTCAAGAAATAACTCTGTGTAAATCTTTCGGCCGCTACAGCAGCCCTCTCAGTCTCGGATCGAGCGCGTCCCGCAGGCCGTCGCCCACCAGGTTGAACGCGAAGACCACCAGCATGATGGCCAGGCCGGGCGCGAAGGAGAGCACCGGGTTCGTCAGCAGGTATTTGTAACCGTCACTGACCATGGCGCCCCAGGCGGCCCCGGGCGGCCTGATACCGATGCCGAGGAAGCTCAGACCGGCTTCCGCCAATATGATGGTGCCAAGCTGCAGCGTTATCAGCACGATCATGGGAGGCAATGCGTTCGGCAGTATATGCTGGAGCATCACCCGCCAGTCGTTGGACCCCATGGCTTTCTGCGCCAGGATATAGTCGGCTTCCTTGATGCTCAGCGTCAGGCCGTGCATCACGCGGGCATAGCCCGGTATCGCCCCGACGCTCAGGGCGATGATCACATTCTGGATTCCACCCCCGAGGACGGCTGCCAGTATCAGCGCCAGTATCATCATGGGGAAGCCCATGAGAGCATCCATGAGCCTCATGATGATCATATTGATAATACCGCCGTAGAAACCGGCGGCCACGCCGAGTATGACCCCCAGGACCGCGGCGACGCCCACCGTGATGAAACCGACGATCAGCACCATCCGCGCGCCGTAAATCAGCCGGCTGAGTGTATCTCTGCCCTGGATATCGGTACCGAGTAGATATTTACTCGAGGGTTGGGCCAGGGGATCGCGCATTTCTCCGCGATACGGATCGTACGGCGCCAGCAGCGGCGCAAAAACGGCCGTTATGACCAGGATGAATAATATGATGAGCCCGATCATGATGAGCTTGCGCTGGAAAAAGACACGCCAGAAACGCTTCCACTCGTTGACTCGCGGCGGAGCTTCGGAAAAACCCAGGGTCGTATCCATCATGAAAGAACTCTCCTAACCAAACCGTATCCTGGGATCGAGCCAGCCATAAGATATATCCACAAGCAGATTACTGAGGATGACGATGGCTGATATAACCAGCACGCCGGACTGCACCACCACGTAGTCCTGCTGAAAAACGCTCTGTACCAGCAGTCTGCCGACGCCCGGTATGGCGAAAACCGTTTCTATCAGCACGGATCCCCCGAAGATGATCCCGATGCCCATGCCGAGCAGCGTTACCACCGGTATCAGGCTGTTTTTCAGCATGTGTTTAAGCACGATATACCGTTCCCGCAGCCCTTTCGACCAGGCAGTACGGATATAGTCCTGGCGGCTGACCTCAAGGACGCTGGACCGTGTCTGCCGCATGATGATCGCCAGACCGGTCACCATCTCGCAGACAACCGGCATTATGATATGTCGTGTACTCTCCCACAAACCTTGTGAAAGCGGGATATAGCCGGATAATGGCAGCCAGCCGAGCCTGAGGCCGAATATGTACATCAGAATAAAGCCCAGCCAGAAAACCGGTATGGAAACCCCGATATATGAAAAGACAGTGGCCCCGGCATCGAACCACTTACCTCTTCTCAGCGCTGCAATAATCCCCAGGAACACCCCGATGACATTGCCCAGGATAAACGCCACCAGGCCGATGTGAATGGTGATGGGGAACCGCTGCCCCATCAGCGTGCCTACTTCATCACGGTAAGTGATGGACCTCCCCAGGTCGCCTTTCAGGACGCCGCCTATCCAATTGAAGTACTGGATGACCGGAGGCTTGTCCAGTCCGTATTCACGGCGCAGTTCGTTGAGCGCTTCGTCGGACATCTGGGCGACGTTCGCATTCTGTCCCAGGAAAATCAACAAAGGATCGCCGGGCAGCAGACGCATGGCGGAAAAAACCATGATGGTCACCAGGATGATGATGATGACGGCCATGAAGAGCCGGCGAATGATATATGGTAACATGCCCTATTCCGCCTTCATTCAGGGTTTTTGTGCCACCGGGTACCGGGTGAAGGCCTGAGGCAGGCTTTCACCCGGTGCTGATCCAACTATGTCAGCTTTACGGTTCGAGCCAGTATTTCGCCCAGAACTGGGAGAAACCGGATTCCGCCCCGAGTGTGGTATGGAACTTGGGACTGGCCATATTGGCGCTCTCTATCTGGTAGATCGGGATCAGGTAAGCGCCCTCGGATACCGCCATGAATAACTCTTCGGTGGCCGCTTTCTGGCCGGCGACATCGGCATAGGTCCTTGATTTCTGGCTCAAGGGCAGTATATCGGCGGGCAATTCCCAGCCTCCCATATGGGTCAGCGGCTGGTCTCCAAGGTTGTTCTGGAAGGATTCCAGTGCGTTCCCCATCACGCCGAAGCCGGTGATGATCAGGTCATCCCAACCGGTCCCGTACAGTGCGCCATAGTACCTGCCCGGGTCAGCGATGTCTACTTCACAGGGCATACCGATATCGTCGAGGTACCGCTTGACCGCCGTGGCCGTATCCACCAGTGTGCCTGTCAGGACCATGACTTTGACGGTTTCCCCGGCATAGCCAGCCTCCTGCAGCAGCTCTTTTGCTTTCTCAACGTTGTAGGGGCGGCCTTCCCAGGAATCACTGTAACCCCAGGCTCCCTTCGGTACGAACATCTTGGCCGCTTTGGCGTAACCGAAACCGAAAGCGGTAGCGATGCCCTCTTTGTCCAGCGCGTACTCGATAGCCTGGCGGAGCGCCAGGTTCTGCCACTTGGACGCCGGGTCTTTGATGTTGGGGTACAGGCAGTAGATCGTGGGCTGTCCCACAATTCTCTTAAGCCCCGCGTTTTGCAGTGTCAACTGGTCATTGATTGCCGTGCCGAAGTACAGGTCCGCTTCTCCGGCTTCCATCTTCAAAGTGGCGGTAACTGGGTCCGGAATGAAGTAATACATGATATGGTCCAGGTAAGGCTTACCGCCCCAATATTCGTCGAACCGGTCCATGCGGAGCGAAACATCACGGATGAACTCACCCTGTTTGAACGGGCCGGTGCCGGACACGTTAAGGCGGGCCCAGTCCTTGCTCTTTTCCATGTCACTGCCGGAAGGTATCGTGCCGCCGGCCGTCAAGAAAGCCTCCTTGGAATACATGGGAGGCGACCAGAGCCAGGCAACCTTCAACTGGTTATTGTAGGAACCGGTATAGTTAATGACGAAGGTTAATTTGTCCTTGACTTCCAGGCTCCCCCACTGGTCGAGGTAGCCTATCCTCTTGTTCATCACCTGTTGTTCGTAATTCCAGGCAATGGCATCGGCATCGCAGTCCGAACCGTCATGGAACTTGATGCCTTCCCGCATTTTGATGGTGATCGTCTTGGCGTTATCGTCGAACGTGAAACTCTCCGCCAGCCAGGGCTTGAGTTCCTGCTTATCGTTATACTCTACCAGTTTCTCCACCCCGCAGAGGAGAACGAAGAGGTCCAGCGGACTTTGTTCCAGGGAGTATCCCATGATACTGACCCCGGAAGCGTTGATAACACGGCAGGTCCCGCCGTAGACAGGTTCAGCGGTCGGGGACGCCGTGGAGGTCGTGGTTGTGGTCGTCGTGGTCGTGGCTGAGGGAGAAGAGGTGGTGGTCGTGGTCTTCTCTTCACCGCACCCGGTGAAAAGAAGCGCACCGATAACGAGAACAGCTATCGATATGAACAGCAACTTCTTCATGATTAGATCTGACCTCCGGCTAAATTTGGTAACCCGTAGCAACCCTCTTATCAACTACACTCCACCACCTCCTTATTGTTACCAGCATAGTGAAAGGAAGACCGGCAACTATGCGAGAAGCTAGCAATTCACGTATTTACTGTTCAGGACTCCTGGAAAATAACATAAAACAACGCCGAAATGATTATCAGACACTCTACTCCAAAGATTCTCCCCTGTCAATGCTTTTCACATATTCGTAACATGGGAAATCCCCGGTTTTTTATGGTTCTGGTTTCTGGAAAAATCTTGACTTTTAAGTCTGGACGACTATAATAAGACGATAATTACAGGCTGATGTAAGGCGCCCAGGGAGGTATCACCGGACTCAAAATCCCGATTCATTGTTCCACCGCACCAGCACCGGGAGGCGCTGGCCCGTCATTATTTGGTATAGCCGCTTCGGGACGGGTTGATGTCGTACATGGTCCCGGTGTACTCTGCCGGTTTGTGATATGATATACGGAAAACTGATTGTCTTCTGGTAAAATATTTGAAACTTAGGGAGGTACAAATCATGTCCCTCACGAGAAAAACACTGTTCTTACTCCTGATAACCATCGTTGTCGGCTCGCTGTTACTGGCAGGCTGCGGCGGAGACGAAACCACTACTACCACGTCCTCGACTCCTTCCGCCACAACGACGACGTCCCAGACCACCGCAACGTCTTCCACCACCGCCACCACATCCACCAGTGTCACCACTACCCAGACCTCTACTCCGACCTCACCCGCCGGGGTAAAGACCGGCGGCATCCTCCGCAGAGTGTACCTTGATTACCCCAGCAACCTGAGCTACATTCCGGAACAGAACCTTTCCGATGAAAGCATGGCGAAGGCCTATGCTGAGACGCTGGTCTTCTGGGCAGGGAACGGCAATTTCGAGCCCGAACTGGCTAAGGACTGGGAAATCGATGACGTTAACAAGACGTTGACCTTCTATCTGGAAGAAGGCGTCACGTTCCATGACGGCACTCCTTTCAACGCCGAGGCAGTCAAGAAGAATGTCGATCTCCTGATAGAAAGCAAACGTCTCGCCAACGGTCAGTATGTCGATTCTGTTGAAGTCGTCGATGAGTATACCTTCCGGTATAACCTCAACGCCATTTTCACGCCTTCCATGATGCTGCACTCTTATGGTTATAACCTGCTGACCATGTTCTCTCCCACTGCACTCGAGACTAACGGCAAAGAATGGTGCATCACCCACTTTGTCAGCACCGGCCCGTTCAAGTTTGAAAGCTTTGAACGAGATGTTTCCCTGAAAATGGTCCGCAATGACAACTACTGGCGCGGCCCTGAATATCCCTACCTGGACGGCATTGAAATCATCTTCGTTGCCGATGCCACCATCGCCGCCACGAAGATGCAGGCCGGTGAAGGCGATACCTGCTCGGGTCTGCCGCTGAAAGAAGCTATCGACCTGATGAACCTCAACTTCGTCGGTATCCCGCAGCTCGGCGGTTTCTACTCTGACCTCATTCCGGATACCAAATCACCGGATTCCATCTTCAAGGACCAGAAGATCCGCGAGGCAGTGGAGTATGCCATCGACCGTGACGCCCTCGCGGCTGCGCTTGGCTATGGCAAGGGTGTCGCGGTAAAGAGCCTTGGTCCCAAGGGAAGCCAGGGTTTTGACCCCAATTTCCAGATTCGCGAGTTTGATCCCGATAAAGCCATGGAACTGATGGCGGAAGCCGGATATCCTGATGGTTTCAAGACCACTATCTATCAACTCCAGGGTTCGACCGACCTGGCGGAAGCTATCCAGGGCTTCCTGGGTGACGTCAATATCGAAGTCGATATCCAGGTGGAGGACCCGGGCAAGTTCTTCGGACGAATCTACGGTGAAGGCTGGCCGAACGGGCTGCTTCAGTTCTCCTGCCCGATCGATCCTGAATTCGCTATCGGCTGGTTCGTCCATTTCGGGCCGCAGCCTATCTTCCCCTATGTCAGCCTGCAATGGCCTGATGGATACCTGGACCTGGTAGAAAAAGTCCGCCTCGCACCGACTATCGATGAGATGCATGAGGCCACCAAGAACATGATGACGTTCCTCAGCGAACGCGCCATCATCGTTCCCCTCTACTACGCGCCCGGATTCTATATCACCAGGGACTATGTTCATACCGAGTTGAACAAGCACCACTTTATGGTCTGGCACAACTACCTGGACTGGATGGACAAATAGCTTAATTCACTGGATCTGGAGGGCCGGGCTCCATCTCTGCCGGAGCCCGGCCCCTTATCAGTCAAAACGCATGCATCGGTTGGGGAAGGTAGACGAAGTGAGCACGATGCATACCAAGCCTGGTTGCGGCGCCATTCTGGACGGAGAACAGGGATTTGACGACATACATTATTAGAAGGCTCTTGTGGGCACTCATCCTCCTCATTATGCTGACATTGCTCGTCTTCTTTTTCATGCGCCTTTTACCGGGCGACCCGATACTCATTTATGTTTCATCGTCATCCGGTTATTCGTCGATGACCCCGGAAGCCATGGACCAGCTCCGGGCGCAGTATAACCTGGACAAACCGCTTTACCTGCAGTACCTGATCTGGATAGGCGATATATTCCGGGGGGACCTGGGTGAATCAATAACCTACCACGAGGATGTCGGCGGGCTCCTCGGTAAACGCCTGCCCATCACCATTCATCTGGGTGTGCTCAGCTTCATCTTTGCCACGCTCCTCGGCGCCGCGTCCGGTCTGCTGGCCGGGCTGCGTCGCGGGAGGATCGCCGACCAGATCGTTACCCCGCTGGCCTATATCGGCATTTGCATACCAATTTTCTGGCTCGGCATCTTATTGATGTATATCTTCGGCCTGAAGCTTCACTGGCTGCCCATCGGCAACTACACCTCCCCGTTTGAAGATTTCTGGCTCAATACCCGGCAGCTTATCATGCCGGTCATCTGCATGAGCGTTACCGGGCTGGCCTCGATGTCCCGCCAGATGCGTTCCAGCGTCCTGGAAGTAGTCCAGCAGGACTACATCCGGACTGCCTGGTCGAAAGGGCTGCGGGAGCGGGTCATCGTCGTGCGGCACCTGTTAAAGAACAGCCTCATTCCGGTCATTACCCTCATGGGTTTTGCCGTGGGTATGATATTCGGCGGCTCGGTATTCATTGAGACGGTTTTTAACATCACGGGAGTGGGAAGGTTGATGGTGCAAGCCATCTTCGCCCAGGATTACGTGGTGGTCCAGGCGTGTACGCTGATCTTTGGCGGTATTGTCCTCATCGTTAACCTGCTCGTTGATGTTTCCTACGGGTGGCTCGATCCGAGGATCCGTTATGACTAGGGGAGTTGGAGAAATGACGGAAAACCAGATTTCAGCCCCGGGATTCTCTGAAGCGCCGCCAAGGGTGAACGAGCTGCGGCGTTTCGCTCGGGTCTTCTTCCAGCGCAAGATGGTCATATTCGGGCTTCTGGTACTCATACTGCTGATTGTTGCGGCGATATTTGCTGAACAGATCGCGCCCTATGACCCTTACAAGCGGGACTTGTACAATGTCCTGGCGCAGCCAAGCGCGGAACACTTGCTCGGTACCGATTCCATCGGCCGCGACACCTTGAGCCGCCTCATCTTCGGCTCGAGGACGGCAATCCTGGTCGGTTTCGCCACGGCGGGTTTTGCCGCCGCCGCCGGGATGTCTCTCGGGTTGATTGCGGGCTATTTCAGCAGCAGTATCATCAATATGATTATCATGCGTGTTATGGACCTTTTGATGACTTTCCCGATGATTATCCTCGCCCTCTTTATTGCCGCAATACTCGGAGGCGGCATTCAGAATGTCATCATCGCCCTCGGAATCGGCGCCTTGCCCGGCTACGCCAGGGTCATGCACGGGCTGGCCCTCAGTATCAAGGAAAATGATTATATCCTGGCGGCCCGGTCTGCCGGGGCCACCAACTGGCGTTCCATGTTCCGGCATATCCTGCCCAATGCCGCGCCGCCGATGATCGTGCTCATTACGCTGCAGATTGGCGGCCTTATTCTTGCTGAAGCCGGCCTGAGCTTCCTCGGCATCGGCATCAAACCGCCTGGCGCCGCCTGGGGCAGCATGGTCAATGACGGCTACCGCTATCTGACCACCAACCCATGGCTTTCCTTCGCGCCCGGCATCGCCATCATGCTGGTGGTGTTCGCTTTCAACATGGTCGGTGACGGCCTCCGTGACGCCCTCGATCCCAGGCTCCGGGGAACGATTTAGGCTGGTTCCCGGTCGCATCGCTCACTGAAAAATGAGGCCACTCCCACTATTTTTACCGGAGTGGACCATCATACTTGGACCATTGGGGGATACTCGTCTTCCACCAGGGTCATCCTGAACTTGGTTCAGGATCTATCATCGCCAGGCACTCTATTCCCGGCCATGCCAGAAAAAGGCAGGTCGGCACATATCAC